>CAZWKZ010000011.1:0-24556 GCA_964633935.1 uncultured Oscillospiraceae bacterium | reverse complement strand
ACGGTACGCCCTTGAGACTGTCGAAAAAGGCAATGCGCCTTTTCCGACAAAAGGATCACGGCCCGCTGCAGCGCACTCGTTTACCGCCTGCGGCGAACAACTCGCACGTTTGCGGGCCGAGACGTGTTTTCCCCGACGCACATGTCGCCGGAGAAAACATATTCCATTTGTTTCGCGGCGTGCGCGCCGCGAACGCTACGAGGTTTTTTGACTCGCTGCAGGGCGTACCGTCTTACGGTACGCCCTTTCTTTTACGCTTCTGTTGATTCGCCGCCGCGCAGCAAACGCGCGCTGCAATACACGTGCGCTGGGATCTCCACAGCCAGCGGCTGCTCAGAAATCTCCAGCGCCACCAATATTGTCAGCCCCGCGAACTGGGATTTTTCTGACTTCTATCAATGCATATTTGCGCTTGTATATCTATGATTTGCCGCGCTACAGCTTCGTTTGTATCAAATATAAGTTTAGAAACGATACGCTTTGCAGGCTTCAGCCTTCCTACCCAGGGATTTCTATCCTGTACGCAGAAAATTGGGGCGTATTGCTTCTTTCAAATCCAGCTTCATCCTGGAACATGCGCCAAACATTACGGCCCATGAACGCATCATTCCTGCGCGTCAAAATCGAACGGGAACTGAATCCTTTGCAGTCCTTGGTGGCTGATATAGTGCCGCGTTACATGCAGCTGTGCCATCCACTGCCGAACTTCAAGCGTTTTCCACGGGCCGCTGTCCCGGCCTGTGCCAATATCGTTTTCCCACAGCCATAGCGGCGTGGGCCAAAGGCACGCCTTCGGCGCAATACGCGCATATATCTGCCTGGTCGCGCCGCCCTGCCCGTGGTGCGCCATCTGTACAAAATCAGCACGCAGCTCACTGTCGGGCCACATGGCAGAAAACTGCGCGCTGACCTCTGGGCCAAGATCGGCCAAAAACAGGATCCGCTGGCTGCCGATGTCGCAGCGCAGAACGGTCGAGCAGTTGTTGACCACGTTCGTCTTGATGGAATCATCCGGCATAAACAGGACCTTAAAGCAGATGCTTCCAAACGGGATCACGTCGCCGGTATGCACCGTTGTCGTACACGCGGCGAACTGCTCGCGTACAGCAGCGAAGGCGCGCACCGTAGGAAGATCCCCCGGCGTTTCCCGCAGCACACGCTCGTCTGACGGGAAATTGTAGTAGAGGGAACGGATTTCCAGCGCCGCCGGGTGTTCTCGCAAAATTTCCAGCAAAGCGCCCACATGATCCGGGTGAAAATGGGTCAAAAACCACTTCTCAACGATGGGATGCTCGCCGCCAAGCTCCTGCAATAGCCGAAACAGCGTCTCGCCGTCTGCATCGTTGCCGCCGTCAATGACGGCAATGCCTCCGTCGCTGTTGACCAGAACATAGCCCATCATCTGGGTCTGGCTGCTCTCCGGAAGCTGATAAAGGACCGCTTTGCTGTGATTCATATGCTCCTCCTTGTTTCCTGTAAAAAACGCCGCTTTTCAATTGGTCTGTCCCAAGATCGGATACGAACGGCGTGTGACATGCTGCCGCCAGCGCACCATACCAACGATCCCGCGCAGCGACAGATCAACGCCATATCCGACCCAGACGCCCGGCAGGCCGAGTCCCAAACGGATGCCAAACAGCCACGCCGCCGCAATGCTAAGCCCGCCGCCTACGATCACCATAACGAACGGCGTTCTGACGTCGCCAATCGCCTTCAGGCCGGAGATCAGGATCGCCGCAACGCAGCGCGACAGCTCCACGAACGCATCCACCAGGATCAGCTGCATACATGCGCGCAGCATCGCATCGTCGCTGACATACAGCCGCAGGACGCTTTTTCCGAATAGCAGCGCGGCAAGCTCCAACGCCGTTGTCGCCCCCAGCGCCAGCCGCAGTCCCTGCTTCACGCAGCGCTTCAGCTTCTGCTCGTCGCCCGCGCCGATGGCAAGGCCGACCAGCGTGGCCGTTGTAATGGTGAACGCATTGGCCGGGATCGTCAAATAATTGGTCACATTGGCGCAATAGCCGCTGATTTTCAGGGCATCCGTGCCGAGCCGCCCGATCATGGAGACCAGTACTGTCTGCGCCAGCAGATAAATAACGCCCTCCATGCCGCCAAAAAAGCCCAGACGGAACATCTTTCCAGTTGTTTGCAGGCAGGTTTGCCGCCAATCCGGGCCAAACAAGCGCAGCGTAATACGCGTATCGCGACGCGCCATCCAAAAATAGAACGCGCATCCCAGCATCTGCGCCGCAATGCCGGCCAATGCATAATGATAGATCGTCTGCTGCTGCGTTGGGATCCACTTGAAAACCAGAAAATTCAGCAGCACGCAGCTGCCGCTGATCAGGGTATTTCCCATCATTGCAACATGCATACTGCCGATCGAGCGAAACGCCGTGCTGAAGGTCAGTGTAAAGCCCTGAAAGACGGACAGGCCCAGTGCGATCGTTAAATATCCGCCCGCCATCTTTTGCAGTTCCATTGGGACCTTCAGCAAACTGCAGATCCCGGCGTGTCCGGCGAAGCCAATTCCGCCCAACACCAGACTAAGCACAAAGTTGTCAAACAGCGACACAGACCAGACGCTGCTGCCCTCTGCATAGCGGCCGCTTCCCCAGTACGGAGCCAGCAAAATGCCTGCTCCTGCATAAAACACAGAGTACAGGTTCAGCATCAAAGACAGGAACGTCCCCACCGCCGTGGTCGCAGCGACTGCGTCCGCGGAAAACCGGTTGATGATCAGCGAATTCAGGTTGGAGATCAGAAAGGTAAATATCAGCTCCAGCACCACCGGCCGCAAAATGCGGCCGGTGGTGACTGCGTCAGCCGAATTCTGTTTCTTTTGAACGGTCTTCGTCGCACGCATACGTCACCGGCGCCTCCAGCTGCTGATACAGCGCTTCGCCAATAAAGCCTCTTGCCCAGCGCACCGCCTCGGCCTCATGCTCGGTACCCATGGCGCGCATGGCTTCGTAGATGGGCCGCTTTCTGCCCGGCGTGCCATCCTCGTTCCGTTCGCGGATCCCAAGATGCAGGCCAAATTCATGCGGGTTATCCAGATACGCATGATGCGTCATCCACAAAATGCCAGGCAAGCGTTTGACCTTCTGATACGCCAGCACATAGGCCGCCGCGCCCTGCTGTTCAGAAAACGCGTCCTGACGGGAGTTGAACCCCTGCTCGGAGAGAACGATAGGGCGTCTGCGGCCTTCATATAGAAACGCCTGCTGACCCAGATATTCGTGCAGAACCTCGATATTCTTGAAGGTAATGACGTGTGTGTCAAAATAAAAGCTCGGCATTCTGTCGTTATAAAAATCCGGATAGCGCAGGTCCTCGGGATAGGGATGATAGGCAACGCCCCAGCCAAAATCACCAAGCTCTTTGCCGTACCGGAGCAGAAGATCGATCACGTCTCTTCCGCGATAGGACTGCAGCGGCTTGTCCGGCTCATAGCGGCCCGCCCAGAAATGATCCAGCGATACAAACACCTGCGCGTGCTCCCAATACCGATGCGACGCGTCCCACGTCAGATGCATCGTCTTTGCATACTCTTTGAGATATTCCTCTACAGTCTTTTTGCCCGCATTGCCCCACACACGCTGAGAATTCACCTCATTGGATACGATATAGCCTGTGATTCTTCCGTATCTTGCATCGTCACGCATATACCGCCAGGACAGGAATTCCACAAAAGCCTCGTAATAGTTTCTGCCGTCCTCTGTGTCCATCGAAAATGCGCTGATATACGCCTGCGCGTCATTCCAGTCAAAATCCGGATGAATGACCTTTTCCAGAAGCGCCTGCTCGCCCAGGCTGCCAAACAGGCGTGGGGAATTGAGCAGGATCGCCGTCGCAGATACGCCGTAGCGCCACATGTTCTGCAAGATCTCATCCGTCTGCTCCACCGCCTTACGGTCAAACCAGTACTGCTTGCCCCGGCAGACAAAGGCGATGGAGTCCTCCTCCGGCACAACGCGCATCATAGCCGGCAGATTGATATTGAGCAGGGAATGCTCAATGCCAAGCGCCTTCAGATCCTCATTGTCGCAGCCCAGCGCTTTTTTGCTCACAAAGGTTTCCTCTGCATGGGTATAGGTTTCCATATCGCATCCCTCTTTCGTGATGTGCAGACCGCAGGGCAGTTTCTGCCCTGCGGCGCAAAGCGATCAGCAAACAATATCGATGTTGTATTCGCCCTTTGCCAGCGACAGCTGGCTGTTCTTTCCCGCGCCGGGCTGCAAAACGCCGTTGATAGAAACCTCACGGCAGTCCAGCGTGACAACAAACGAAGCCTCCGCGTCAAACGGGACGACCACATGGAACGTGTAGCCGTCTGCCGTCCTGCACCACCCGCTCTCGATCCGGCCCACCGCAGAATCATACTCCATCTGCGCCCAGTCAAATCTCGCATCCACATATGGCTTCACCATAAAGCGGCGGAAGCCGGGAGCCGTCACGCGCACACCGCACATATAACGGTACATCCACTCGACAATGGAGCCATAGGAATAGTGGTTCAGGCTGTTCATGCCGGTATCGCTGATACTGCCGTCAGGCAGCACTGAGTTCCAGCGCTCCCAAATCGTGGTCGCGCCCATGTTCACCTCATACAGCCAGCTGGGATAGTCCTCGTTGCACAGCAGCGTATAGGCCGTCTGCGACAGGCCGCACTCGGTCAGCACCGGGCACAGGAAAGGCGTACCCACAAAGCCGGTCGTCAGGTGGTTTCCCTCTTCCTCCAGCTTTTCCTGCAGGCGCTTGATCAGTCTCTGCCGGAATTCGTCCGGAACCAAATCAAATCTCAGCGCCAGCACCAGCGCTGTCTGCGTATCGACAGCCAGTCGCCCGGTCTTGGTGAAATACTCGTCCTGAATGGCCGATTTGATGTGCACGGCAAGATCCTCGTAATATGCAGCGTCATCCACAATGCCCAGCACACGCGCCGCTTTCGCCGTTAAGCTGGCGGAGTAGTAATAGTAGGCACTGGCAATATAATATGGGTCAGACGCGCCATAGCTGCTGCCCCGATGGTAGTTGTCAAGCGCCAGCCAGTCGGCAAAGTGGAACCCATCCGCCCACAGATAGCGCCCGCCGCACTTGTTCACATCCACGCTGCGGATATGATCTGTCCATGCCTTCATGTTGCCATACTGCGCGCGCAGCATTGTCTTGTCGCCATATGCTTCGTACACAGTCCAGGGTATCACAGTCGCCGCGTCGGCCCATGCACAGGAGCTGTGCGCCGTGCTGACTGCAACGTTGCCGGATTTTTTGTCGTGCTTATGTAAAATTCTGTCGATCTGGCCCAATACGTCCGGCACTACATGCGGCACCGCGCCTTCCAGGGTATCCTGCTCAAGCTTCATATCGTACAGAAACTTCCGATAGAACGCAGGCGTATACATGTTGTAGCAGGCCGTAGCGCAGAATACCTGCGCATCGCCCGTCCACCCCATGCGTTCGTCACGCTGCGGGCAGTCGGTCGGGACATCCAGGAAATTCCCCTTCTGACCCCACAGCGCATTTTCAAACAGCCGGTTCACCTTTGGATTCGAGGTCGTAATGCGGCCGCAGACGTCCATATCAGAATAGATGACGCAGCCTGTAAAGTCATCCAGGTGCAGATCCGAAATCCCGCACACCTTCATATAGCGGAAACCATAGAACGTAAAGTGCGGCCGGACACGCGTCACCTTTCCATCGGCAACATAGCGATACTCCTGCTTTGCCGTGCGAAGGTTTTCATTGTAGAAGTTATCATTCTGCAAAATTTCACCGAACTGGAATACGATCTCCGTCCCCGCCGGTTCGCGGCACGTAAATTCGACCCATCCGGTCATATTCTGCCCAAAGTCAACGACCTGCTCTGCTGCCGGCGTGTGGATCAGCCCAACAGGCTCGACTGTCTGCATCACGCGCACCGGCGGGCTGAGCCGAGGTGTAAGCGCGCCGAGCGGCGATGGCGCGCGCACTGCCGGCACAAAGCCGGTCTCGTCGCATGCCGGCTCCGCCCACCCTGGGATCTGCCTTCTGCTGTCCCAGACCTCACCGTCGTAAATGCTGCTTTCCAGCACGGGCGACGGCGCGCACAGCCAGCTCTCATCCGAGCAAATCATCTGCGTGCTGCCGTCTGCATACGTCATATGCAGCTCACAGATGAGCTGAAAGCTGCTGCCATACAGCTCGCCCATCTTGTCTACAAAGCCGAACCGGCCCTTGTACCAGCCGTTGCCCAGCATGACGCCAATGGCATTGCTGCCGGTTTGCAGCTGCTGTGTGATGTCATAGGTCTGATACTGCGTCCAGAGGTTATAGTCGTTGCAGAACGGGGCCAAATACTCGTCGCCGACCTTTTTCCCATTCAGCCAGGCCTCGTACACGCCAAGGCCGCTGATATAGAGCCTGGCGCTGGCAACCGGCTTTGAAAGCTCGAAGCGCCGGCGAAACAGCGGATGGACGTTTGCGTCAAAGGGCGCTGTGATCCACGTTCCCTGCGCAAGCACCGCAGCTGTCTCAAAATACGCTGTATCACTGTCCGCACAATCCCCTGCGTCGTCCCACACGCGCACGCGCCAATAATACCGCGTGGCTTCTGCCAGCTTGAGCGGGGGCGCATAGCCCAACGCGTCAATGTCGCTGCGCTCGCCGCTGTCGAACACCAGCTGCGTCAGTTCTGCATCCATACCGATTTGGACGCGGGCTTTAACGGCCCGCTCGCCCCGCGCCTCCGTTACGATCCAGGACAGGCAGGGTTCGCCAAGCTGGTATCCGACGGGGTTCTTCAAATGGTCGGTTCTCAGTTTTTCAATTTTCATTCTCGTCACTTTCTCCTCCGTCCAGGCCGGACGGGTCGTGTCCCTTATCGCATCGTTAGCCCTTCAGCGCGCCTGCTGTTAAGCCCTCCATGTAGAGCCGCGATCCGAACATGAACAGAATCAACAGCGGAATCGTAGCGATCACATATCCAGCAAACATGGAACCAATGTTGATAGTGCCCTGTGCGGCAGTAAACACGCGCACTGCAACCGTTATGACTTGTTTGCTGTTCGATTCAATCACCATCATCGGCCAAATAAAGTCGTTATAATAGTCGACCAGCTTCATAACCGCAATCGTTGCCAAAATAGGCTTGCAAAGCGGCAGCGCAATACGGATAAGGGAATTCATCGCGCTGCAGCCATCGATCTTGGCCGCCTCGAACAAATCCTGCGGAAGCGATTCGATCGTATTCCGGCACAGGATAATGCCCAAAACCTGGCCGCCCGAAATCCACGGCAAGATCAGCGCCCAGCGGGTATTGTAAAGCCCATATTCCAGAATCAGGTTATAATTGGAAGCTAAGCTTAGAACGCCAGGGATCATCAGTAGCACCAGCAGCGACAGGAACAGGAAGTTCTTCCCGGGGAAGCGCATCGTAGCGAATACAAATCCGGACAGCGTAGAAAGCACCAGCGTTAGTACTACAGCCGCAGCCACCACAAACAGCGTATTCCACAGGTTGGTCGCAAGCACGCTGAACGCTTTGGAATAGTTTTCCCATGCGATCTGCTTTGGGAACGAAAAGAAATCATAAATGATATCCCAGTTCGTCTTCAGAGACATCAGGATCATCAGGAAGATCGGAATAAAAGCAAGCAGCAGGAAGATCGCCACAACCAACTGTATCGAGAACTGGAACCGGCGCTCACGCCGCTCTTTTTGGCTCAATCTTTTCACCTTTTATCACTCCCTTTCCTTGGTCAGCATGTTGTTCAGCATTGTTACCACGAGCGTAAAGATCAGCAACACAATGCCAAGCGCCGAGGCATAGCCGTAACGGCCGAACTGCGCCGCGTTTAGATACAACTCCAATGCCGGGACGTAGGTCGATGTACCCGGACCGCCGCCGGTCAAAATGAAGATGCCGTTGAAATCCTGCATCGTGCCCAAAATGGTCAGCATCACCATCAGACTGATCTGCGGACGGATGATCGGCAGCTGCACACGCCAGAAGACATTCCAGCGCGAAGCGCCGTCGATCCTGGCTGCTTCGACGATCCCGTTGTCAATGTTGATCAGCCCTCCGTAGTAGACCAAAAACGGCATTGCGCTAACAAACGGGAAGCCCATAAAGATAACAGCCCAAAGCGCGGTCTTTGCATCGCCCAGCCACACATGCTGCAAGGATTCCAGCCCTGCCGCGCTGAGCAGATTGTTGATTAGGCCGCTGGCAGGGTCGTAGATACGCTGCCAGATCATGGCGCTGATGATGCCCGGCACTACCATCGGCAGCACCAAAAGGAAGCGGGACCAGTATTTTTTTTTGCCGCTTCGCATCGAGCTGACCAGCCATGCTATCAAAAGTGGCACCGTGATGGTTTTGAGAATCGCCGTGATCAGCAGGAGCAACAGGTTCTTCATGCCTATCAGGAAGTATCCCTCTGTCACCATGGATTTGAAATTGTCAAATCCGATAAAATCCATCTTTGCAACGGTATTGTTGACTTTGCTCCAGTTTGTAAACGCGCGGATCAGTGCGGTGAACACGCTGCGGTAATTATAGCCGAAGATCAGTACGAACGTCGGCAGCAGCATCAGATAGGCCACCTTGTTGCGCCAGATCGCCTTTATCAACTTGAGCGCGGCGCGTCTTGCCGACGGGATCGCAGAAATCAGGCATATGATAAAGCACAGGGCCGACAATGTCAACAGCCATTTCAAAACTTTCGCATACAGCTGATAGGAGTCCTGTTTTGCAAGATTATCCGCATGCACCGCCTTAACAAAGTCGCCGTAACCGGCGATGTAGACCCGGTCGCCCACGGCTGTAAAGTCCGTCAGCCAGATTTCAAGATCTTCCATATAGATCTGCTTTTCGCGGCTGTCCATGACGAACAGATAGCCCTCTTCTGAGCCAATGAGCACATACTCGCCGCCGCCGCTCACGCCGATACTTTTGATCACGGCCTTGACCGTATTGTTGATCGCCCCCGAACGCAGGCATTCCAGATCCGCCGTCAGTTGATAATACTGCCCGGCCTTGTTGACGGCCCAATACGTATCGCCGCTGCGGATGAACTGCATGACCTCGTAATTTGTCTTATAGGTGCCCAACTGCTCGCCGGCGAGCGTGACATGCTGGACCTCGCCCTTTCTTGTCGTGATCAGCAGCGTTTGCCCATCCGTATGAAATTTCACGCCGGTCAAGGGGCTTGTATAGCTTGTGTTCTCCAGCTCCTCACCGTCCATGGAATAGACAATGAGGTTGGATTTATTGCTGCCGGTCTTAGTTATCACAGCGATGAGCGACCGATCCGCATTGACGTCGACGCCTGTCACCTTTCTGTTCACGTCAATCTGCTGTAAAAGCGTGCCATCAGACGTCTGATAGATATAGACGTGGTTATCCTCATTGGCGGCATAGAGTTTGCCGTCTTCCGCATCCAGATACAGTTCGCAGAACGCGCCGTTGGCCTGTGCCCGCCAAAGCTCTTCGTCGCCCTGGAACGCCGCAAGTACGTTGTCATGCGTGCCAATATAGAGGATGTCATTCTCGCTGTCATATTCCAGCGTCTGATTTTTAAGGCCCGTGGAAATGCCCATGTCCTCGATCCCCTGCGACTTTTCCTGGCAGATCATGTACCCGCATGCAGATGCGACAACCAGCAGGAAGCATACAATCACACACACGATTCGGATTTTGTTACTCATGGCTTCACCTTTCTTTCTTAATCTTCAGTAGCGCGGTACAACATATAGCTTCCACTGTACAAATTCCATAGCTTTTGCCGCAAGCACACTTTTTTCTTTATTATGCCTACAATTTTTTTATTTTTCACACAGCCCAGTTTTGCTGTATTTGCTGTCCTCTCCCCAATACACAGGAAACGCGATCTCCTATGTATTGGGAAAGGGACTGAAAAACAGTCCCTTTCCATTTTGCATTCAGTTTTAGTGTGTTTTAGCGCTTACTGGTTAGTCGGCTCGTTGGCCGGATTCTCCAGATCGCTGTAGCCAATTTTGGAGTTGGTCATACCGGTTTCGAAGTTGTCCATGATGTTTTGTTCATGCTCTTCCAGGAACTGATCGACGTCGATCGCGCCCGTCAGGTAGCGGTAGCAATAGTCATAGAACGCACGGTAGGATTCGGGGATCTCCGCAAAGCCTCTGGCCAGCGCCTGGCCATAGCCCTTCTGGCAATTGCCGATCATGGTCAGGTTTTCAAACGCGGCCTGCACATCGTCCGGATACTGCACGTCGTAGACGAGCGACGGGCCGTTGGGAACCCAGCCGTCGGCCAGAGCTGCTTGAGCAAACACGGACATGCCTTCGGACGAAGAGTAGTACATCAGGAAGTCCACAACAAGATCGTCGTGCGCCTGATCCTTGGATACGCAGCCCAGGAAGCCGTTGGCGACCTCAATGGTTCTTGCATTTGCTTCAATCCCGTCGCCTTCCATGGAGGGCATATTGAACGAGCCAAGCGTGAAGCCTTTTACGCCCTCGATTGCGCCGCCTTCTTCACTGAAGGAGATCTCCTCGCCTTCCGCCAGCGACTTCATATCGTTGGCAAAGTTAACGATGGCCCAGCCGCCGCTGACCCACATGGCAGCCTTGCCCTGATAGAATAGCGTTTTCGCGCCTTCATCGTCCAGGCCGAACATCGTGTCGTTGCCGGCATACTTCGGGAATACATTTGCAAAGCTTTCCCACACGGTCTTCATGCCGGCCGTCTGGGCGGTGTAATCGCCGTCATAGACTGCCTTGAAGAAGCGGACGGGGTTCAGTGTGACATACGCGCTGTCGTCGTTGTAGGGGTCGGTCACGTCGAGCTCGAAATAATCGTCGACATCGGGGTCATACGTGTAGTCGCCCGGCTGCGAACGGTAAAGCTCGATCAGCGAACGGGTGGTCTGGTCGGCGTAGCACTGCGCCAGCCAGCCCATCGTGCCGGAATAGAAGCTGTCATAGTCGCCCGGCATAGCGATAGGCTGATAGCCGGCGGCCTGGATCTTCTCACACACGTCGATCAGCTCGCTCCAGGTTGTGGGGATCTCGACGCCGACCTCATCAAAGATGTCCTTGTTATACAGCCACAGTACCTGCACAGATTCCAGGCTCAAAGCATTGAAGTCGCCGCTCCCGATGGCAACCGTTTGTTTGTCGTACTCGAACTGGTCGCGCCAGGCGCCGTCGGAATACGGGCTGTCTTGATCAATGTAATCGGCGTAGTTAATGCTTTTGTTGGTAGCAGCAACGCCAGCCAGATTGATGTTGACGATATCAACCGTGGTGGAGTCGTTGGTATTGAATACGTTCTGAACCCACTGGTCATAACCGTCCTGCGGCTTCAGATCGACCACGACGTTCACATCAGGATGCAGGTTCATATAGGCTTCGGCGACGGCCGTCCAGCCGGCCTCAGTGCCCTGTCCGGTCTGAACGCTGACGGTGATGGTCTTGTTTTCTGCCTCTTCGGTGGGCGTTTCTGTCTGAGCTTGTTCAGTCGGCTCCTCGGTAGGTGTCTCTGTCTGAATATCTTCAGTCGGTTCAACAGTGGGTTCTGTCGGGGTTTCTTCCTGCTGTGCTGCGCAGCCCGCAAAGCAGGCGGTCAACATGATCAATGCAAGCAGCATAGCGATAATGCGTTTGATTTTCATTTCTTTTCCTCCCTAAATATTTTTTTGGAACTCGCTTCTGGCGTCTCAAGGAACAGCCCATGTAACGCGCGTACGCGCCCGCCGCAGCCGAAGCTGCCCATGCCCTGACTGCGGTATTTCGGACATGCGTTTACTCGCGTAACTACGTTTTCAGTATACCCCCCCCCAAGCATAATTGTCAATATTTTTTTGTTTCATATGATTTTTTTGTGTATTTTGCACAATCTGTTCCGAGCGACCTTATTGCTTTTGCCGACTTCTTTCCCCCAGTCCAGGAAATCGTTGACTTTTTCTCGCCTTGTGGTCTATAATAATGTGAAATCGGCAGGCGCTTTTCGCGCGGCGCGGAGGCGTCAGCAGTGCAGTCTCAATATTCGCCGTACAAAGGAGCAGGCATCATGGCGGTCACACGGAAAGAAGTCGCGCAGTTGGCGGGCGTGTCTGTCGCTACTGTCTCGTATGTACTCAACCAGACCAAAAACGTGACGCCCGCAGTACGCGATCGCGTGCTGAACGCGGTCAAGGAGCTTCATTACAGGCCCAATCTTCTGGCCAAAAGTCTCGTCACCAAGGAGACGCGGCACGTGGCCATGCTGATCGACAATATCCAGAACTCCCACTACGCAACGCTTTTGGGCGGCGTGCAGCATGTGGCCGAGCGCGAGGGCTATATCGTCTCGGTGCTGTCTGCAAACTATTCCTCGAAAGAGTCCATGCTCGAGCTTATCTCGCGCGGCGTTGACGGCGTAATCCTCACCTTCGGCTTTTACAGCCTGCACGATTTTGCATCTGACCTTCATCTTCCGGCCGTCTATGCCGACGATCACATCCGCCTGGACTACCGCGGGGCGATTTTTGATATCATAACGTGCCTGAAATCGCTTGGCCACCGCCGCATCGCGTTTTTAGGCGGCCTTCCGCAGCTATCCGACAGTGTGCGATACCATCTATTTCTCGAAGCGCTGCAAAACTGCGGTCTGCCGGCCTGCACCGAGCTTCATTTTCAGGGCGAGGGTTATACCGACGAAAACGCAGGCTATGAATCGGCCGACCGCCTGCTGCGCTGCGGGCAGCCGTTCAGCGCCGTCTTTGTTCTGAACGACCTCATGGCCATCGGCGCCATGCAGCGCTTCCGAGAGGCTGGCCTTCGTATTCCAGAGGATATTTCCGTCGTCGGCTGCGACGATATCAAAAGCGCCGCCTATACCGCGCCGGCGCTTTCCACGATTCAGTGCCATACCTTTTCCTTTGGCGAGACGCTGATGCAGCAGCTGTTGTCGCTGCTGCACCCAGAGGTCTACCCGCCCATCGAAGAGAAAATCATTCAGGCAGAGTTTGTCCGGCGCGAGAGCGTTGGACCTGCGCCAAGTACGTGCAAGCAGGAGGATCATCCGTGACACGCAACGACAGTTTCGGGCCGTATGGCGGCATCGATGCGCTGGGCCGAAAGCTCCCCATGCCGGAAACAGCCGGCGCCCGCCGTCAAAACCGCTATGTCGGCATGTTCTATTTCATTAACCTTGACTGGCAGGACGGCATGCGCCCCATGCAGGACAATGAAGTTCTCTGGCGCACCGCGCCAGAGGTGTTTCAGGACGCGCAGGATCCGGTGTGGAACTGCGGCGGCTGCTACTGGGCGCAGCCGTTATTCGGCTATTACGACCACGGCGACGAATGGGTCATCCGCCGCCATGTGATGATGCTGAGCATGGCGGGCGTCGATTTCATCGTATTCGACACGACCAACAACACCATGCACAAGGATAACGCCTTGACTGTGATGAAGATCTTCCACGCCTATCAGCAGGCTGGCTGGGACGTGCCGAAAATCGCGTTTTATACCAATAGCGAACCGGGCAAACGCGCGCAGGAGATCTATGAGGCCGTCTATCTGCCAAAGCGCTACCCCGAGCTATGGTTCATGCCCGACGGCAAGCCAATGCTCATCGGCAGGCCCGAATTCTGTTCGGATGAGGTGCGCGCATTTTTTGACATCCGCTTGACCCAATGGCCGACGGAGCCGCGAAAAAAGACGGGTGCCTTCCCCTGGATGGCCTTCGAGCGGCCGCAGGCCGTTTTTCTCAACGACGCCGGCGGCGCGGAAGCCGTCAGCGTCTCGCCCGCACAGCATCCGCAGATCAAATTTGGCGACTCCGCCTTCCATGGCGAGACCGGCAACCGCGGCCGAAGCTATCACCGCGCATTCCACAGCGACTGCGCCGGCAGCGCCCCCGGCGCGGTCAATTGGGGCTATAACTTCGCCGAGCAATGGGAGCATGCCATTGCCGCCGACCCCCGCATGGTGTTTGTGACCGGCTGGAACGAATGGGTCGCCTCACCCATCCTGCGGCCGGAGGATCCCTCGCGCCCCGTCACATTCATTGACGCCGCTTCGCAGGAGTTCTCGCGCGACCTTGAGCCAATGCAGGGCGGTCATTTTGATAATTACTACATGCAGCTGACCGATTACATCCGTCGCTACAAGGGCTGTACCGGCTGGCCCCAGACAAACGCCTGCGCTAGCATCGATATTGACGGCAGCTTTGAACAGTGGCAATCCATTCAGCCCGCCTATCGCGGCTTCCCCTTCTTCCGTATCCCGCGCGATCATGTCGGCATGGACGGCAAACGCTATTGTAACGATTCCGGCCGCAACGAGTTCGATGTGCTTAAAATCGCCTACGACAGCGAAAACGTCTATTTCTACGCCAAATGCTTTGACGAGATCACGCCTTACCGCTTTACGCCGTGGATGCTTCTGTTTTTGAAGGTCATACGCGATGGCTGCGATCCGCTGGATCATCCGTCGTGGTGCGGGTATCACTATCTGCTCAATCACGAGCTGCTCGACGGGCGGAATTCCCTGCTCTACGAATGCCTGGGCGGTTGGCGCTGGAACGCCTCTGCGGTTGCGCCCATGCGTTATGCGGGGCGCGAATTCCATGCCGCTGTTCCGCGCGAGGCGCTGGGACTGTCCGGCGCGAAACGGTTCCGTTTGGAATTCAAGTGGGCCGACAACATCGCGGAAACTGAAAACGTGGAGGACTTCTATCTGAATGGCTGCTCTGCACCCTATGGGCGGCTGAATTTCGTCTTCCGCGCAGAAGAATAAAAAGCCGGTCCCACTGCGCGCTGCAGCGGGATCGGCTTTGGCCGCCTATGGCGGCAGAACCTGAAAAATGCCGGGCGTCAGCGCCGCGAAGGCTTGGATCTGTCCCGGCAGAAACGGAGGAAAAACATGTACAGACAAATCAGCGCGCAGCTGCCAGAATCCTCGCCGTATCGCCCCCGGCTCCATACCGACAAGCTGTTCCCGCTGCCGGACAGCGCCATATCGTTTGAGGGGCCTTTGCTGCAGGCCATGCAATTTGTCACGAAAACGCAGCTGCTTGACAGCGAGCTATGGACGCTGTTCGTCCGGCAGTTTACGCCGGGCACAGACGACGCCGACCACGGCTGGCGCTGCGAATACTGGGGCAAGAGCATGCGCGGCGGGTGCATGGTATATGCCTGTACGCACGACGAGACGCTGTACGCGCAGCTGACGGCCGCCGTCCGGCAAATGCTCGCCATGCAGGCGCCAGACGGCCGCATCAGCTCCTACAGTTTGGCGGAGGAATTCCGCGGCTGGGATCTCTGGGGCAGGAAATACGTTCTGCTCGGTATGGAGCACTATTTGCAGATTTGCCGCGACAAGTCGCTTTGCCAAGCAGTGCTGACAGCCATGTGCGCACATGCCGACTACATCATTGCGCACATTGGAAGCGCGGCGTCCGGGAAAATCGAGATCAACACCGCGACCGACCACTGGGGCGGGCTGAATTCCAGCTCCATCCTCGAACCGATGATGCTGCTCTATAACCGCACGGGTCAGGCGCGCTACCTGGAATTTGCTAAATATATTGTCAGCCGCGGCGGCTGCATGCAGGCCAATCTGTTTGAGCTGGCCTATGAGGGCCGCCTGTACCCATATGAATACCCGGTGACGAAGGCCTATGAGATGATGTCCTGTTTTGAAGGTCTGCTGGAATACTACCGGGTAACCGGCATTGAAAAATGGCGCGTTGCCGTTGAAAATTTCGCCCGGCTGGTCATGCGCTCGGACATCACGCTCATCGGCTGTGCTGGCTGCACGCACGAGCTGTTTGACCATGCCGCCGCGCGGCAGTTTCTCTCATCTGCATCCGGGATCCTGCAGGAGACCTGCGTCACAGTCACGTGGATGAAGCTATGTTATCAGCTGCTTTGTCTGACGGGAGATGCGTGCTTTGCCGCGCAGATCGAGCGCTCCTTGTATAACGCGTTGTTTGGCGCCATCAATACCGAACGCTGCACGCTGGTAAGAAACCCCGAAACGGGCGAAATCTTTGACGCAGGTAAAACGACGCACGGCAACGGGCTGCCCTTCGATAGTTACAGTCCGCTGCTCTGCGGCACGCGCGGCCGCGGCACGGGCGGTCTCATGCACATGCACGATGGGACGCTTTATGGCTGCTGCGCGGCCATCGGCGCGGCGGGGCTTGCCATCGGCGGGCAGTGCGCGGTCATGCTGCGCGCAGACGGCGTAGCGGTGAATCAGTATCTTCCAGGCAGGTTTTCTCTTTGTCCGTCCGTAACGCTGCACATGGACACAAAATATCCTGTTGACGGAACGCTCACGCTCCGTGTCGAAACGCAGACGCCCAAACCGTTTGCGCTTGACCTTCGCATCCCGGAATGGAGCACAAGCAGCAGCGTTCTGATCAATGGCCAGGCCGTGGACGGCGTATCCTCCGGCGGCTATCTGCGCCTAGCCCGGCTCTGGAACAACGGCGATACTGTGACGCTGCAGCTTGACATGCGCGTCACGATCCGCACGCCTGCGGATTTCGGCGTGCACGAGCCGCAGCCGTCCTTCCTCGCCTTCCAGCGCGGGCCGTTGGTTCTTGCCCGCGATGCACGGCTGGGTCAGGACGTTGACCGGCCGGTCCCCCTCCATACGATATATGACGCGCAGCCAGATCACGAGGTCGCTTTTGCACACCTGTACGCCTGCCGTCTCACCAGCGCGGGCGAAAGCCTTCGCCTTGTCGACTATGCATCTGCGGGCAAGACCTGGGACGAGGCGTCCCGGATGGCCGCATGGCTCGCCGTCGCGCATTCCGATTCAGAGCCAACGCCATCAATAGAATATGATAAATTCTCCTATCCAGCATAGCCTGGAGAAGCTCTGTCAAGGGCATTTCAGAAAAATAGAACTGCCTCAAAACGTTTTTCCCGCACAGCGTCAATCGGTTTTTATAGAAAGGTCAAGGAGAATTGCCCGTTAAGGCAATTCTCCTTGACCTTTCAAAACGCCAGCGTCGAGCCGGCCAAATTCGCGGACGCAGGCTTGCGGCATCTCTTGACGGACCGCCTTTTTATGCCTTATCGCCCAAAACCGCGCAGATCAGCGAATAAAACGGCGCCAGATCGTCGAACAGCCACCGGTTGGAGTCCACATCCGTTTCGCCCATATCGATGATATCCGTGTGCTGGCGCAGCCGCGCGGCCGCCTGTGCCAGCCGGCCGCCAAGCGTCCCGGGCAGCTCGCGGGCCAAGCGCGCCGCGCGCAGCAACAGTGCGTCGCAATACGCGTGCGCTAAAATCTCCACAGCCAGCGACCGCTCAGAGATCTCCAGCGCGCAGCCCTGCGTTTGCGCATAGCGCGCGCGGATATGCGCCGCCAGCGCCTGTGCCCCGCGCCCCGGCTCGGCCAGATAGCGCATCAGCGTCTCGTCGGTGCGCACGCGCACAAGGCGCGGGGAATAGCTGACAGCGATCGCATGAAAAGACGTCTCCCAGTCCATCACGCTTCCGCCGCCTGCGCCCGCTCAGATACCACCGCACGCAAAATGCGCTGCATATCCGTCCACTTTCGCTCCATATCCGCCACAAGCTTGAGCTGCGTGCGCGCCCGGTCCAGGTTCTGCCCCGGCCGGTGGATGGAAAAATAGACGTCGCCGTCAATGTGATCCTTCAAAAAGCGCATGCCGACCTCGGCCGTCATGATCTTCGCGCCCAGCGGCAGCACCTCGATCTCGCGCGCGGTCAGCACGCCGCCGCACGCGTCGAGATAGCCGCGCAAAAACGCCTCGTACATGGAAAGATCCATCGACACCTTATCCAGATCTCGTTCGTCCTCGGCTGCCGTAGACGCGCCGAAGCGCACAGCGTCGCCAAAATCGCACGCAGAAAGCCCCGGCATGACCGTATCGAGATCGAGCACGCACATCCCCCGGCCGCTCTCGGCGTCAAATAGAACGTTATTGAGCTTCGTATCGTTGTGCGTCACGCGCAGCGGCAGCTCGCCCGCTGCCTGCAGCCGGCACAGCTCCGCCAGCTCCTGCTCGCGGGACAGAATAAACTCGATCTCGCTTTGCACCTGCCCTGCCCGTCCCAGCGGGTCTGCAGCGACGGACGCACGCAGCTGGCGGATGCGGTCGCAGGTATCGTGAAAGTGCGGTATCGTCTCATGCAAAGACGCGGCCGGAAAGTCGGACAGCGCCATCTGGAACTGGCCGAAGGCCACGGCGGCCTGATAAAAATCGCGGGTACTGCGCGGGGCCTCCAGACACACGCCGCCGCTGACAAGATCATACGCGCGCCAGTACTCGCCCGTATCGTCGGCGCAGAACGTGCCGCCGTCCTTCGTGGCCACCAGATGCAGCGTCTGCAGCGGCCCGTCCTGCGCGGCCATATAGCGCGTGACCGCGGCGATATTTTCCATCAGCGCCTCAGGCTGGCGGAACGCCACGCGGTTGATGCGCTGCAGGATATACTCCCGTCCGCCGCTGCACACGACGCGATAGGTCCGGTTGATATGGCCGTTTCCAAACGGCTCGCAGCCAATCACGCTGCCCTGGAACTGAAACTGCCGCAAAACCTGCTGCATATGGACTCCTCAACTTCTTCCTTTTTCGCCTGCTTATGGGCATAACAGTAATATTGTAGCGGTTTTTTCGGCAAAGTCAATCATTTTACCAGCGCCAGGCGCGCAAAATCCGATATCCTGTAGGAAAAGATTGCAAATTTGCCCCGCGCATGATACACTTCCCGCAGGAGGGATCGTGATGTCCGGATATCAGATTTTTCTGATCGCCATGTTTTTGTTCTTTTTCGGCGCGTTCATGGGCTGGGTGCTGGAGCTGTTCTACCGGCGCTTCCTCTCACACGCCAATCCCGACCGCCAGTGGCTGAATCCCGGCTTTCTCTATGGCCCGTGCGTGCCGCTGTACGGCGTTGGCACGGTGATTTTGTTCGTGCTGAGCGAGTTTGAAGCGCAGATCTTCGGCGCGTTTGACAAGACCGTCTGGTTCTATCTTGTCATGTTCGTTTTGATGGCGCTGGCCATGACGCTGATCGAGTATCTCGCGGGCCTTTGCAGCGTCAAGGTCATGCACATCCGGCTGTGGGATTATTCCAACAAGCGCGGCAACATCCAGGGCCTGATCTGCCCGCAGTTTACGCTGATCTGGGGCGCACTTTCGGCGCTGTACTATTTTTTGCTCTATCCGCGCCTGCGCGTGCTGGTCGGCTGGTTCATCGCAAACCCGCTGTTCTCTTTTTTCATCGGCGTTTGCTTCGGCGTATTTCTCATCGACTGCGCGTTTTCCATCCACCTGGGCGCGATCGTGCGCAGCCGCGCACAGCAGATCGACCGCAGCATCTACGAATCGGTCGACCTGCAGGCGCTGCAGCGGCGGCTGCAGTCGCGCGACGGCTTCTTCCGCCTCCATGCGCCCCGCACGCTGTCTGAACAGCTCGATCGGTTCGATGAATTTCTGCACCGCAAGCCCGCGTCGCCGGAGCATCTGGAAAAACAAGAATAATTCTTACCGAGATATGGATTTTTCTGCTGCCTTGTGTTATTCTAATACACGAACTGAACCACAATCTCAATAGGAGGATTTTGATATGTACTGCGTCAAAAAAATGACAGACGACCTTTACTGGGTCGGCGCAAGCGATCGAAGGCTCGCCCTGTTTGAAAACGTCTACCCCATCAGCCGCGGCGTGAGCTACAACTCATACCTGCTGCTTGATGAAAAGACGGTCCTGCTTGACACGGTGGACAGAGCCGTAGGCGGGATCTTCCTGGAAAATATCGAGCATGTGCTCGCAGGGCGCGCGCTCGACTACCTCGTCGTCAACCATATGGAGCCGGATCACTGCGCCGTCATGCAGGATCTGGTGCTGCGCTATCCGGATGTAAAGATCGTATGCAACAAAAAAACGCTTGCCATGATCAAAGGCTTCTTTACCTTTGATATTGAAAGCCGCGCTGTGGTCGTAGGCGAAATGGATACGCTGTGCACCGGCCGGCACACCTTTGCATTCGTAATGGCGCCGATGGTGCACTGGCCCGAGGTCATGGTCAGCTACGACGTCACCACCAAGACGCTCTACTCGGCCGACGCGTTCGGCTCGTTTGGCGCGCTGAACGGCAACCTCTATGCAGACGAGGTCAACTTCAAGACCGAGTGGCTGGACGACGCCAGACGCTATTACACCAACATTGTCGGCAAATACGGCACGCAGGTGCAGGCGCTGCTGCGCAAGGCTGCGGCGATCGAGATCGAGACCATCTGCCCGCTGCACGGTCCCGTCTGGCGCAAGGACATCGGCTGGTTTATCGACAAGTATATCCACTGGGCGACCTATGAGCCAGAGGAGCAGGCCGTCGTGATCGCCTACGCCTCCGTCTATGGCAACACCGAAAACGCCGCGAACATCATCGCCGCAAGGCTGGCCGAGCGCGGCGTGCGAAACGTGCAGATGTACGACGTGTCCGTCACGCACCCAAGCTACATCATCGCCGAGTGCTTCCGCGCCAGTCATTTGATCTTCCTCTCCACCACCTATAACGCCGGCATGTTCGTCAATATGGAGAACCTGGTGCACGATATCGTGAACCACAACCTGCAGAACCGCACCATCGCGCTGGTGGAAAACGGCTCCTGGGCGCCCACGGCGGCAGGGCTGATGCGCGCGGAATTCAGCAAGCTCAAGAACGTCGCCATCCTCGACGAGGGCCTCACCATCCATTCCTCGCTCAAAGAGAGCCAGCTCGAGGGCGTCGACGCGCTGGTGGACGCCGTATACGACAGCATGCCCAAGCCCGCGCCCGTTGTGCACACCGACGACAAGCCCATTGAGCAAAACGCCATGTTCTCGTTCTCGTACGGCCTGTTCGTGCTCACCGCGCGCGACGGCAAGAAGGACAACGGCTGCATCATCAACACCGCCCTTCAGCTGACCGATTCGCCCAAGCGCATCGGTATCGCCGTGAACAAGGCCAACTACACACACGACATGATCCGCAAGACCGGCAAGTTCAACATCTCCATGCTCTCGCAGGACGCGCCGTTCGCCGTATTCCAGCACTACGGCTTCCAGTCCGGCCGCGACGTGGACAAATTTGCCGGCATCAAGGGCATGGCGCGCGCCGTCAACGGCATCTACTATATTCCGCACAGCACCAACGCCTTCGTCAGCGGCAAGGTCATCCAGACCATCGATCTCGGCACGCACACATTCTTTGTGGCCGATGTGACCGAGGCGCGCACGCTCAGCAGCGTGCCGTCGATGACCTACAGCTTCTACTTTGCCAACGTCAAGCCGAAGCCCGCAGCGCTGGAAAAGAAGACCGGCTGGGTCTGCAAGATCTGCGGCTGGGTCTACGAGGGCGAAACGTTGCCGCCCGATATCGTCTGCCCGCTGTGCAAGCACGGCGCGGCCGACTTTGAGCGGATCAGCTGACCCGCCTTTTGCCGCCGCGAGACGCTCGCGGCGGCAGAGATTTCTGCCTGAAAGGAAGACTGTTATGCCTGTATTGGAACATCTCGCGCCCGCGCGCGTATTTTACTATTTTGAACAGCTTTGCCAGATTCCGCACGGCTCCGGCAATACCAAGGCCATCAGCGACTACTGCGTCCGCTTCGCCGAACGCCATGGCCTACAATGCCACCAGGACGCGCTCAACAACGTCATTATCATAAAGCCCGCCACCGCTGGCTATGAGGCTGCGCCTGCCGTGATCGTGCAGGGACATCTGGATATGGTAACGGAAAAGACGCCGGACAGCCCCATCGACTTTACCAAGGACGGCCTGCAGCTGCGGGTGGACGGCGATTTCGTCTACGCAGAGGGCACCACGCTCGGCGGCGACGACGGCATCGCCGTGGCAATGGCGCTGGCGCTGCTGGAAAGCACGGATCTGCCGCATCCGCGGCTCGAGGCCATCTTCACCGTCGACGAGGAGGTCGGCATGGAGGGCGCGCAGGCGCTGGACGTTTCGCCGCTGCAGGGCCGGCGGATGCTGAACATCGACTCTGAGGATGAGGGCATCCTTACCGTCAGCTGCGCCGGCGGCGCGCGCGCCAACATTTCCGTCAGCTTCGAGACCGAAGCCTGCGAGCTGCCGGTCTATACCCTGCGCGTAGACGGGCTTATCGGCGGCCACTCCGGCGTGGAGATCAACCGCGGCCGCGGCAACGCGAACCTTCTCATGGGCCGCGTGCTGTATCGTCTCAGCCGCGAGCTGCCGCTGCGTATCGTCAGCTGCGCCGGCGGTCTGAAGGACAACGCCATCCCCCTTGCCGCCTCGGCCATGCTGGCGCTGCCGCAGGCCGACGCCGCCAAAGCGCGCGAGCTTGTCTGCGCGTTTGACGCGGCGCTGAAGCGCGAATATGCCGCGGCCGATCCTGGCGTATGCGTAACGCTGCTTGAAACGGGCGTGTGCGCGCATGCGATGACGCTCGACGCCAGCGCCCGCTTTGCCTGCCTGCTCAGCCTCATGCCCGACGGCGTGGCCGCGATGAGCATGGATATCGAGGGTCTGGTGCAGACGTCCTGCAACCTCGGCGTTCTGCAGTTGGAAAATGGGCAGCTTCGCGCCTGCAGCGCCGTGCGCAGCAGCGTGTCCACGCAGAAGCAGATGCTGCTTGAGCGCATCACAGCGCTGTGCCAGACATTCGGCGGCAGCGTAACGGTCACCGGCGACTATCCGGCGTGGGAGTACCGGCGCGATTCCGCGCTGCGCGAGACGATGGTGCGCGTCTTCACCCAGCAATATGGCTACGCGCCGAAAATCGAGGCCATCCACGCCGGGCTGGAGTGCGGTCTGTTCGCGGGCAAGCTAGACGGTCTCGACGCAGTCAGCTTTGGACCGAACCTCTATGATATCCACACCACGCGCGAACGCATGTCGATCAGCAGCGTCCAGCGCACATGGCAGTATCTATGCCAGGTTTTGCAGGAACTGAAATAATCGCAGCCCCGCCCGCAGCCGTACGGCTGCGGGCGGGGCTGTACGTTTCGCCATTTATGGAAAAATCACACATTTTTCGCCATTGTTTTAATTTGATTCACAATTTGGCGTGAAATGTGTGTATAATAATAATCAAATTCCAGCTTTGTATGAAGGAAGTGAACGCAGATGCCGGGGGATCCCTATCAAATTCTCGGCGTATCGCCGAACGCCAGCGAAGAAGACGTCAAGCAGGCTTACCGGCGTCTTGCGAAAAAATACCATCCCGATCTCAATCCAGGCGACCAGCAGGCTGCGCAAAAAATGAATGAGATCAACCAAGCATACGAGCAGATCAAAAATCCACAGGCCTACCGCCAGCAGCAGGCGCAGCAGCAATACGCCCAGCAGCACACGCAGCAGACCTATCACACCACCTACGATGATCCCTTTGGCTTCTGGGGCAGCGCGCAGGATCAGAGCAGCAGCCAGTATCACAACGACCAGCGGCAGTATGATTATTACGGCGCCGACGACACGGACGGACAGAACCAGTATCAGTGGACCTATCGCCGCACGCATCGCGGCGGCTTCTTGTGGAAACTGTTCGTGGGCTATCTCGTTTTGCAGCTGCTCTACGGGCTTATGTCCAGCTGCGGCGCGCGCTACTACTATCCGTACTATGGTGAGTCCTATTCCGATTCTTCCAGCAGTGATTTCCAACCCTACGAGCACACCACCGACGGCCAAACACAGTACGGCTTCTACAGTTTCTCAGACGGCGGACAAAGGAGCTGAAGCGATGGGCTTGTTTTCAAAGGGCAAGCAGCCGCAGTCAGACGCGCGCTTTGACGCGCTGCAGCAGGAATATCAAAATTATCGCCGCCGTACCGCGCAGGAGCTGGCACAGGCGGACGCGCAGGCCGTCCGCAGAACCATCGTACAGCTTTTGTTTATTTATGATGATCTTGAGCGCGCGCTAAAAACCGAATGCCAGGACGAGGCGTTCTACTGCGGCGTACAGATGATCCGGGACAATCTGCTCGCCGCGCTGGCGCAGCTGCACGTCATGCCCATGGATAGTCTCGGCCGCTGCTTCAATCCCGACTATCACGAGGCCGTCGAGCACGTGGTAGACAGTGCCTATCGAGAAGAGCAGATCATCGAGGTGCTGCAGACCGGCTTCACCATGGACGAGGAAGTGATCCGGCACGCAAAGGTTATCGTAGCAAATTAGCAATCAGCAAACTGGGAGGCAGACACAATGGCAATCATGATCGGCATTGATCTTGGCACGACCAATTCCTGCGTAGCCGTGATGGAGGGCGGCGAGCCAACCATCATCCCCAACGCCGAGGGCGGCAGAACCACACCGTCTATCGTGGCGTTCGCCAAAACCGGCGAGCGCATGGTGGGTCAGATCGCCAAGCGTCAGGCCGTGACCAACTGTGACCGGACCATCAGCTCGATCAAGCGGCAGATGGGCACAGGCTACCGCGTCACCATCGACGACCACAAATATACGCCGCAGGAGATCTCTGCCATGATCCTGCAAAAGCTCAAAACCGACGCCGAGAGCTATCTTGGCCAGCGCGTGACCGACGCCGTCATCACCGTGCCGGCATACTTTACCGACGCGCAG
>CAZWKZ010000010.1:0-24862 GCA_964633935.1 uncultured Oscillospiraceae bacterium | reverse complement strand
CCATTTGATTCGCGGCGTGCGCGCCGCGAACGCTACGAGGTTTTTTGACACGCTGGGCGCCCGGTACCGCAATGCGGTACCGGGCGCTTTGTGTGCTGAGGATGAAGGAAAGCTGCGTTTAAAAAAGGCTGCTGGCCGGCGCATAGCGCGCGGCACCAGGGCTTTGCAGAATGCTGCGCCGTTTCTATTTCAGCTTGCCTTCGCCGCGCGCCAGATCAAACAGCGCGCGATTTTTTTCGTTCATAGGGCCGAACTGCGCCAGCGGGCAGAGCACGGTCTTGCACTGCCGCATGCACGCGGCAGCTTCTGCAAACGCGGCTTCGTCGATGGGCTGGAAGGCGGGGACTGTGATCACCGCTGCGGCCAGCGCGCGGGCCACGGGATAGTCGAGATCGTTCTCATGCAGCACGCCCGCGGCAAAGGCCACGCCCTGCCGCTGCAGACGCCGGTAGACGGCAATGCCGCTGCCGCCGCCGCCAATGACGAATACCTCCGGCGCGCCGGAAACAGCCGGCAGCTCGAGCGAGCCGAAGTCGGCGTTATAGCTGCCGCGCGTCGCGCCGTAGAGCGACATGATATAGTCGGAGGTAAAGATCTCCTCCGGCGGGCCGTAGCGCTCGATCGCGCCGTCGTGTACGCAGACGACGTAGTCCGACACCTTCTGCGCCAGATCCAGCTCGTGCAGCGACATCATGACGGCAAGCTGCCGCTGGCGCACCATATCCTTCAGGATGGACAGCAGCTCCAGCTTGTGGCGGATGTCAAGGAACGAGGTCGGTTCGTCGAGCACGATCAGCTCCGGCTCCTGACACAGCGCGCGCGCGAGCAGGATGCGCTGCCGCTGGCCGTCGCTGATCTCGGAGAAATCGCGCTCCGCCAGCTCCTGCGCGTGTACGAGCGCGAGCGCTTCATAAACCTTTTTGCGGTCTGCTTTGCTTAAAATGCCCAGCCGGCCGGTATACGGATAGCGGCCGGTCGAGACCACGTCAAAGCAGGTCATCAGCTCAGGCCGGACACGCTCGGTCATGAGCACAGACATGCGCCGCGCCACGTCCGGCTCGGACATCTGCGCCATCTGCCGGCCGTCGAGATACACCGCGCCGGAGATCAGGCGCAGCTGACGGATGATGCTTTTGAGGATGGTGGATTTTCCAGAGCCGTTTGGGCCGATCAGCGTGAGGATCTCGCCGCGCCGCAGGTGCAGGCTGATATCTTCGATGAGGGGCTGACCGCCATAGCCAACGGCCATTTGTTCGGTGTGAAGGAACGAGTCGTTCATAATGCTACCTCTGGTTTTGTCCTGCGCGCTCAGCAGCGGTCACGGCCGCGCTGGCGGATCATCATGTAGATCACGATCGGCGCGCCGAAGACGGCTGTGACCGAGCTGATATTGAGATCCGTGGGCGCGAACATGGTGCGCGCCAGCAGGTCGCAGAACAGGCAGAACACTGCGCCGCCCAAGAAGCAGGCGGGGATCACGACAAGCGGTTTTGCCGTGCCGAACAGGCTTTTGATCAGGTGCGGCACGGCGACGCCGACAAACGAGATCGGCCCTGCAAAGGCCGTGACGCAGGCGGAAAGCACGCTCGAGAGCAGAATGAGCAGCACACGGAATGCGCGGATGTTCACGCCCATGTTCTGCGCGTACACCTCGCCCAGCTGATATGCGCCGATGGGCTTGGAGAGAAGAAACGCGCAGACGAGCGCCGCGCCCACTACCACGGACATGACGGCGATGTTGTTCCACGACATGCCGGAGAAGCTGCCCAGCGACCAGTTGTGCAGATTGACGATATTGGAATCCTCGGCAAACGTCACCACAAAGTCTGTGACGGCCGAGCAGATATAGCCGATCATGACGCCGCAGACCACGAGCGTGGACATGCGCTTGACCCGCCGAGAAAGAAGCAGGATAAAGCCCATGCACACGAGCGAGCCGACAAACGCGGCGGCGATCATGATTAGAGAGCTGGAGACAAGGCCGCGGCTGAGCAGAAAGACCATGGCCAGCGACACGACCAACTTTGCGCCAGACGAAATGCCGAGTACGAACGGTCCCGCGATGGGGTTGGCAAAAAAGGTCTGCAGCAAAAAGCCGGAGACTGACAGCGCGCCGCCCAAAATCACGGCCGCGAGCAGGCGCGGCAGGCGGATGTTCCAGACGATGTCCTGGTGATAGTCCGCGTTGGTATCCGGCGGCCCGGCAAGCAGGATGCGGACCGTCTCGCCCGCGCCCAGCCGGACGCTGCCGATCATCACGTTCAGCGCCAGCAGCGCGAGCAGAAGCGCCGCCAGCAGCAAAAACGCCAGCGCGATTCTAGAGCCTGCGTGTTTCATTGCTTACTCTCCAATCTAAATGCCGGTCAGCTTAAATGGTACAGGTAGGTCGTCTCCAAACTGCCCGGGTCGTCCGTGGTCAAAATGGCGTGGATATCCAGGATCAGATCGCCAAGGCCCAGGCTTTCTTGAAACAGATTCTTTCCGGCGCACCAGACGTTTCCCTCGCGCACGGCCTTAAAATTCTGCAGCACGCTGCTTTTTGCCAGCAGATCGTCGACGCCCGTCAGCTCGGCGTCGATGGTGCTGTTGTAGATGAGAACGTCTGCGTCGCGCGCGGCGGCATAAAACGACTCCATCTGCATGTTCATCGTCGACAGCGCGTTATCTTCACTGTCCATGTCGGACGGGACGTACACGCCGCCGGCCAGATCGATGGCCTTGGCAATGTAGTCTCCGGGCTTTCGCACGTTGACGGCGCCTGATGAGGTGATGTAGAAAAAGGCCACGGTCTTGCCCGTGTTTTCCTGTTCCAGGATGGGCGCGAGCTGCTGCATCTGTTGGTCATAGTAGGCCGCGGCCTCATCCTGTTTGCCGAGCAGCGCGGCGTAGAGCTTGATCCACTCCATGCGCCCGAGCGGGTGGCTTTCATAGCTGGAGCGCTCGACCAGTACCGGAATGCCAAAGCGCTCAAGCTGCTCCTTGACCTCTGGCGTGTGGTAGATCATGGTCGACTCGATGGCCAGATCGCAGCCCTCGTCTAAAATGCGCTCATAGTCCGGCGCGCTATATTTTCCGGCATAGAGCATTTCTCCGCTCGCCATGGCCTGTTGGGCCTCGTCAATGTACCAGGCGGACTCGTCCAGCCCGGACAGGCGGATGGAGCCGATGGCGTCAAGCTCGCGGAACAGGTCCATGGCGGAGCTTGCCACAAGATAGATCCGATCGAGCGGCTGCTGCAGCACGACGACCGATTCCGGCACGCCGGACGGGACGGCTGCGCCCTCGGGCACGACAAGATATTCGTCCGTGCCCGCGATCGTGATGTGCTGGTAGCCCTCGGCCGTGGCGTCGATGGTAAACTGATCGGCGTAGAGCAGTTCTGCGCCGGGCTGCCACTGCAGCGCGTCGTAGGTCAGTTCCGGTTCCGCCGGCGCCTGCGCGCTTGGCTCTGACGCGGGCGCTTCGGCCAGCTCGGGCGTTTCGGCTGCGGCGCAGCCGGCCATGGTCAGCAAAAGCGCCAGCAGCAGGCAGAGAACCAGCCGCTTCATTGTGCGGCCGTGATCGTCGCGGAGTCGAAGTACAGCGTGTATTCGATCTCGTGCGGCGTGCTCATCGCGGTGGTGTCGGCCAGAACGGGCATTTTGTAGTCGAAGGCGGATACGGGAATCTCAAACGTGGAATGTCCCTCGGTGTTGATGGGGAGATACTGCGTGTCGCCGATCTTCATATAATCGTAGTTCGAGCTGCCCCAGACCAGCGTCACGTAGGCGGTTCCATCCTCTACGCGCAGCTGCGCGGGCGATTCCACCTTGGCCTTGCCGGAGCCGCCCTCCAGCTGAAGCTCCACCGTATAGCTGCCGTCCTGCAGCGCCAGGGACGACACCGTAGTGAAGTAGCCGTCCTGGAACGCGTCCATGGGCAGCGAGTCTGCGCGGAAGAGCAGCGTGCGGTCATACCAAAGCTCTTTGTTCTTGCTGTATGCGGCGCAGGCGACGCCTTTATCCAGCGCCTCGACGGGGACGGTGAACGAGTGCGTGCCGTCGGCCTGCTCGTCAAAAGCGATGTAGTCTGCCTCGTTCGCCGCAGCGGCCTGTTCGCCGGTACCCATGTACAGATACAGGTAGCTCGTGCCGCTCATGTGCATAACGGCCGTCATCTCTCCGTTTTCTACCGTAAGCTCGCACGCGGTGATCTTGAACATGGACGAGCTGGAATCCACCGTCACGGAGTAGACGCCGTCCTTGAGCGATGCGGCCTCTACGGGAACCATGCCCTCTTCCACCACGTCTTCGACGGTGGTCATCTGATCGGCGCTGGCGACCTTGGAGGTCGTGCTGTCTTGCTGCGGCTCTTCCGGCGCGTCTGCTGCCGGCGCCTCTGGCGCTTCGGTGACAGATGCTTCTGGGGTTTCTGGGGCTTCTGCGGCGGGCGCCTGCGGCGCTTCGGCTGCGGCGCAGCCGAACATCGTCAGCAGCATGGCCAGCAGCAGAATCATTGATATGTGTTTTTTCATGCTTCACACCTCTTGTTGTATGGTTTTGGCTCCGCCCTGCCTGCGAAAGCGAAGCGTTTTGCAGGCAAGGCAGGCTGAAAGCTTGCTTTCAGCCTGCCAGTGGGGATGCTTCTATTACTTGATTTCGTCCATGGCAGCCTGCGCATGCGCGACAAGCAGATTCTGGATAGCGGGGAGCTGACCGAGACCCTCGACGACGCAAACGACCTCATAGCCTGCGGCTTCGAAGACGGACTTCCAAGCGTCCTCCTCGTCGCCGGCCATGTCGTTGTTGGCGTGGTCGCCCGCCACGATCATCATCGGGCGCAGCACGACGCGCTCATAGCTGCCGGCTTGTACCAGCGCGAGCACATCCTCGACCGTAGGCGTGGCCTCGACGGTGCCGATAAAGTAGTTGGTATGGCCGCCGTCGGTCAGGACCTGCTGCATCTTGGCGTACACAGCGTTGGACGCAGCCTCGGTGCCGTGGCCCATGAAGCAGATGGCCGTCTTGCCGTCGTCATAGCTGGCCGTGGCCTCGACCATGGCGTCGGCCACGAGCTGGAAATCCTCGTCGCTGGTCAGCAGCGGCTTGCCGATGGTGATGGATTCAAACGCGTCGGCATACTGCGCGACCTCGTTTACCACGTCGTTGTACTCCAGACCGTCCATCAGATGCGTCGGCTGGATGACAAGGTTCTTGACGCCGTTGGCGACCGCGCGGTCAAGCGCCTCGCCGACGTTGTCGATGATTTCGCCGTCGCGGCTCTTGACGTGATCGATGATGATCTGGCTGGTGAAGCCGCGGCGCACGGAGTAGTCGGGGAAGGCGGTCTCCATGGCCTCTTCGATCGCGCCGATGGTCAAGCGGCGATTATCGTTGTAGCTGGTTCCAAAGCTGATGACAAGCAGCTCTGCTTCGCCGATGCCGTCCTGGTTGCGGGGATTATCCAGCGAGGCGTCGCCGGTGTCGTAGTTTTCCTCATCCTCCGGCGCTGCTTCGTCCATGGCAGCCTGCGCATGCGCGACAAGCAGATTCTGGATAGCGGGGAGCTGACCGAGACCCTCGACGACGCAAACGACCTCATAGCCTGCGGCTTCGAAGACGGACTTCCAAGCGTCCTCCTCGTCGCCGGCCATGTCGTTGTTGGCGTGGTCGCCCGCCACGATCATCATCGGGCGCAGCACGACGCGCTCATAGCTGCCGGCTTGTACCAGCGCGAGCACATCCTCGACCGTAGGCGTGGCCTCGACGGTGCCGATAAAGTAGTTGGTATGGCCGCCGTCGGTCAGGACCTGCTGCATCTTGGCGTACACAGCGTTGGACGCAGCCTCGGTGCCGTGGCCCATGAAGCAGATGGCCGTCTTGCCGTCGTCATAGCTGGCCGTGGCCTCGACCATGGCGTCGGCCACGAGCTGGAAATCCTCGTCGCTGGTCAGCAGCGGCTTGCCGATGGTGATGGATTCAAACGCGTCGGCATACTGCGCGACCTCGTTTACCACGTCGTTGTACTCCAGACCGTCCATCAGATGCGTCGGCTGGATGACAAGGTTCTTGACGCCGTTGGCGACCGCGCGGTCAAGCGCCTCGCCGACGTTGTCGATGATTTCGCCGTCGCGGCTCTTGACGTGATCGATGATGATCTGGCTGGTGAAGCCGCGGCGCACGGAGTAGTCGGGGAAGGCGGTCTCCATGGCCTCTTCGATCGCGCCGATGGTCAAGCGGCGATTATCGTTGTAGCTGGTTCCAAAGCTGATGACAAGCAGCTCTGCTTCGCCGATGCCGTCCTGGTTGCGGGGATTATCCAGCGAGGCGTCGCCGGTGTCGTAGTTTTCCTCATCCTCCGGCTCCTGCGCATCGTCCGCCGGCTGTTCCGCCTGCTCCTGCGAGGGGGCCGGCTCGTCCGTCGGCTCCGTCGCCTTGCTGGCGCAGCCGGCAAACAGCGCCGCGAGCATCACAAGCGCCATTAGCAGCGCCAGCAGTCTTTTTGTTTTCATGTACAATTCCTCCTTGCTTCTGTTCGGAATGAAGCGATCGCATCATTTCCCTGATGTATATAAATGCGTTACACCAGCAGCGTCAGATACAGAAGCATGCGGAAAAACGTGGTCATCAAATCCTTGATGACCACGCGGAAGTACCCATAGGGCGCCAAGCCCTGCAAAAAAACGGTACGATCAATTCCTCGTGATCTGAAGCGCAACACTTCTGTACCGGCAGCCGGCAGGTTTCCTGACTCGTAAGTCATCGCGCGCCGTCGCCTTCCCACCGCGTATGCGGCAGTGACTGTCATTTGCTGACGAAGACGGTGCGCTCGTTACATACAGTGACGAGATCGTACAGGCCTTTCACCTGTTTCCCTATTATCCACGCGCCTAAAAGGGCGTGGCACCGGATGCCTATTTCATTGTGACGTAATTATATCACGGCCGGTTTTGGATTGCAATCCCCTGCGGGGCGCGGCGCGTCATAATTCGTCGATTTTTTGCTGCAGCGCCGTATAAAAGTGGCCCAGGTGCACGCCGTCGACGGTGCGGTGGTTGACCTCTACGGTCACATTCAGGATGCACCTGCCGCCGCGCGTCTGGTATTTTCCCCAGGTGACGCGGGGAATGCAGTCGTCCACGTTGAGATTTCGCTCGGTCACAAAGCCCGTGAGCACGAACCACGGCAGACAGGAGAAGTAGATCAGATCGTCGCGCGCCTCCATATCGGGGTCAAAAAGCGTCGGCTGCGAATGCGCCCGCTCCTTGGCCTGGCGGCAGAACGCGGCCATATCGCCGCCGCGCGGCAAGGTGACGATCACAAAGCAGCTGCTGCCCGGCCGCAGGTCGGTGCAGCTGGGGATCAGCTCGTCGACGGCGACGAGCGCGCCGTTTCGGATGCGGATGCGCAGCGCCTCGACCGATTCCATCGCCCCGGTGATGAGGTAGGAGAGGCTATAGTAGAAAGACAGACCGTTTTCATGCGTATACCGGCGCAGGTTCGTCACGTCCAGTTCAAACGTAACAGAGTAAAACGGATGGTCACAGCCGGAGAACAGCTCGTAGATCTCCCGGCGCTCCCAGTTTGCAGCGTCAATATATTTCATCTCAAACCTCCTGCAGCAGCGCGGCAAAGTCGGCCACTGTCTTACAATAGTAATCGCAATTTTCGCGCATAAAGCCCTCAATTTCTGGGATATCGTTCGCCCAGCCCGCTGCGGCAAAGTCCACGCCTGCCGCGCGGGCCATGTCGTAGCCGGGCTTGAGATCGTCGAGCATCAGAAGCTCGCGCCGGTCAAGACCAAAACGATCCATGATCTGCGTAAGCGGCCAGACGTTGGGTTTGCGCTGCTCGGCGGGCAGCTCCCAGCCAAAGATGAGATCGGGCATGGGAAGGCCGTTCTGCTGGTAGTCGCGCACGATGGTCTTTGAGGTCGAGTGCGACACGACGGCAATGACACCGCCGGCGGCGCGGTGGCGATCTAGGATCTGGCGCATGCCGTCATAGGCGCGCGGGACGCGGGTCTTGACATAGTCCTGCCAAAAGCGGTATTCCTCGTCCACCTCCTGCGGCGTGAAGTGCAGTTCGCCGGTAAAGAGCGCCATGATACCGGGGTCAAAGTTTTTGCGGAAATATTCCTCCAGCGTATACTGTACGCCGGGCCGCGCCTGTGAAAGAAATTCCAGAAACGACGGAAAGTGGATGGTGGCGGTGCTGTTTACAACGGTGTCATCGTGATCGAGCACCAGGCATTTGTAGCGCATGAACGCTCCTCCATGTGGATTTTTTGTCATTATATACGATCTGGCGCCGATTCTCAAGCGCCGCGGCGGCTTTGCCGCAAAAAGCGGCAAATACAAGGACCTCGGCGGCTGCGCCATACAGAAGATGGAAAAATGCACATCTTTTTTCTATGAAATTGCAAAACTGGAAAGAGTGTGCTATACTGAGAAAAAATGGACAAGAGACAGGAAAGCGATGGAATGGAGGGATCCCTTTGAAAAAGATTTTGGCGCTGATTTTGGCGCTGGCGATGCTCTCGTGCTTGCTCGCGGGCTGCTCTGGCTCGTCGGGCGGCGGCATCCAGGCCCGCGCGTTTGGCAGCGATGAGACGCTGACGCTGGATATCAAGGCCGACGTCAACAGCGGCGACTTTGTCTCCTACGGCGGCTACCAGTTTGAGACCAGCAAGAAGCTCGACGCGATGCAGAAGCTGATCCTCAAAAAGAACGAGGGCGTGACGGGCGCGCTGTTTGAAAACGACTATGGCTCGTGCTGGCTGTTCTCTAAAGAGGACGGCAGCGTGACGCACTATTGGTGCTTGTATCAGAAGGAGCCGCAAAATATCAAAAACTGGTACATCTTCGTCGGCGCGCACCGCGAGCTGCGGCTGGAAAACGAGAACTATGATTTGCTGCTGCCGCTGCACCTGATCTCCGACAGCTATGTGCGCGACAATATGGCAAACCGGCTTGAGCTGAATACGGCCTACGCGTGCGGCCTGACAGAGACGGAAAACACCATGCAGGAGCTGTTCTACAGCTTTTACAATTCCTCGGGACTGTATACGGTCACAGGAAACGAGCAGGGCTTTTTGCTGACCAGCCGGCAGTCCGGCGCGCAGCAGCTGCAGTTCAGCTTTAACGAGTCCGGCGGCACCGGCTGGTTCACCATCAGCGTGCCTGCGCCGGAAGAGCCGGAACCCTCGGCAAGCGTGACGGTGGAATATGAGCAGGGCGGCGAGACGCTCACGAGCGATCTGCCCGAGGACGACGCGCTGGCGCTGAGCGAGCTTTTGATGCAGGTGAGCTTCTCGAATGATGCGGCCTCCGTGCCCGCAAGCGAGCCGGAATTTACCGCCATCATCGGCGAAGAACGCTATGGCGTTGAACTCACCTGGAAAGAGGACACCTGGGCCTGCGGCATTTTCTATGGCGAAAGCGGCTACGCCGCGCTCACGACCGAGCAGGCCTGCCGTGTGGCGGCGGTGTTCGGGGCAAACCTCCTGCTTGTGAAGGACGACGAATCGGCTTCCGATTGGCCGGCCGACCTGAGTACCGAGATCACGTCCATGGCCGCGTGCATGGTGGTCACGGCCACGAGCCTGAACGTCAGAAGCTTCCCGTCCACGAGCAGCGATATCTTGCAGTCGCTGCTGCAGAACACGGCGGTGGCCGTGTGCGGCAAGACGTCGGACGGCTGGTATAAGATCGTGATCGACGGCCGGTTCGCCTACGTCAGCGCAGATTATCTTGCAGCTCCGGCGACAAATCAATAAACGCACTGCGGCAGGCGCGCTGTTTGCGCCTGCCGCAGATTTGTCATACATGGGTGAAGCCGGCGTCAAAAGACGCCGGCTTCGGTTTGAAAAAGAGAGAGAGGAGAGAGGTGAAAGCATGTTTGGTAATACAAAGAACCATTGTCGCCTGTCTGCGGGTGTTCCCGAAAACCAACGTTCTTTGTATCTGTAGAATACCCGAAACCGGGATTTTGGTGGTGAACAGTTTGTAAACGAACCATGAAGAAAATCTAAAGATTCTCAGCAGGGCTAAAATTTTCCTGCGTCCGCTCGGCCTGGCGGCAAAGCAGCTCAGCCGAAGCGGCTGATGTAGCCGCAGCGGCGGCAGAGCGGATGCGCGCGCACGCCGTTTTGAAAGCCCGTGACGATCTGGCGCGCAAGCGGCGAGGCGAGGATCTCGTCAAGCTCCTGCGTAAAAAGGTTCCCAAGGGCCATCCGTCCCTCGCCGTCTAAACAGCACGGGACAAGCGTACCGTCACACAGCACGGCCAGCTGCGCGCGAAGCGCGCGGCAGCGGCCGCGTTCGCCGCATTCCGGCGCGTCGGGCGAGGGCCAAACGAAGCGCTCCGCGTAGTTGAGGTATACGGTCTCGTCCAGCCGCCAGCCCCATGTGTTTTTGCGCCATGGCGCGGCAAACGCCTCGTGCAGCGCGGCCAAGATGGCGTCATTGCGCGCGTTTTGGCCCTTTGCGGCTTGGCTGTCAAGATTCCACAGCCGGTAACTGATCAGCTTGCCGCGCGCGGCGGCTGCGCGGCCAAAGGCGGCGCAGGCGCGCACGTAGCCGTCAAAATCGCCGCATTCGTTGGCTTCAAATGCGTGGAGGCTCACATTGACGCGCCGCAGCGCGGGCGCGTCGAGCAGCAGCTGCCGCCGCTTATCCAGCAGCGTGCCGTTGGTTGTCAGATTGATCAAAAATCCCAGCTCGTGCGAAATGCGAAGGATCTCGCCAAGCTGCGGGTGCGCCAGCGGCTCGCCCATCACGTGCAGGTGCAGATAATCCGTGACCGGGCGCAGCTTGCCGGCGAGCAGGCGGAACTCGTCCAGATGCAGCGCGCGCGGCGCGCGCTGTGTGCCGGGGCAGAAGCTGCAGCGCAGGTTACAGACATTCGTGATCTCTAAAAAGACCTTGGAATACAAAGCTGCCGCCTCCTTTGCATATTTTTGTCATTGTAACAGGAAAAACCGCGCGGCACAAGCGCGGCGCGTAGAAAAATGGCGGCGGATGTGGTATACTGAAAAAAACGGATGAGGAGGCATGGCGATGACACATGCAGAAAAGGCTGAGGCGCTGTTTTTACAGGGCTATAACTGCGCGCAGGCGGTGTTCGCCGCATTCTGTGATCTGACGCAGCTGGAGCAGAAGCAGGCGCTGCGCCTGGCATCTGGCTTTGGCGGCGGCGTCGGCGGCATGCGCGAGGTCTGCGGCACGGTGAGCGGGCTGACGCTTACGCTCAGCGCGCTCTACGGCTACGACGCGCCGGACGCGCGCGAAGCGAAGCTTGCGCTATACCACGCCGTACAGCAGACGGCAGAACGCTTCCGCGAGGAAAACGGATCGATCGTCTGCCGCGAGCTGCTTGGACTGGCGAAGGACACGAAGGCCATCGATCCTGCGCCGCGCACGCCGGAATACTATAAAAAGCGGCCGTGCAGAAAGCTTGCCGGCATGGCGGCGCAGATCGCGGACGATTATATTGCGGCGCATCCGCTCTGAGCCGCAGGGCACCCAGACGATCTTCTGCGCCGACATTCCGGCCACAGCGATATTACAGCAAAAAGGAATCACAGCATGAAGCGAATTACATTTGGCGTTTTGGCCCATGTGGACGCGGGCAAGACGACGCTGTCCGAGGCGATGCTCTACCGCTGCGGCGTCATCCGGCGGCTCGGCCGCGTGGACCACGGCGACGCGTTTTTTGACACAGACGGCGCTGAGCGCGCGCGTGGCATCACGATCTTCTCTAAACAGGCGGTTTTTGAGCATGGCGGCTGCCGCATGACGCTCATCGACACGCCGGGACACGTCGATTTTTCTGCGGAGATGGAGCGCTGTTTGTCTATCCTGGATTATGCGGTGCTTGTTGTCAGCGGTACGAGCGGCGTGCAAAGCCATACGCGCACGCTATGGCAGCTGCTGCGGCGGTATCAGATCCCGACCTTTGTGTTCGTCAACAAGATGGATGCGGCGGGGACGGACCGCGCAGCGCTTCTGCACCAGCTGCAGGCGGAGCTGAACGAGAATTGCCTTGATTTTTCCGCGCGTGACGACGAGCAGCTGGCGCTGTGCGGCGAGGACGTCATGGAGCGCTATCTGCAAACCGGAAGCCTTGCCGACGAGGATATCGCGGCGCTGGCGGCGCAGCGCCGCGTGTTTCCGTGCTTTTTTGGCTCGGCGCTGCGTCTTAACGGCGTGGACGAGCTGCTGGACGGCCTTTCGCGTTATACGAGATGTCCCAATTGGCCGCAGGAATTTTCTGCGCGCGTGTTCAAAATCGCGCGCGACGGCCAGGGGACGCGGCTGACGTTTTTAAAGGTCACAGGCGGCGAGCTGAAGGTCAAGGCGCTGCTGCGCGCCGAAGACTGGCAGGAGAAGGCCGACCAACTGCGCGAATACTCGGGCGATAAATTTACGCTGCTGCAGAGCGCCCCGGCCGGGACCGTCTGCGCGGTGACGGGGCTTAGCCGCACACGGCCCGGCGACGGGCTTGGCGTGAGCCGGCAGGGGCAGAAGCCTATTCTGCAGCCGGTGCTGGAATACCGGCTGACGTTGGACGGCGGCGATGTATCGTCTGCCTTTGCAAAGCTGCGCCAGCTGGAGGAGGAGGACCCGCAGCTGCACCTTGTTTGGCATGCACAGCTGCGCGAGATCCGCGCGCAGCTCATGGGCGAGGTACAGATGGAGATTTTGCAGCGGAAGATCCTCGAGCGCTTCGGCCTGCATGCGCGCTTTGACGAGGGGAGCATCGTCTACAAGGAGACGATCGCGGAGCCGGTTTTGGGCGTGGGGCACTATGAACCGCTGCGCCATTACGCTGAGGTGCATCTGCTGCTTGAGCCGGGCGAGCCGGGCAGCGGCCTGCGCTTTGACACCATCTGCGCGGAGGACACGCTTGCAAGGAGCTGGCAGCGGCTGATCCTTACGCACCTGGCGGAACGGGAGCATCCCGGCGTGCTCACCGGCGCGCCGATCACGGACCTGCGCATCACGATCACGGCCGGGCGCGCGCACGAAAAGCATACCGAGGGCGGCGATTTCCGCCAGGCGACGTACCGCGCGGTGCGGCAGGGCCTGAAAAAAGCGAAAAGCGTACTGCTTGAGCCGTATTACAGCTTCCGGCTTGAGCTGCCATGCGACACGGTTGGCCGCGCTATGACGGATATCCAGCGCATGCAGGGCGTGTTTGACCCGCCCGAGACGGCGCCCGACGGCGCCGCCATTTTGTGCGGCAGCGCGCCGGTGCGCCTTCTGCGCGGCTACCAGCGCGAGGTGACGGCCTATACGCGCGGCCAGGGCAGGCTGAGCTGCCAGGTTTCCGGCTACCGGCCCTGTGCCGACCAGCGGGCCGTCGTGCAGCAGATCAGGTATCAAGCCGAACGCGATCTGGACAATCCCACCGGTTCGGTCTTCTGCGCGCACGGCGCGGGCTTTGAGGTCAAGTGGGACGAGGTCGACCGCTATGCGCATCTGCCGCTTCTGGAGCTTCGGCCCAAGCAGCCGGCCGCACCCGAGCGCATCGTGCGTGCGGTCGCGCCGGGCGGCTCTGCAGCGCTGGAAAAAGAGCTGCTGGCGATTTTTGAGCGCACCTACGGCGCCATCCGCCGCCGCGACGTACTGCCCATGATGGCGCTGCGTTCAGAGCACAAGCGGGAGCTGCTCGAGCAGCTCGAGCCGGTGGAGGAATATCTGCTGGTCGACGGCTATAATATTATTTTCGCATGGGACGAATTGAAGGCTGTGGCGAGGGACAATCTCGACGCCGCGCGGCACATGCTGATGCATTCGCTTTGCAACTATCAGGGCTACCGCGGCTGCGCGCTGATTTTGGTGTTTGATGCCTATCGCGTTGCGCAGAATCTAGGTTCGGTGGAAAAGTATCACAATATCTATATCGTCTATACAAAAGAGGCGGAGACGGCCGACCAGTATATCGAGCGTGTGACCTATGAGCTGCGCGCCCGCCGCAGGCGCGTGCGCGTGGCGACGTCCGATTCGTTGGAGCAGCTGATCATTCTGGGGCACAACGCAGAGCGCGTCTCGGCCGAGCAGTTCCATGAGGAGGTGGCGGACGCGGCGCGCCAGATCGCGCGCATCCTGGAAGAGAACAATCGAAAAAATAGCTGAATGCAGAAAATTTTGGGAACCGATCCTCCGTGCTTCTCGTCAAATCGATAAGCGATTTTATAAAATGGGGGAGGCGCCGATATGGGACATGGAAAGAGGAACCGGGCAAAAGACGTCGGGCTGTACGTGGCGGGAGGGCTGGCGGCCGCTATTTGCCTCGGCTGCATCGCATGGTTCGTCAATCTGCTGGTCATGCGCACAAGCTTCAAATCAGACCGGTTGGAATTGGCGGGGAGCTTTACCAAGGCGTATTATGACCGGGCGGAGCTGCAGTACGGCGGCGAGACCTTTGCCGCCGACCGAGACGCGCTGGATTATTTTCTGGGCTTTCTGACGGACAATCAAACCATGGTCCTGCGCAGAGGCGGGCGCGAGCCGGATGCGGATACGATCTATCTGTATCTGCCGGATACGACGCTCTGCTTGACGCCGGACGAGAACGGCCTGGATACCTGTGTGTTTTGGGAGCTGGGCGGAAAAAGCTATCGATATACGCTGCGCGGCGTGGTGGATTTTGACTATCTAGCGCGCTATCTTATCAATGTGAAGAACCGCGTGCGTCAGGCCGAGCCATAAACGGACGGAGCACGGCTTCGCGGCAGATAAAAATTGATCCGTCCGCGCGATTTTTCACATTGAAAAGCGCTTGCGGCGGCGCTATAATTGCTGTCAGAAAATGTGATTTTGATTGGAGGAAATCATATGAAACGAACGTCCAAGCTCGGCAGTATCATTTTGGCCATATGCGAGGTGATCGTCGGCATTTTGCTGCTGATCGATCCGGTGAGCTTCACCAAAACCATCCTGAGCGTGTTGGGGGTGATTCTCATCATCGCGGGTGTGGTGTGCGTGGTGCAGTATTTCCGTGCCTCGCCCCTGCGCGCGGCGGCCGGGAAGGGGCTTGCGCGCGGCTGTATGGTGGCGGCGCTCGGCGCATTCTGCGTGGCAAACAGCGGATGGTTTTTGGCCGCGTTCCCGGTGCTTACTGTGATCTACGGCGTAGGCACGCTGATTTCGGGCTTTGTTAAGCTGCAGTGGGCGGTAGACATGCTCCGGCTCAAGATAAAGAAATGGGGCCTGACGGCGATCGGCGCTGTGCTGACGATCGCGTGCGCGCTTGTGATCCTTGGAAATCCCTTCCGGACAACAGCGATTTTGTGGATGTTTGCCGGCGCTGCGCTGATTCTTGAGGCCGTCGTGGACCTCGTAGCGACGATCCTTGCAAAGCCGGAAGAAAACGAGATCGTGTGGTAACTGTGAAACAGAAAGCTGCCTCCGGCAAAAGCCGGAGGCAGCTTTTTAACTTATGACGGGTTTTACACGACCAGGAAGAACTTCAGCAGGAACAGCAGCGAGATGATGTAGGTCAGCACGGACACGTCCTTGGCCTTGCCGGAGAAGACCTTGATGACGGTGTAGGTGATCATGCCGATGCCGATGGCGTGGCCGATGGAGCCGGAGATCGGCATCGCGATGAGCATCAGCGCCACGGGAGCCATCTGGTCAAGATCGTCGAAGGCGATGTTCTTCAGACCGGAGAGCATCAGGATACCGACATAGATCAGAGCCGAGGAGGTCGCGGCAGGCGGAATGATGGCGGCGATCGGCGCGATGAAGATACATGCCAGGAACAAGATGCCGGAGGTCAGCGCAGCCAGGCCCGTGCGGCCGCCCGCTTCGACGCCGGAGGCCGATTCGATGAAGGTGGTGATGGTGGAGGTGCCGGTCAGAGAGCCAGCGACAGTGCCGATGGCGTCAGACAGCAGCGCCTCTTTCATCTTGGGCATGTTGCCCTTCTCATCGACCATGTTCGCGCGTGTGGCCGTACCGACCAGCGTGCCGATGGTATCAAACATGTCGATCATGCAGAAGGTGATAATGAGCGTAATGGCTGTGAATGCGCCGATCTCCATAAAGCCCTTGAAGTTGAGCTTGAAGAGCGTGGTCTTCGCCATGTCTGCAAACGGCGGCAGGAACGAGGCGGTCTGCAGCGAGGCGAACGGATTGACGTGCAGGAAGATGGCCTCGCCTGCCCAGTAGATGATGGACGCGGCCAGCATGCCGACGAGGACCGACGCCTTGACGCCCTTCTTGGCCAGCAGGATGATGATGAACAGGCCGATGAACATCGTCACGACGGTGAGGATCATTGCGGTATAGCCGCTGCCCATACTGGCCTGTGCGATCTTGGGCGTCAGCGCGCCGAAAAAGTCGTGCATGACGTAGAACGGACCGCCTGTTTCAGAGTAGATGCTGGCGTTGGAGCCAAGACCGATATTCATCAGCATCAGGCCAATGGCCGGCGCGATGCCCAGACGCACGCCGAGCGGGATGGCTTCGACAATCTTCTCGCGGATATTCAGCACCGACAGGATAAGGAACACGATGCCTTCGATGAGAATGATGACGAGCGCAGCCTGGAACGATTCGATATAGCTCATGCCGGTCAGGAGCACGATGTTGGCCACGACCACGGCGAAGAAGCTGTTCAGGCCCATGCCAGGCGCCATTGCAAACGGCTTATTGGCAAGGAACGCCATACAGAACGTACCGATGGCCGAGGCAATACAGGTTGCCAGGAAAACGCCGTTCCACAGCTCCGATCCGCCGTCGGCGCCGAAGTTCGTGAGCAGGTTCGGGTTGAGCGCGATGATGTAGGCCATCGTCATGAACGTAGTCAGGCCTGCTAGGATCTCAGTCCGAACAGTGGAGCCGTTTTCCTTTACACGAAAGAATTTGCCCATGTTTACTCCTCCATTTCTTTTTCTGTCGTTTGGTTTGCGGCGTACAAAGATTTTTAGGGATGCAAACTTTTTGACAGTTTTATTATAAGAAATCTTTTCCAGAAATACAAGCAAAAGCGAGAGAGAGAAGCGCCAAAAATACAGGCGCAGTTTTTATACTTATGCACAAATTTTGCATATTCGGGGCGCGAAGCAAAGGCATTGACATTTTTTCATGCGGCAGTATAATACAATTATAGAATGGCGACATGGGGCAAGACGCCGGATTGTGAGGAGAACGCATGAAATATAAAATGAAAATTGCCGGGCTGGAGCGTGAGCTGCCGCTATGTAAGGTGTCGGACGAGCTATACATCGGCGCGTTTATCATGTTCGGCGACGCCGAGATCACCGTGGCCTGCGCGAAAGAGCTGCTTGCGCGCGCGCCGAAGGAGTATGATTACCTGCTCACGGCCGAGGCAAAAAGCATCCCGCTGATCCATGAGATGGCGCGGCAGAGCGGCGCGCCGACCTATTTCATTGCGCGCAAGGGCATGAAGGTCTATCTAACGGACCCGCTGCATGTAAAAGTGCGCTCTATCACCACACAGCATGATCAGGAGCTGTATCTGTCGGGCGAGGACGCGCAGAAGATGCGCGACAAAAAGATCTTGATCGTCGACGACGTGATCTCCACGGGCGAATCGCTGCATGCGCTGGAAGAGCTTGTCCAGAAGGCGGGCGGCACGGTCGCCGGGCGTATGGCCGTGCTGGCCGAGGGCGAGGCGCAGGACCGGCCTGATATTACATATCTGGAAAAGCTGCCGGTCTTCAATGCCGACGGCACGGTAAAGGAATAAACAATCAGGAACCGGCTGCATGCTGCAGCCGGTTCCTTTATATTATTGCAGGAAGCCCGCTGGTCTCATCGTTTTGTTTGCGCAGAAAGATGGAAACGCGGAGCAGGCGGAGAGCGTCATCCTTCAGAAAGACCCTGCTGCTTGAGAAGCGCTGCAGCTTTTCTGGCCACGACAAGCTCTTCGTTGGTATCGACCACGAATACGCGCACCTTTGCCTCCGGCAGCGAGATGTCCGTGCCGCCGACCGCGTGGCGGTTCTTTTCCCCGTCAAGGCGGATGCCGAGAAATTCCAGACCGCTCAGACTCAGCGCGCGTACCGTGGCGCTGTGCCGGCCGATGCCGCCGCCAAAGACGATCGCGTCCAGCCCGCCCATTGCGGCGGCATAGGAGCCGATATACTTTTTGATGCTGTAGCAGTAGCTCAGGATGGCCGTGGCCGCGTCGTCGTTGCCGTTTTCGGCTGCGCGCTCGACGTCGCGCAGGTCGTTGGAGACGCCGCCCGACATGCCATAGAAGCCGCTTTCTGTCTGCAGCATGGTTTTCACCTCTGCCAGCGTCATGCCGCACTCCTCGACGAGATAGAAGATGATATACGGGTCAATATCGCCGCAGCGGTTGTTGTTCATCACGCCGCATTGCAGCGACAGGCCCATCGAGGTGTCGACGCTTTTGCCGTTTTTGACGGCGCAAAGGCTGCCGCTGCCGCCCAGATGACACGAGATGAGACGCAGTCCGGGCGTATCATCCATGACGTCTGCGACCCAACTGGACATATACTCATGCGAAGCGCCGTGGAAGCCGTAGCGGCGGATGGCATGCCTGCGCGAAAGCTCGACGGGAATGGAATACAGGTAGGCCTCCGGCGGCATCGTCTGATGGAACGCCGTCTCAAACGCGCCGATGAGCGGCGTGTTTGGCACGAGCGCGCGGAACTGCCGGATAGCGGCCAGATACGGTGGGTTGTGCGCCGGGGCGACGGAATTGAAATCCGCCATCTTCTGCAGCACGCTGTCCGTTAGAAGCTGCACGCCCGAGACGCCTTTGGCATGCACGACCTTGAAGCCGACGCAGGAAAGCTCGTCAAGCGAGTCGAGCGCGCCGGACGCCAATTCCGCAAGCATGCGGCTGATGGCCTCGCGGTGCGTGGCGAAGGCGGCGGATTCGTCGGTTTGCGCGCCGGTCTGGTGGTTTTTGGCGTAGAAGCGGCCGGCCTTTGCGCCCACGCGCTCGACGCCGCCGGACTGAAGCACCTGCTCGCGCTCCATTTCAAATAGCTGATATTTCAATGAGGTACTGCCGACGTTGCAGATCAGGATCTTCATACCGTTTGCTCCTTTGCGGGTTTTCTTCATCATAGCAGAATCGCGGCAAAAGAGCAAGGCGGCCGCGAAAAAGCGTGCCGCCTGAAAAATGCGTTAGCCTCCGGCTGTGCTGTTCGAGCCGTTCACGCCCTCTGTGCCGTCGCCGGCCGAAATCCGGTAGAGCCGGCCCAGATACTGCCATGTCGTTTGATCGATCACGCCGTCGGCTGTGAGACCGGCCTTTTCCTGCAGCCAGCTGGTCGCGGCGACAGAGGCCGCGTCATGCTCGCCGGTGACGCCGGCCTGCGGCATGGCGGTATAGAGCTTGCTGATTGCCAGGAGCATGCTCTGAATCAGATACAGATGCCGGTTCTTTTCGCCCGGCCGGATTGTCTGCCTGGGCTGCCAGACGATGGAAAGCGGCGGGGCAGGCAGCACCGTCGCGCCCAGGCGCGTAAAGGCGTCGACGACCCGGTTCCAGGTCTGCTGGTCGGTGATAGAGGTGACCGGCAGGCCGCTCAGCCGCTGAAACTCGGATACGGCGGCGGCCGTCTGTTCGCCGTAGATGCCGTCGGGGACGACGGTGCGGTAGCGGCTGTCGGCGACGGAGAGCACGCGCAGCATGGTCTGCAGGCTGCGGATGGGCAGGCCGATGAAATCCGCCGGTTCGATCATACAAGCACTCCTTTCTTATCCTGCATGCCGGTCGAGAGCGCGCTGAGCGGGAACTGAACAAAGCGGGTGGAATGCTGATAGCGCGCGCCGGGCTGCGGCGGTGCGGCCGGTCGGCGCGCCGGCGCGGGCGAAAGCGCGGCGAATACCGGCTGTACGCGTGCGCGCTCTGCCGAGGCGGTGGCGGCTGCCGGTGTGACGGGCGCGGGCACGGTGAGGAAGGGGAACAGCTCGGAATTGTCGAAGACCGTGCCCTCGATGCCGGCAAATTGGGAGAACAGGCTCTGCCAGGTGCTCTGATCGACCGTGCCCGTTGCGGGCAGGCCGGCGTACTGCTGGAAGGCGGATACGGCCTGGCTGGTGGCGTCGTTGTAGGTGCCCGTGATGCTGAGCGCGGGCAGACTGGAAATAAACTGCGACAAAACCGAGAGCATATACTGCAGCAGTGTGACGCTGGCATTTGTCTCACCCAGCGCGATGGTCGGGCTGAATTCCCACGAGTAGCCGGAAAAAATCACACCCTCGGACTGCAGCTCCGCCACCCGCTGTACCGCGACATACAGCAGCACCAGCTTATACCATGTCGCGCGGCCGACGATGCCGTCGGGCGTGAGCGAGAAAATCGACTGGAACGCGCGCACGGCGGCCGTGGTCGCAGGACCGAACACGGCGTCCACCGTGACCTTGGGAATGGCCGGGTAGTTTTGCGAGATGCGGTTGAGACTGGTCTGGATCCTAGCGACGTTTACGCCGATGTCGCCCTCGCGGATGGGCGTGCCGGGGTACGACTCGATGGGCGACTGCACCGGCGCGTTCAATACGACTTCGATATCAGAGCCGTAGTAGGAGCGGAGAATATCGAACGTGCCCACGCCGGATTGCGCCTGCTCCTGCGAGCCCCACTGGCTCAACCCGTCGCAGGTGACCGTGGTGCCGTTGCAGAACTTTGCAGCCAGCGGCTCGATGAAATTCTCGCGGCGCAGATAGTCGTTGAAGATGAGATCGACCAGCTCGGAGATATTTTCGTAGATGTTTCGGCCGTTGATGAACTTCTGGTCGATGGCCGTCGAGGATGTGATGTCAAAATCGTAGCCGCGGCTGCGGTAGTATTCGGTATATACACGGTTGAGCGCGAAGGAGATGATAGCCAACGTGTTGGCTTGCAGCGCGGCAGGCTCCCAGGTGGGAAATATTTCGCTGGAAACGACGTTTTTTATGTAGTCCGGGAAAGAGACGGTCACGTTCTGCGCGGCCTCGTCGGGCGCGCCGAGATGTACGGTGATCGTCTCCGGCACATAGGGAAAGACAGGCGGCATGGCGTACCTCCTATAGATTCTGCGGCGGGATGGAGAAGATCTCCGTCTGGCCGTATTGCGCCGGCAGCGCCGGGGTGGGGATGAGCATAAATTCCTGCAGCGTCTGCGTGTCGGAGAAGACCTGCGCGTTCTGCACGAGGATGCGGCCGTAGTTCTCGTCCTCGGCGGTGATGTTGATGATGGTATAGGCCGGCACGTCCGGCGAATAGTTCTGGCTGTCCGACAGCGGCGGCGTATCCACGGAGATGGGGTCGGTGTAGCCGTCAAAGTTCGTCAGACGCACGCCCAATAGCTCGCGGGAATTGTCAGCGCCGAGTTTTGTGAAGATCACGGTCGCGCCCTGTACGGGGATTTTTGCGTCAGAGGTGTAGACGCGCGCGATCACGCTTCCCTTGCGGTCCAAAGCATCAGCCTCCTTTTTGTTTCCTGCTCACAGCATATGTTGCAGGGCGGAAAATGGTGCGGCCTAGCGCGGCGCAGCGGGAAAAAAGCGGCCGGCCCGACCGTGTGTGGCCGGGCCGGCTGAGACAGCGGGAAGCAGCACTGTTTCCTTCGGCAGCAGAGTTCGCTGTGAGATAGAATTTATAGCTAAGCGTCTATTGCAGGTTCAGCCGTTTTTTCATCATCAGCCAGGTGATGAGGTACAAAACGGCGGCGGCGACGGCAGTGGTAGCCAGCGAGTAGAGCAGGAAGCCCTGTGTCTGCCGGGTGACTATAGCAGCTGCGTCGTCCACGGGGATATTGATGTTCCAACCGGATAAGTAGTTGGTGGTCACATCGATTGTGCGGATACCAAGGATCTGCATGATAAACTGGATGACAAAGAAGAAGATCACGGAATACAGACGCTTGCGCCGGGCAAAGCTGTGGCCGATGGCAATGGGCGCATAGAACTGCAGGCAAGCTGTCGACATCGACAGCAGCATCAGCAAAATCAGTTCTGCCACGATCCAGCCGTGCGCGCTGCGGAACAATTGGTGCATCTCACGCCAGCCGGCGACGAGAACTTCCAGTATGTCATGCAGCGTTCCCTGCTGATACGCGGCGATGATGACGGCCAGAATATCGACCGCGATCACGACCAGGAACCAGACGATGGACACAAAGAGCTTTGAAAGGATCAGCGAATGCTGGCTCACAGGAAGCGTGAACATGAGATAGCCTTCGTCTCCCAGCAGGTTTTTGGCAAACCGCTGCACCATCAAAACCACCGCGCAGATGAGCGCGGCCACGAGCGCGAAGATAAACGCGAAGAGCAAAAGAAATTGCAGCATATTCATAAGCCAGGATTCAGAATCGCCGCCTAAAATGCCGTCGTATACGCGCCACAGCGCGGCAAGGCCCAGCACCACCAGCAGCAGCGGCGCCATCAGACGTGAGGTAGCTTTGAATTCATGCTTCATCAGTTTTCCCAACATTTGAATACCTCCCGGAACAGAGCGTCCACAGATTTTCCGTGCGTTTGGCGGATGTTGTCCACGCTTTCGTGCAGCGTGATCTCGCCGCGATTGAGAAATACGACCTCGTCGAGCACGCTTTCCACGTCTGCGATCAGGTGCGTGGAGATGATGACCGAAGCCTCGGGGTTGTAGTTCGAGATGATGGTGTGCAGGATGTAGTCGCGCGTGGCGGGATCGACGCCGCCGATCGGCTCGTCGAGCAGATACAGCTTTGCCGCCCGGCTCATGACCAGGATCAGCTGCACCTTCTCCTTTGTGCCCTTGGACAGCTGCTTGAGCGGCTGATTGGGCGCGATCTGCAGATGCTGCAGCATGGTGCTGGCCGCCTCAGAGCTGAAATCGGCGTAGAAATCGCCAAAGAAGCCGAGCAGCTGTTTGACGTTCAGATACTCCGGCAGCGCGATGCGCTCAGGCAGATAGGAAACGAGCTGTTTCGTCTTGGCCGAGGGCTTTTTGTCCGCGATCAGGATCTCGCCGCTGGTCGGCTGCAGCAGGCCGTTGGCCAGCTTGATCAGCGTGGTCTTGCCGCTGCCGTTAGGACCGAGAAGGCCGACGATGTGGCCCGGCTCGATGGCGAGATCGATGTGCTTCAGCGCCTGAACGCCGCCATAGTTTTTGCTAAGTGCGTTACATTGTAGAATCGACATGGGGTTCCTCCTCCTTTTTCATTTCATCGACCGCCTGACGCAGCATCGAGACGGCCTCGTCATACGAGTAACCCATGGCGTGCATGGCCGCGAGGAACGTCCGGATCTGCGCCTCGGCCAGCTGTCGTTTGGCCTCGGCGATGGCAGGCGCGTCGTCGGTGACGAATTTTCCGGCGGTACGCTGGGTGTAGATGAGTCCGGCGCGCTCAAGCTCGGCGAGCGCGCGTTGGACGGTGTTGGGGTTGACGGCTGCCTCGGCCGCCAGATCACGCACTGACGGCAGCTTGCCGCCGAGCGGGTATTCGCCGGTGACGATCTTCTGTTTGAGAAGCTCGACCAGCTGCGCGTAGATGGGAAGATTGTCCTCAAATTCCCAAGGCATGGTAGCACCTCCTGTGTGTTACTGTATTAGGATGATAATACAGTAACACACATAGTGCGCTTTGTCAAGCATGATTTTTCGATATCACTGGATTTTTTTCCAGTTCGTATGCTATACTGTAGGCGGATGGGAGGGTCGTCCATGTATCCCAAGAAACAACATAAAACAGACCGTGAGCGGTTTCTGGACGCGTTTGACAAGCAGGTCGGCGCGGCGCCGGAACTCTACCTGCGCAGAAAGCTTGCCGGAGGCATGCAGCCAGGGGAGCTGAAGCGGCTTTACAATCTGCTGGCGGTCGAGATCGCGAAGAAGGCGCACTGTACGCCGATCCGCTTTGACGAAGTCATGCACGGCCAGCCGCCGGTGCATACGGCCGAGCGCCACCGCGCCCGCGCGGCAAGCGCCCGTGTGCCGGTCTGCCCGCGCTGCGGCGGACAAATGGTGCTGCGCACCGGCCAGTCCGGGCCGCGCAAGGGCCAGCGGTTTTGGGGCTGCTCCAATTATCCGGCATGCCGGTATACAAAAAATATGGATGATGAAAACGGATGATGAAAAACTATAAGCTCGAGCTGGCCTATGACGGATCTCGCTACTGCGGGTGGGAGCGGCAGCCGGGCCGGCAGACCATTCAGGGAAAGCTGGAGGCGGTGCTTTCGCGCATGTGCGGGACCGAGGTGAACGTCATCGGCGCCGGGCGCACCGATGCGGGCGTGCACGCGCGGGCCATGGTGGCGAACACATATCTGGACACGGCGCTTTCGCCGGATGAGATCCGCGACTATATGAATCGCTACCTGCCCGACGATATCTGCGTGAGCGAGGTAAAGCTCTCAGCCGACCGCTTCCACGCGCGCTACCGCGCTGTGGGCAAGCTCTATACGTATACCTGCTATGTCGGCCGGACGAAGCCGGTATTCAACCGCAAATATGTCACCGTTTTGGATGCCCCGCCCGATCTGCAGGCCATGCAGCGCGCGGCGCAGTATTTACAGGGCGAGCATGATTTTAAGAGCTTCTGCAGCAATCCCCAGATGAAGAAATCCACCGTGCGCGTGGTCGATTCCATCGAGATCGTCCAGCGGAAGGACTATCTGTATTTCAACTTTCACGGCACGGGCTTTCTGCAGAACATGGTGCGGATTCTGGTGGGCACGCTGCTTGAGGTCGGACAGGGCAAGCGCACGCCCGAAAGCGTCCGGGACGTGCTGTTGGCAAAGGACCGGAAGCTGGCCGGCTTTACCGCGCCGCCGCAGGGGCTGAGCCTGATGCGGGTCGATTATTAAAGGCATAAGTGCAGCCCGGAAGAAGACGTTTCTTCCGGGCTGCAGAGACTGTCGGAAAAGGCAATGCGCCTTTTCCGACAAAAGGATCACGGCCCGCTG
>CAZWKZ010000009.1:0-25695 GCA_964633935.1 uncultured Oscillospiraceae bacterium | reverse complement strand
AATCATTTCATTTATTGATCTTCGTATTGCATAGGAACATATGGAAGAATAGCCCATGTAATCTCATCGGCATAGTGAACTTCTGTATGTATCATAGAACGATAATCTGCTGATGTGGCTTTCATACAGGGGAAATCCTTACAGTTCCTACACTCTGAGCATCCTCTTTGAGATGCACAGCTTTTAGCGTTACAAGGATCCTTTTTACAGTAACAATTATCACTATAACAACCGCCGCAACGCATATTCCAATCCGTAATTCCCCACATCTTAATGAGATGAGGCACCATGATAGCACGCAAGTCCTCATCTAGATTTGCATAGTGCACACACAAATCGCACCGCTGACCGCATTTGGAATATATCGTGTTTTCTCTCGAAAAGGGCTTTCGATTCGGTTTCTTCTTGATAAGTATGAGGCGTTTGACTGCTTCTAATTGCTCTAACGTTCTTACATCAATAAACATCCATTTTCCATCATGATATGTTTTTGAATTATCATAATAATCCTGTATATATTGTGGGAAATCGCTTCTTTGTATTTCAAAACATTCACGTTCTTTTTTTCCAAAAATAATCAAAAAAGTATATCTATCGTCATGAATATAAATAGTAAGAATCGTCTTCTGTCCTTGCTTAAATTTTAATTCGTCTTTCCCATTGCCGATTTCATCCAATCGATATTTTCCACGCATAAATACCATGGCTTCATGGCTTAATTTTTCCAAATCGTTCATTTTTTATCTCTCCTCAAGTTAAGATAATCCCCCCTTCATTATATATTGCAGGGTCCACTGGTCCGCCTTTTCCCTTATTTTTGCCCTTAAAACGTGCAGGGCAAGGGTAACTTCAAGTACAATCGTATCAAGAGATAAGCAGATCGAACTACGATAAATCCTTTGTTTTCAAGGTGTTCCACGGATTTCAGTATCACCTTATAACGGGCGGTAACAGTCTAAGACTTTAACAAATCCAAATTCCAGTTTATCAATTTTTACATTATTATACCTTGCTTTTGCCCTGCTTGCAACAGGATCGACAAATTATTTCAAATTTCGGTACAATTTTCTATCGTTCTCAACAAAAAGGCCGCGGCGTCCCGGCGGGCGCTGCGGCCATATGCCGAAAAAGCGGCGCGCCTACAGCTCCAGCTCGTAAACGCCCGCCAGCTCCAGCGCCTGCGTCTGGGCAAGCTGCTCGAGCGCCTCGCGCAGCGCCGGGTCCGCCCGCCAGCTAATGCCGCAGTCGGCCGTCAGCTGGCGCGGTACCGGCGCGAGCCGGCCCGGCAGCTCCGCCTGCCGGCACGCCTTCTCCATCGCCACGGCCGCGGCTGTGGTGTGGAAGGTCACAACAAGCGTCCTCTTTTTTTCCATCAGTCCTTCGCGATCCTTTCCACCGCCGCAATGGCGGTATCGATTTCCTGCTCGGTGTTGAAATAGCCAAAGCTGAACCGCACGGCCCCCGTCTGCTTCGTGCCCAGCGCCTCGTGCAGACGCGGCGCGCAGTGCGCGCCCGGCCGCACCGCGATCTCATATTCTGCGGCCAGGCAGTCTGCCACCTCGCCGGAATCGTAATCGCGGATATTGAGCGCGCAGACCGGCGCGCGCGGCCACGTCTGCCACTGCCCATAGACCGTTACGCCGGGGATGCTTCGCACGCCGTCATAGAACCTGCGCAAAAGCGCCTGCTCGTGCGCGCGGATCTGCGCCACGCCTGTCTCATGCAGCCACTCGAGCGCCGCGCCGAGTCCCGCGATGCCGTGGCCGTTGAGCGTGCCGGCCTCGAGCCGGGTGGGATATGCCTCGGGCTGTGCGGGCAGATATGTCTGCACGCCCGTGCCGCCCACGGCAAACGGACGGATCTCGACGCCGGGCGCCACGCAAAGACCGCCCGTGCCCTGCGGGCCGTACAGGCTCTTGTGTCCGGTAAAGCACAGAACGTCGATGTTCTGCCTGCGCATGTCGATATCGAACACGCCCGCCGTCTGCGACACGTCGACGATAAAAAGCAGCCCGTGCTCGTGCGCGACGCGGCCGATCGCTTCGATATCAAACACATTGCCCGTCAGATTCGACGCGTGCACGCACACGATCGCGCGCGTATTCGGCCGGATGAGCGGCGCAAACGCGTCGTGATCGAGCCTTCCCTGCCGGTCGGCCGGGACAAAGCTGACCTCGACGCCCTGCGACTGCAGGCGATAGACCGGACGCAGAACGGAGTTGTGCTCACAGTCGGTAGTGATGATGTGATCGCCGGGCGAAAACAGCCCCGAAAGCGCGATATTGAGCGCATGCGTGGAATTTTGCGTGAACACGACATGGTCGGCGCGCGCGCAGCCAAACAGCGCGGCAAGCTGCTCGCGCACCGAATACACCGTGCGCGCCGCGCCGAGACTTGCCCCGTATGCGCCGCGCGCGCAGTTGCCGAGCGTGCCAATGGCCTGCGCCACGGTCTGCGCCACGCACGCGGGCTTTTGCAGCGTCGTGGCAGCGTTATCAAGATAAATCAACCGAACCTCTCCTTTTTTGCCTATCCAAGCGGAATATCGCCCTGCGCGGCATGCCGCAGGCGCAGATACGCGTCGGCAAAAAACGCCAGCACAAACACATAAAACACAGCCGCCAGCAGCCGGCTGCCCGAGCTGAGGCTGAAATCCCAGAAGCCGTGCAGCAGCGCCGGCACGGCCAGCGCCTCAAAATAATACCGGCGTCTTCCGTCGCTCAATTCGACCGTGCAGCGGCGCTGACGCCGCTCGGCCAGCTTCGCCTCGCCGAGCGAGATGCCCATGTAGACTGCGAAGAAGAAATGCCCCGGCACCGCCAGAAGCGCGCGCGTGAGCGCGGTGAGAAAGCCGTACTGCCCCACATAGAGCACATTTTCCAGCGCGGCAAAGCCCAGCGCGGCGAACACACAGTAGACCACCGCGTCAAACCGGTAATTGAACGCCGGGTGGCGCCACGTGATCGCGCGCACAGGCAGGAACTTGCAGAGTTCTTCGATCACGCCCACGATGAGGAAATTTTCAATCAGCAGCCGAAGGATGCTCCTGCCCGGCATCAGGCGGCGCAGCAGATAAAACAGCCCCATTTCGAGCGCGCAGGCGATGACGCCCGCCAGCGCGCCGGCTGCCAGCAGCGCCAACAGCAGTCCCTTCGGCTCTTTTTCGATGCTGTCGAGCCGGTAGACCTGCGCCAGCAGCACTGCCGCCGGCAGCAGCGCCGCCGCGACCAGCATCAGCTGAACAGAAAGCTCGCCTACAGGCATTGCCAAAGCTCCGACGACGCCACCTCGTCATACGCCGGCACGCTGTCGCCCGCGCCGGGGCGCGTGACGGCGATGGCGCTGGCCACGGTGGCAAGCTTCAAGCTCTCGTCCGCCGCGCGTCCGTCGGCCACGCCGCGCAGGAAAAAGCCGATGAAGGTATCGCCTGCGGCCGTGGTGTCCACAGCCTTGACGCGGCAGGCCGGTACGCGCACACGCTCGCCGCCGTACTGATAGACGCAGCCGTCCTTGCCCAGCGTCAGCACCACGCGCACCGACGGATAGCGCGTTATCAGCGCGTCTAAGATCCGGTCCGGCTCATGCTCGCGCGCCAGCGCGCCGCCTTCGATCTCGTTGACGATCAGCCACTCGAGCTTTTCGATCGGATACGAAAGGACCTCCTCGCCGATGGGCGCGGCGTTGAACGCGATGCGAAGGCCGCGCGCGTGCGCCTGATCGATGATATACGGAATTTCGTTGATCTCGTTCTGCAGCACCACGATATCGCCGGGGTCGAAGTGTGAAAGCACCTCGTCGACAAACGCGCAGGTGATCTGGCGGTTCGTACCGCCGTAGAGGATAATGCAGTTCTGGCCCGACTTGTCCACCTGAATGATGGCGTGGCCGTTTGCGCCGTCGCCGTAGCGCACGTAATCCACGTGCACGCCTGCTTCGGCCATCTTATCGCGCAAAAACGTGCCTTCACGGCCGATCAGGCCCGCGTGGTACACCTGCGCGCCCGCGCGCGCAAGCGCGATGGACTGGTTCAGTCCCTTTCCGCCGCAGCCGATCGACAGCTGCGCGCAGCCAAGCGTCTCGCCGGGCTGGATGAAATGCTCCATCTGGTAGACATAGTCGATATTGCTCGAACCGAGATTGACGATCTTCATTTCAGTCTTTCCCTCTTTTCCGCTGTTGTTTCCTTTACGATAGCACAAGCGGGCGAAAAGTGCAAACATTTGTTGCCGCACCTTCGCCCGCCTGAACAAGCGAGTCGTTTTACTTTTTTGTCACACGCAGGAAGTAGTACGCCTGCTCCATGTCGAGCGTTACCTGCGTCACGCCCGCGTCCACGTCAAAGCCAAAGTTCTGCTCCAGCAGCGCGACGTACTCCGTATGGCTGATCGAGGCCGTCTGCCGCGTGAACGAGAGATTTGAGCCGAGCTGCGTCACCAGCTCATAGCCATGGCTCTTGGCGTTTTCGCCGATATAATCAAAGCTTGCGTGCTTTTTCATCGACGCCGTGACCGTGACGCTTTTTCCGGCGGGGATCGTCAGCTCAAACGTGCAGTACATGATCCGCTTGATCACGCGCGTCTCGCCAAGGAAGTCCTCCAGCATGCCGCCATAGCGTTCGGCCGGGTCGCCACTCAAAAAACCGTATTGCGTGATCATCTCCGCCACGCAGCCGTAAAACATGCCGCTTGGCAAGTGGTCGTATATTTCCGTCTTCTCCGGATGGGAGTACCAGCCGTAGCCGCCGGTGTCTTCGATCAGCATCCGGATGAATTCGCCCAGCGTCGTTTCCGCGCGCGTGAGCGTGGCTGTGATATCCATCTCCTCGCCCGCCTCGCAGCCGCCGTTTTCATAGCCCTGCATCGTCATATCGCGCGCGTCGCCGCCCAAGATCGCCACATACATCGGCTGCGGCGGACGGTATGTGTTGTCAAGGCCGCCGATCTGCCGCGCCTGATAGCCCGTCTTCTCGTCGCTGCTGCCGCCGTTCGAGTTGTAGGTGATGACCTGCGCGCCGTCGTCCACATAGAATTCCAGATTCAGCGTCGGGTTCTCGGCGTCCGTCTCAGGCACGACGTAGTCCGACACACGGTAGACGACGAGCGGCTGATCGAGCACCGGAAATTCGTCCAGCGCCTGGTCCAGATACCCGCCTTCGATCACGTCCCGGTAATCCGTCCACGCGGTCGGCTGTTTGAGATTCCAGCGCTCGGTATTGTCCGCACCGGGGCTTGCCGAGCCGCGATAGCCGCCGGCATATGGCCCTGCCAGCAGCCCTGCTTCCACGGCCTCGCCGTCGGCCGTAATGGCGGGCAGGTAGCTCTCTGGGTCTGAAAAGCTGCCCGCAAAGGGATAGGCAAGCGCGATCGTGATATCCTCATCCGTCTCGTTGCTGAGCACATAGCTGTCTGTGATAATCGCCTCGTCATCATATGTCTCGTACTGCTCGTCCGCGCCGTCGCCATAGCGCTCAAGCCGCGTGGCATAGGGCGAAAAATCGTAGTCCACATTCCGCGACGCCGTCACGCCGTCCGCGACTCCCAGCGACAGAAGCGGAAACACCGGCCCGTCGTAAGACATATACGTCTGCCCCTGTCCGCCGCCCACGCCGCTTTCTGCAGGCGCCTCGCGATTGCCAAACAGCCGCGCGCCCAGCGCGCCGGCGCCGATCACCAGCGCCGCCGCAGCCGCCAGCGCCAGATACCGCGTCCATCCATGCTTGTGAAATTTGTGCGTCTGCGCCTCAACGATCTGATCGTCGCGAATTTCGCCGATGGCGTCAAACAATCTGCGCTGCTTCATACCGCGATCCCCTCCTGTTCCAGCGCCTGCTTCAGCTTTCGCCGCAGCCGCAGCATCCGCTGCGCAAGCTGCCGCTCGCTCTGGCCGGTCAAGCGGCCAAGCGTCTTTAGATCCTCTGCAAAATAGTACCGCCGGATAAACAGCGCCCGGTCGTCCGGCGCAAGCGCGTCGAGCCAGCGGCAGATCGTATCGGAGATCGCATGCAGCTCCGCCTGCCGCTCCGTCGTGTTCGCATCCGGGATGCAGTCGCTCAGCTCCACGAGCAGCTGTCCGCCGCCGCGCTTTTGCGCCTGCTCGCTTCGGACGCGGCTGATGGCCAGATTGCGCGTGATGCGCGTCAAAAATGCGCGCAGGCACGCGGGCCACGTGGGCGGCATTTTGCGCCAGGCCGTGTGGTACGTGTCGCTGACGCACTCCTCCGCGTCCTCCCGGCGCAATACGATATTTTCCGCCACGCACAGGCACAGCGCGCCGTATTTCTCCTGCGTGCACGCGATGGCCCGCTCGTCGCGGTCAAAATAGAGCTGAATGATCGCCCGGTCCTCCATCTTGCTCGCCTCCTTCATCTGTTAAGACGCAAAACACGGCGCAATATTGCCGTTTTCTTGATTTAAATTTTACGCCATTGCGCGCGCCGGCGCAAGCGGGCGAAAAATTAGATAGCTTTTTTGCCGCGCCTGTCATATAATAGGCCATATCGCAGAGACGGAAAGGAGGTCCATGGGCCTGTCCCATCATAAGCGCCGTGTTCCTGCCGCAGGTGCAGGATGACGAGGGAAAACGTGATCGAAGCAATCGGCGGATGCGTTTTCGCGCCGGTCTGTGCGCGTGACACAGTCAGAAATATGCGGGCAACTGCAAAACAAAGGGGCTGTGAACAGACAAACAGGCGAATATCTGCGAGTTTGTCCTGTAAAAATGACAGGAGGAACTTCTATTATGTGCGGTATCGTTGGATATATCGGCAAGGAGCAGGCTGCGCCCATTTTGCTTGACGGCCTGCACCGGCTGGAGTACCGTGGCTATGACTCGGCAGGCGTCTGCGTGGCAAACGGCGGCGCGCTGCAGATCGCCAAGGCCAAGGGCAGGCTGCAGAATCTGGCGCAGATGACGGATAACGGCCGGACGCTGCCCGGCACGGCCGGCATCGGCCATACGCGCTGGGCCACCCACGGCGAGCCGAATGATATCAATTCCCACCCGCATCTGAGCGAGGATGGGAAGATCGCGCTGGTGCACAACGGCATCATTGAAAATTATCTCGAGCTGCGCGAATTTCTCGAGAACAAGGGCGTACACTTCGCCTCACAGACCGACAGCGAGGTCGTGGCGCAATTACTGGAATACTACTACAAAAAAACGGGCACGGTGCTGGGCGCGCTGTACATGGTGCTGCACCGCATCGAGGGCGCGTACGCGCTCGGCATCGTCTGCGCCGACGCGCCAGACCGCATCTACGCGGCCAGAAAGGACGCGCCGCTGCTTCTGGGCTATGGCGAGGGGTGCAGCTTCATCGCCTCCGACGCCACGGCGCTGGTCAAGTACACGCGGGAGGTCTCTTACATGGAAGACGGCGAGGTCGCCGTCCTCACATCCGACGCCATCACGGTGCTCAGCGCCATGGAGCTGCCCGTTGCAAAGCCGCGCCAGCACATCGATTGGGAGATCTCGGCCGCAGAGAAGGGCGGATATCCCCACTTCATGATCAAAGAGATCATGGAAGAGCCAGAGGCCATGCGCCGCGCCATCTCCCCGCGCATACAATCCGGGCGGATCGTCTTTGACGGGCTGCGGCTGGACCGGGCCGAGCTTGCGCAGCTGCGCAGCATCGCCATCATCGCCTGCGGTTCGTCGTACCACGTGGGCATGGTGGGAAAGTACAATCTCGAATCGCTCGCGCGCATCCCGGTGGAGGTGACGCTCTCGTCCGAGTTCCGCTACTGCGATCCCATCGTGGACAGCCGGACGCTCGCCATCGTCATCAGCCAGTCGGGCGAGACGCTCGACACCATGGCCGCTCTGCGCGAAGCCAAATCGCGCGGCGCAAGGATCTTATCCATCGTGAACGTGGTCGGCAGCTCGATCGCGCGCGAATCCGACGACGTGCTCTACACCTACGCCGGCCCTGAGATCGCCGTGGCCACGACCAAGGCATATTCCACGCAGCTGGCCGTTTTGAATATGCTGGGCATCTACATAGCCGATACGCTCGGCCATCTCACGCCCGAGCGGTATGCGCAGCTCGTGGCCGCGCTGCAGCGCCTGCCTGGGCAGATGGAGGAGATTTTAGCCGACTGCGAGCATATCAAGCACTACGCCTCGCAGTATTTTAACCATGACTCGGTATTTTTCATCGGCCGGAATCTCGACTATGCGCTGGGGCTGGAGGGGTCTCTCAAGCTCAAGGAGATCTCCTATATCCACTCCGATGCCTATGCCTCGGGCGAGCTGAAGCACGGCACGATCTCGCTCATTGAGCCGGGCACGCTCGTCGTGGCGCTGGGCACCTATGCCCCGCTATTTGACAAGGCGATGAGCAACGTTATCGAGGTCAAGGCCCGCGGTGCGAGCGTGCTCGCGCTGACGAGCGCCTCGCAGCGCGGGCAGATGGAAAAGCACGCCGACGCGATCCTGAGCATCCCCGACACCGAGGCGATGTTTTTACCGTCGCTTGGCGTAGTGCCGCTGCAGCTGTTTGCGTATTATGTCGCGCTGCAGCGCGGGTGCGACATCGATAAGCCCAGAAATCTGGCAAAGAGCGTAACTGTAGAGTGATCGACAAAACAGCAGGGGCTTCCGCCGTATGGCGGAGGCCCCTTTGCATCCTTTCTGCGCGCGGCCGCAGCCCGCTCTATTGTGACAGCGCCAGCGCCAGGATCGGTTCGTTTTCGCGCACAAGCGCGTCGAGCTGCGCAAGCGGCAGCGGATTCTCCCCGCGCCCGGCCTCGATGGTAAAGCCGGGCCGGTGGAAGCGCTGCAAAAACCAGTCCTTGAAGCCCGCGTTGGCCGACTCCGGCGGCACGTCCGCCACCACATAGCCCGACGCGCGGGCGAACGCCTGTGCGAGCGCGTCCGCCTGCGGCAGCTGAACGCCCGCGAACGTGTGGTAGATCTCGCCCCCCTGCGTGTGATAGGCCAGCACCAGATCCGGCTTCACACAGCACGTATACGCCGCCAGCGCCGCCGTTTCCGGCTGGTCGAGCGGCTGATATCCCGGAAAGTCGCGCGGCGCGGGACCGCTGACGCCCAGCGCCTTTTTGATCCTGCGCGCCGTATCCCACCGGGCGGGGTAGTTGAGATTCAGATCGACCCCGTCCAGATTCGCCTTCCATCCATTCGGAAACGGCACATGCGGATAACGCGCGGCAATGGCCGCGGCCTGCCGGTATTCCTCGGAATCCGGCTGGATCGCCCCCGTGACCAGATCGACCCCGTCGGGATTGACCATCGGCACGACGTAGAGCATCGCGTTGTGGTACAGCGCGTACGCGTCAAAGCCCGCGAACAGCCGCCCGTCGCACACCGCACGGCAGAACCGCCACAAAAGCCGCCAGACAAGCATGCTGGTGATATATTCATTCGCGTGATGCCCGGCTGTGAGCAGCACCTTGGTGCTGCCGCAGCCCAGCTGCAGCGCCGGGATCTTTCTGCCGTGCGCCGTCGCGCTCAGCGTCTTCTGATAGACGAACGGATACTGCTGCCGCAGTCGCCGCAGCTGCTGCAGCTGCAGCTGCGAAGTCATGGGCGCGGCCTGCCCGGTTTGCATGTACTGCGTAAAAATCCCCTCCGGCTTAGATGTATGCCGGAGGGGCTGCCCATATTCCGCTTATTTGGACTCGAAAATGACCTTCATGCCGCGGAAGGTCATATAGCAGTCGAGCTTCGAGACCGTTTCAAACGGCGCGTGCATCGACAGGACCGGCACGCCCGCGTCGAGCGTATCGATGTTGCGGTTGGCCATGTACTTTGCCACCGTACCGCCGCCGCCGGCGTCGGTCTTGCCAAGCTCCGCCATCTGCCAGATGACGCCGTTGTCGTTGAAGAGCTTGCGCACCCTGCCCACGACCTCGCTTGATGCGTCGGACGCGCCGCTCTTTCCGCCGGAGCCGGTGTACTTGCAAAGGCCGATGCCATAGTTGACGAACGCGCTGTTGCGGCGCTCGTACACCTCGGCAAAGTTGGGATCGTACGCCGCCGTCACGTCGGCAGACAGGCAGAAGGAATTCTCAAAGCACTCGCGCAGCTCGACCCCCTGCCCGGCGCAAAGATCCGCCATGAAGGTGTCGAACGCATGCGACTGCATGCCCGACACGCCCTCGGAGCCGATCTCCTCTTTGTCGGCGAAGATGCATACGGCGGTCTTCTGCGGATGCTCGACGGCAAACAGCGCCGCAAGCTCGGCATACGCGCACACGCGGTCGTCGTGGCCGTAGGCGCCGATGAGCGAGCGGTCAAGACCAATGTCGCGCGCGTTCGCGGCCGGCACGGCCTCCAGCTCGGCAGAGATGAAATCCTCCTCCACGATGCCGTATTTTTCGTTCAGCAGCTTCATGGCCGCCAGCTTTACCCGCTCCGCGCCGTCGTCGCCGGATTCGGGGCGGCTGCCGATCAGAATGTTGAGGCTCTCCGAGGGAATGGCCTCGTTGAGCGGCTTTTTGCCCTGCTCGCGGCCCAGATGCGGCAGCAGGTCGTTGATGACCAGCTGCGGATCGGCCGGATCGTCGCCGATTTTGATATAGACCTCGCTGCCGTCGGCGCGCACCACCTTGCCGTGCAGCTCAAGCGGCACCGTGACCCATTGATACTTGCGGATGCCGCCGTAGTGATGCGTCTTGAGATATGCAAGCTCTGAATCCTCGTATAAGGGATTGGGCTTGAGATCCAGACGCGGCGCGTCGGTGTGCGCAGCGCCAATGTTCGCGCCCATCGACAGCGGCAGCGTACCGATCACGGCGAGCATGATGGCCTTGCCGCGGTTGTTGCAATAGACCTTGTCGCCGGGCTGAAGCTTCATGCCGCGCTTGTATTCTACAAAGCCGCGCGCCTCGGCGAGCTTGATGGCCGTGAAGACGCATTCGCGCTCGGTCTTGGACGCGTCCAGAAACGCCTTATAGTCCTCACAGTACGCGTCCATCTCCGCTTCCTGCGCCGCCGTCAGCCGGTCAAAGCCGTGCGCGGGCTTGTAGAGCAGCTTCTTTTTCTCTTCTTTTGTCATGGCTGATTCTCCTTCATAATGATTTCAAGTAATTGCTCCGCGCGGCGGACAAATTCCCCGCGCGTCGCGCAGTCGTTTTTGATCGCGTAGCGGCAGCGCTGCGTATAGTAGTCCGCGTCCTTCTGCGCGCGGATGCGCGCGGACGCATCGTCAAACGAGAGCGCGTCGCGTGAAATGATGCGCGCAAGGCGCTCCGGCTCGGCAGCCGTGACGGCCACAGTCACGTCGCACAGCTCCGCCAGCCCGCTCTCGATCAGATTGATCGCGTCCACCCCGGCAAGCGCCGCGCCCCTTCCGCGGGCCGCGCGCAGGCGCTGCCGCACCGCCTGGCCGACATAGCGGAACACGATCTCGTTCAGGCGGTCCAGCGCGGCCTTGTCGTGAAACACACGCCGGCCGAGCCTTTGCCGGTCGAGCGAGCCGTCCGGCAAAAACACATCGCCAAACGCCCCGGCAAGCGCCGCGCGCAAAGGCGCGCTGGAGTGCAGCAGTTCATCATACAGCGCGTCGCAGTCGATCGCCTCGCCGCCGCGCGCGGCGATACAGCAAAGCAGAGCCGTCTTCCCGCTGCCGGTCGGGCCGGTGATCCCGATGACCAGCATCCTACGCCTCGATCACGCGGAAGCCCGCGGCCTTCTGCAGCCGGTTCCCGACCGCAAGCCCAAGCCCCTCGGCGTCGGGGCACTGGGCAAAAATCTCCGCCACAGACTCGTGGTCAAATTCCCGCAGCGCGTCGAACACGCGCCGGGCTTGCTCGGCCTTGTCGCGCTGCGGCCCCAGATCGTGTACCGCGCAGCCCGGAAACTGCGCGCAGTATTCGTGAAAGCAGATCACGCCCGCGCCATCGGGCGCGTGCGCGGCAATATACGCCGCGCTCTTTTCCGGCGCGCCCGTCACCACGGTGACCGGGGCCTTCGGCGCATAGTGGCGGTATTTCATCCCGGGCGCCTTGGGCCTTTCGCCTTCCGCCGCCTGCTGCGTAATGCAGCTGTCGATCACGACCTCGCCCAATACCCGCCGCAGCTGCTCGACCGGCAGACCGCCCGCGCGAAGCAGTCTCGGCGGGTCGCAGGTGAGATCGATGATGGACGACTCTACGCCCACGCGGCACGCGCCGCCGTCAAAGATGGCGTCGATTTTGCCGTCCATATCCTCAAGCATGTCGGACGCCGACGTGGGGCTGGGCCGGCCGGAGGTGTTTCCCGACGGCGCAGCGATTGGCACGCCCGCCGCGCGGATGATCGCCAGCGTGACCGGATGGTCGGGGCAGCGCACGCCCACGCTCTCAAGCCCGCCTGTCGTGCGCAGCGGCACGACGTCCCGCTTCGGCAAAATCATGGTCAACGGTCCTGGCCAGAATTCCCGGGCCAGCCGGTAGGCGCTTTCGGGCACGTCCTTGCAGTAGCGCGAAAGCCACCCGGCGTCCGGCACATGGATGATGAGCGGATTGTCCTGCGGACGGCCCTTGGCCGCAAAGATATCATACACCGCCTGCTCATTGAGCGCGTCCGCGCCGAGACCATAGACCGTCTCGGTCGGGATGCCGAGCAGGCCGCCGGCGCGGATGATCTTCGCCGCGGCCTCTATATTTTCTTTTGTAGCTTCTGTGAAGCAGATCGTATGCACGTTGATTCCCCGGTTTTCTTATTATTCTTCGGCGTGCTGCAGCCTGCGCGCCTGGTCTGCGGTGACGAGCGCGTCGATCAGCTCGTCAAGCTCGCCGTCCATGATGGCGTCGATCTTGTACAGTGTCAGCCCAATGCGGTGGTCGGTCACGCGGCCCTGCGGAAAGTTGTATGTGCGGATGCGCTCGTTGCGCATGCCGGTACCGACCTGGCTGCGCCGCTCGGCGGTGACGGAGTCGGTGATGCGGGCCTGCTCGATCTCGTAGAGCTTCGAGGCCAGCATCTGCATGCATTTCTCGCGGTTTTGGACCTGCGATCGCTCCTCCTGACACGCAACCACGATACCCGACGGCTTGTGGATGAGCCGCACCGCTGAGGACGTTTTGTTGATGTGCTGCCCGCCCGCGCCGGACGAGCGGTAGACCTGCATTTCAATGTCCTCGGGGCGAATATCGACCTCGGCCTGCTCCATCTCGGGCAGCACCGCGACCGTGGCGGTCGAGGTATGCACCCGCCCGCCGGACTCGGTTTCCGGCACGCGCTGCACGCGGTGCACGCCGGACTCGAACTTGAGTCTGGAGTACGCCCCCTCGCCGCAGATCTCAAAATCGGCCTCTTTCACGCCGCCAAGCTCGGTCTCGTTGTAGTTGAGCAGCTGCACGCGGTAGCCCCGGCTCTCTGCATACATGGTGTACATGCGGAACAGGCTGTGCGCGAACAGCGCGCTCTCCTCGCCGCCCACGCCGCCGCGGATCTCCACGATCACGCTTTTCTCGTCGTTGGGGTCGCGCGGCAGAAGCAGAATCTTCAGCTCCTGCGTCAGCTGCTCAAGCCGCTTTTTTGCCTCGGAAAATTCTTCCTGGCACAGCGCCTTCATTTCCGCCTCCAGCGGCTCGGACAGCATCTGGCGCAGATCGTCCAGCTCCTGCTCCGTTTTGCGGTACTGCCGGTAGGCAGACACGACAGGCTCGAGCTGCTTCTGCTCTTTCAGCAGCTTCGCCGCCGCCTTGGGATCGGCGTAAAAATCCGGCTGCGATGCGCGCTCGGCCATCTCCATATATCGTTCTTCTACCAGACGCAGTTGCTCGAGCATAAAAACCTCGCAAATTTCCATTTGATTGATATAGTATACCGCATTTTCCGTCCATCGTCAAACCCCGGCTGGTGAAAAGCAGAAAAACTGCGCATACTAGACTGCGCTGTCTGCCGGAAAGGAGTCTCGTCCATATGAAACGCAGTTTGACGCTGCTGCTTGCAGCCGTTTGTTTTTTACAATCGATGTGCCCGCCCGTGCGCGCCGGCGGACCGACGCAGCCGTTCAAAGGCTGTGTCGCGCTCACGTTTGACGACGGCCCGTCGGGGCCGATCACCCAGCGGCTGCTCGACGCGCTGGAAGCGCGCGGCGCGAAGGCCACTTTTTTTGTGTGCAGCTACCGCGTCGAGCAGTATCCCGACACGCTCTGCCGCATCGCATCCGGCGGCCACGAGATCGGCCTTCACAGCTGCTGCCACAACTATATGAACCGCATGAGCCGCGAGGCCATCCAAGAGGATATCACGAACTGTATGCAGGCCGTGTCCGAATGCTGCGGCGTGCGCGCCCGGCTGTTCCGTCCGCCCGGCGGGCTGTATTCCGAGGCGCTCACCGAAGCGTCGGCCGACGAGCAGCTGTCGGTCATTTTGTGGTCGGTCGACCCGCGCGATTGGGACTCCAAGAACAAGGCAGGCATCGTCTCGTCCGTCGTGAGCGAGGTCCAGCCCGGCTCGATCATACTGATGCACGACATGTACGATCACTCCGTCACGGCCGCGGCGGAGATCGTCGACCGTCTGCAAAAGGAGGGCTATGTGTTCTGCACGGTGTCGGAGCTGGCAGAATTCTACGGCGCCGCGCTTTTGCCCGGCGGCGTATACGGCAATTTCCCGCCCGCAAGTTGACGAACCGGCGCGCCTGCTGTAAAATAGGCGCAGGAGGCGAGGCCGATGCTGGACAAACAGGCGCTGCGCGCGCAGATCCGCGCGAAAAAGCGCGCGCTCACGCCGGAAATGATCGACGCGTACAGCGCGCGTCTTGCGCAGAAGCTCTATGCGCATCCGCTCTACCAGCATGCGCGGGCGATCTACGGCTATTTGTCGTATAATGAAGAGGTGCGCACCGCGCCCATCCTGGCCCGCGCGCAGCAAGACGGCAAGCGCGTGGCCGTGCCGAAGGTGTTCGGCGATACGATGAAATTTCTCTGGCTCGACGATCTTTCCGCCGTCGCGCCCGGCTATTGCGCGATCCCTGAGCCGATCGCCGACGCGCCCGAGGCCGACGACGAGACGGCGCTGGTTTTGATGCCGGGGCTTGCCTTTGACCCGGACGGGCATCGCTGCGGCTACGGCGGCGGCTTCTACGACCGCTATCTTGCCGCGCACCGGCAGCACCCGACGCTGGCGCTGTGCTATGATTTTCAGATGCTTCGCCATCTTGCGGCCGACGCGCACGACATTGCCGTGGACGCGGTGCTCTCGGCCAGTTTGGAGGGCGATGCATGAAATATCTGCTGCTTTTGCTGCTCTGCGCGGCCGTGTTTCTGGTCTGCTTTTTGATCGACAAGCTGTTTTCCCTTCTGCTGCCCAAGTCAGAGGCGGAAAAAAGCGGCAACGCCGTGCGTCTGCCGCGCAGAAACGCCGTCGCGGGGATCCTTCTGATCTTTGTGCCGCTTGTCGTGCTGCTGTTTTTCATCCCCGAAGGCGGCGACACGCTTATGAGCGTGGGCTGCGCGATCGCCATCGTGTTCGGCGTCATTTTGCTGGTTGGCTATTTTTCGTTCGCCATCTATTTTGACGACGAAGGCTTTGTCTACAAGGACCTGCGCCGGAAAAAAACGGCGTACCGCTACAGTCAGATCCGCGGCCAGCGCTCGGTCCTCACGCGCAGCGGCGTCAATTCCATTTTGTTCGTCGCAAACGACGAGATCAACGTCTACAGCACCATGCAGAATCTGAACGCTTTTCTCAACAAGGCGTTTTACAAATGGTGCGAAGCAAAAAAAATCGACCCGGCGGACGTGGAAAACAATCCGCGCATGTTTACCTGGTTTCCCGATCCGGAGGGCAGCGGAAAAAAGGCAAAAAAATAAATTTTCAGCTGCGGCCTGCCCCCTGCAGGCGCAGCTCTTTTTATAGACGCGAACGCCCCGGCGGCGCAGCAAATAAAAACCGCAATTTCCGCCAGCCTTCTTCTTCGTGTAATCATTGACTAACTCCGCGCCGGTGGAGTAAGATAACGGAACTAACGCCAAAGGAGCGGGTAAAATGACGCAGGTCCTTCTTCGTCTGTTTGTCAAGAACTACGCCGATACCGAAAATCCTGCCGTGCGCAAGGCCTACGGCGCGCTCTCCGGCTGGGTCGGGATCGTATGCAACGCGCTGCTGTTTGCCGCAAAGCTGCTGGTCGGCCTTCTGTCCGGCAGTATTTCCATCACGGCCGACGCGGTGAACAACCTCTCCGACGCGTCAAGCGCGGTCGTGACGCTGCTGGGCTTTCACCTGGCCTCCAGACCTGCCGACGACAAGCACCCCTATGGCCACGAGCGGATCGAGTATCTGACAGGTCTTATCGTGGCGGCGATGATCCTGCTCATCGGCGTGGAGCTGCTGAAAAGCTCGGTGAAGAAAATCTTGCATCCCGCGCCGGTCGAATTCTCGCTCGTCGTGGGCGTGGTGCTGGCTTTGAGCATCGCGGTAAAGCTGCTGCTGGCGGCGTTCAACCGCTCGCTCGGCACGCGCATCGGCTCCGCCGCGCTTCTGGCCACTGCGGCCGACAGCCGCAACGACGTCATCTCCACCAGCGCGGTGCTGCTCGCCTGCCTGGTCGGGCACTTTGCACATATCAGCATCGACGGCTGGGCGGGTCTTGTCGTGGCGCTGTTCATTCTCTATTCCGGCGTGGGTATCGCCAGAGACACCATCAGTCCCCTGCTCGGCGAAGCGCCCGACGAGGATCTGGTGCACGCGATCGCCCACACGCTCAAATCGCACGAGAAGGTGCTGGGCATCCACGATCTTCTGGTCCATGACTATGGTCCCGGCCGGCGCTTTGCCAGCGTACATGTCGAGATGGACAGCCGCATGAGTACGCTTGACGCGCACGAGTACATCGACGACATGGAGCGCGATATCAAAAACGAGCTGCATGTCGAGCTTGTCATCCACTACGACCCCGTCGTGACCGACGACGATGAGCTGAACGAAATGAAGCAGGTGGTACAAAACGCCATCCATACAATCGACCCGCGCCTGGCGCTGCACGATTTTCGCATGGTGCGCGGCGTGAAGCACACGAATCTGATCTTCGATCTCGTCGTACCATTCGATATGGCCGACAGGACCGACGCGCTCCGGCGGCAGATCGACGAGGCGCTTCAGTTCGGCGATCAGAAATACTACGCCGTCATCACATTCGATACCGAGGCGTTCAACGACCCGCGCACAAGAGCATAGCGCGGCATCCAAAGCGCATAAAAAGAGCAGGGAGTGATCCCCGCTCTTTTTGCCTGCATGTAGGTTCCCGCGTCAGCAGCAGCCGCAGTTGTTGTTGCAGTTGCAGTCGCAGCAGTTGTTGTTGCCGTTCCAGATGATGAAGATAACGATCAGAACTGCGATCCACCACCAGCTGTTGCCAAAGGCGCAGATACCGGACGAATTACAAGACATAATGAAACCTCCTGAAATTAAACGTAGCGGTTCTCGCTCGCTCATTCCATGTTATGTCGGAGTTTCAAAATGGTGTCTGCGTCAAGCTCTCATTCTCATACAGCTCCGGCAGCGTGCCAAAGCGGTAGCCCATCTGCTCCCACTTTGTCAAAAGCGTATCGAGAATGGCGACGTTGGTGGTCGACGTCGAGTGCAGCAGCACGATCGCGCCCGGGTGGATGCGGCCGAGCAGCTTCTCATACGCCTCGTCGGCCGTGGGCTGCTTATCCTGATACCAGTCGACATAGGCCAAGCTCCAGAAGATTGTGCGGTAGCCCAGCTTCTGCGCCATTTTCAGATTTTCCTCGCTGTATACGCCCTGCGGCGGGCGGTAGTATTTCTGCATCTTCTGGCCCGTGACGCTCTCGTAGCGCTGCTCGACCAGCTGCAGCTCCTGCGTGAACGTCTGTTCGTCCGCGATGCGCGACATGTCGTAGTGATGCTCGGTGTGGTTGCCGACCAAATGGCCCTCGTCCGCCATGCGCCTGACAAGCGCCGGCTCCTTTTCCAGATAGTTGCCCACGAGGAAGAAGCACGCGCTGACGTTATGCGCCTTGAGCGTATCCAGGATCTGTCCCATGCAGCCGTTTTCGTAGCCCGCGTCAAAGGTCAGATAGATGACCTTTTCTTCCGAATCGCCGACATACACCGCGTCGTATTGCTTCAGCGCCTGCGCGGACGCCGTGCCGACGGGCGCCTTTCCCTCGGTCTGAAAGCTCAGGCCCCATGAGCCGGTTTCTATGACGTTTCTGGCGGAAAACAGCAGACTCAGCGCCGCGCAGAAGCACACCACCGCCGCGCCGGCCAGCAGCAGCCTGCCGTTTCGTTTCACAAACTTGCCCATTGCAAACACCCCCGACACATCCTATGGACCTGGCTGCTGAAAAATCTGCCGATTTTTCGGCAAATGGCCGCGCCCCGCAGCGGCATACAGATCGCCCGCCCAGGGCGGGCGATCAGCGCGCATACCGGCCGTAAGAAAGCTTGCCGAGGCATATACCTCGGCAAGCTTCATGCACCGTCTTCTTCGCGCGGCGGCTCCTGCCGGCATTTGGATCTCTTGCCCCCGCACGATGCGGCGCAGCCGCCGCAGCAGCCGGTACAGCCGCCGCTTTTTCTGCCCCTTCTGATCGAGCGCAGCGCAAGCGCCGCCCAAACAGCAAGCAAAGCAAGCACAAAAATTGTCGCCATATCGCGCCCTCTACAGCAGCAGCGCCGCGCTGTATACGCCGAACGCCGCCAGATACGCCACACAGCACTGCGTGAGCGCGATGACGCCTGCGCGCATGCCGGAGCCTACTTCGCGCCGGATGGCGGCGATGGCCGCGACGCAGGGCGTATACAGCAGCGTAAAGACAAGAAAGCTCACGGCCGATCTTGTAGTAAACAGCGCCGTGATCGCGCTGCCGGCTGTCAGGATCTCCAGCGTGCTGACGACCGATTCCTTGGCGATAAAGCCCGTGACCAGCGCCGTGGCGCAGCGCCAGTCGCCGAAGCCCAGCGGCGCGAAGACCGGTGCGAGAAATCTGCCCAAAATCGCAAGCAGGCTCTCGCCGCTGTCGGAAACGACGTTCAGCCGCACGTCAAAGCGCTGCAGGAACCAGACGACGATCGTGGCGAAGAAAATGACGGTGAACGCGCGCTGCAGAAAGTCTCTGGCCTTGTCCCACAACAGCAGCGCCACGCTTTTGACGCTCGGCAGGCGGTAATTGGGCAGCTCCATCACAAACGGGATGGGCTTGCCGCGAAAAACCGCCTTGTCCAATACCAGCGCGGCCAGAATACCCACAACGATGCCCGCGAGGTACAGCGCGATCATCACAAACGCCCCGTTGTGCGGAAAAAACGCCGCAGTAAAAAACGCATAGATGGGGATCTTGGCCGAGCAGCTCATAAAAGGCGTGAGCAAAATGGTCATCGTTCGGTCGCGCGCGGACGAGAGCGTGCGCGTCGCCATAACGGCCGGCACTGTACAGCCGAAGCCGATGAGCATCGGCACAATGGATTTGCCCGACAGGCCGATCTTTCTGAGCAGCTTATCCATCACGAACGCCACGCGCGCCATATAGCCCGTGTCCTCCAAAATAGACAAGAAGAAAAACAGCGTCACAATGATGGGCAAAAAGCTCAAGACCGCGCCCACTCCCTCAAAAATGCCGTCGATGAGCAGGCTATGTACCACCGGATTCAGTCCGTAGGCCGTCAGCAAACGGTCGGCCGCGGCGGTGAGCGCGTCGATGCCCAGGGCCAAAAGATCGCTCAAAAACGCGCCGATGACATGGAAGGTCAGATAAAAAATCAGCAGCATCACGCCCAAAAAAATCGGGATGGCGGTATACCGGCCGGTGAGGAGCCTGTCCGCCTTGACGCTGCGCAGATGCTCCTTGCTCTCGCGGGGCTTGACCACCGTCTGCGCCACCAGCGTCTCAATAAAGCTGTAGCGCATATCGGCCAGCGCCGCGTTGCGGTCCAAGCCCCGCTCATTTTCCATCTGAACGATGGCGTGCTCGATCAGCTCCAGCTCGTTCTGCTCGAGCTGCAGGCGGCTCACCAGCGGCGCATCGCCCTCGATGAGACACGTGGCGGCAAAGCGCACGCTCACGCCCGCCATCTGCGCGTGGTCCTCGATCTGGTGACAGACGGCATGGATGCAGCGGTGCACGGGGCCAGATGGGCAGAAATCGTACACTGCGGGCAAAATGCGTCTCTGCGCCACGCGTATGGCCTCGCTTACCAACTCGCTCACGCCGTCGCCCGAGGCCGCGCAGATGGGCACGACGGGCACGCCAAGCCGTTCGGCCATTTTTTTCACGTCTACCGAGCCGCCGTTGCCGCTCAGCTCGTCCATCATGTTGAGCGCCAGCACCGTCGGCACGCGCAGTGAGAGCAGCTGCAGCGTCAGATACAGATTGCGCTCCAGATTCGTTGCGTCGACGATGTTGATGATCGCGTCCGGCTTTTCATGCAAGATAAAATCGCGCGTCACGATCTCCTCGGCCGTGTAGGGCCGCAGCGAATAGATGCCCGGCAGGTCCACCACCGAGCAGTCCTTCTGATCGCGCACGTCGCCCGACTTGCGGTCGACCGTCACGCCGGGAAAATTGCCGACGTGCTGGTTCGCGCCCGTCAGCTGATTGAACAGCGTCGTTTTGCCGCAGTTCTGATTGCCCGCCAGCGCAAAGATCATACGCCGTCCTCCTCAATGTCAATGTTGTGCGCGTCCTCCTTGCGCAGCGTCAGGCTGTAGCCGCGCAGCAGCAGCTCCATGGGATCGCCCATCGGCGCAATCTTTATCACGCGGACCTTCGTCTGCGGAATCAGCCCCATGTCCAGCAGGCGGCAGCGCAGCATTCCCTCGCCGCCCACGGCGGTGATCGTGCCGGCGCGCCCGACAGGCAGTTCGTCTAGCTTCATAGCATGCACCCCTCGATATCCTATGCTGAGGTCTGTATTTTTACGACGTTAGTATAGACTAACACTTTCGCAAATGCAATAGCGCATGCGCCGCAAAGCAGGATTTTTATCGTCCTTTTTGCATCTGCCCCCGCAGAACGCCCAAAACCGCTGTAGATAGCGCCGCATCAATCTAAAAAAGCAGCCTCTGGCTTTACACGTGTGCTGATAAGACAGTAATTTGAGAAAAATTACGAAATCGGCAACTGGAAAACGGGATTGGCAACGAAAGAACTAACGGCATTCAGCTTTTGCTGCGTGCCGTTGTTCGTTTTTGGGGAGCTAAAATACTGTGCCGTTTCGGGGGCTAAATGAAAGACGATGGGTGGGTGTTTCAATGTGGGGTATGTCGTGGGGCATGAAAACTGCCAAATTGAGCTTTGTTCATAAAAAAGCTGCATTTCGAAGGGATATATTTCTGCAAAACTCTTGAAAATTGGTACCATTTCTGTATAATATGCATTTACACAATAATGAATGGAGGTACAGCAAATGAAGCGGTTATTGTCCTGCGAGTTCAATATGGATACTGTATGTGTGGAGCTGCGGTTTTCCGACGGCAGCATGATTTCCATTGATACCATCGCAGTGGAAAACGAGGTTGCCGACAATATGTATCAGCGGTCGGAGCTGGACTATCTGATTTACAACGACCCGCTGGGGTATGCTGACCTCGTTCTGAACGGTGATCCGGAGGCGTATCTCAAAACCGTCACCGAGTATCAACACTTGGATTAAATGGAAGTTCATATGCTTGATTTGCGAAAGCGCATAGACAGGACGGGAAATATTTCATTTGAGGTTTGGTCAGACAAAAAACCGATGGGCGAAATCGAAATATATCGTAATCCGTTTCATACGCAAAACAGCTACTTGAAACTGCATCTAATGGATTATACTGCGTCAATTGCGACTTCTCTTTTTGAAAGAATCTCCATAGAAACATCTTGTCCGCTACAAGTAATGCTGGAGTCTACCGAAAAGCAGTTAGTGGACTTCTTACAAGCAGGAGGGTTTGAATTTGCTCGCCGTTGTTATGAAATGGAAGTTACCAAGGATGAATTAAAGGGTGAAACTTCGGTTGATTTTCCGGTGCGATATTCCTCAAAAGGTTCTGCGGAGTATAGCCTCTGCTGCCAACTTCTTTACAAACAGTACGCAGACTTGCACAGGGCAGTCAATCCATTAACAGCCTCGTTAGGGCATTTTTGCGAAGCCCTCCCCGAACTTGTGGCATACCAGATGAGAAATGGCTCTATGGTCCATTTTGCATTTATGGAAGATAACGAAATAGCCTACGTAGGCAGTATCGAGCCAGATAGCTTTTCCTCATTTGCGGTATCCGTGCTTGAGAAATTGTTTTTAGAATACGAGATCATCTGTTTTGAATGTGATGATTGCGATGAAGTAGCAATGATGCTTCGTGGACTCTTTGCTGTGGGCACCAATGCTGAGAAATCCTTTGATACCTATATTTTGAGAAAGTGAGTGAACGATGAGGATTTCAACAAAGAGACTGTATATCCGTCCTTTTCAGCAGAGTGACCTTCAATTGCTGCATCTGCCTTTATCGGATGCCGATGTGATACGATATTTGGAGCCGCCCTTCTCGGAAAAGAAAACTGCTGTCTTTCTTGACGAAGCTGCTTTGTGCAACACCCCACTTATTTATGCAGTAGAAGATAAAAACGGATGCTTTGTCGGCTATGTGATTGATCACACCTACGATACAATGTCTTATGAGATTGGCTGGGTGTAGGGAAAGGAACATTGAGGCAAAGGCTATCTGCATATTTTCAAAAATGAAAAAGCTCTATGTGAATGATCATTCTCAAACACATAGAGTTTTTCGTTTTCCGTTTACCTGGCATAACTCATAATTTTTGTAAGGTTCCCTTATGAGCGACTGCCATTTGCCCGGGGCTGCTTTTTGCTTTACCGTACCAGCTCGGCCTCTTCCTCTTTGCCGAGCCTTCTCAGCATCGTCTTTTTGACGGCTCTGAAAATATTCTGATAGCCCGTGCAGCGGCACAGATGGCCGGATAGGAGCTTTCGCAGCTCGTCGTCGGAGTACTCTTTCCCGGCGTGCAGGATCTCTGCGGCCGTGACGATGAAGCCCGGCGTACAGAAGCCGCACTGGACCGCCGTCTCGTCCATGAACGCCTGCTGGATATCCGAGATCGAGCCGTCGGGGTTCATAAGTCCCTCGAGCGTCAAGATCTCTTTTCCGTCGGCCCAGGCCGCCAGATACAGGCACGAGTTGATTGCCTCGCCGTCAACGAGCACGTTGCACGCGCCGCATTCGCCGACCTCGCAGCCCTTCTTGACGGACGTGAGGCGGAAGTCGTTTCGCAGCATGTCGGTCAGACTCGCGCGCACATCAATCATCTTTTCCACGGCCTTGCCGTTGATGGTGCATTTGACAAGTTTGTACTGTGCCATTACAGCTCACCTCCGCAGCGTCTGACAGATTCGATGAGACCGCGCCGCGCCAGCTCCACCGCGATGTGCTGGCGGAAGGCCTTGGACGCGCGCCACGAATCTCTGGGATGGATATCCTCCAAAACCGCCTTTGCAAACGCGTCGACCGTCTGCATCGTGACGCTCTGGCCGTTGGCCGCAGCCTCGGCCGTGGGCGCGCGCATGGGCACGGGGCCTGCCACGCCGTAGGCGATGCGCACGCGCTCAAACGTCTTTTTATCCGGCGACAGCCTGCAGTTGACCGAACAGCCGGTGGTGGCGATGTCCATCGCGTTTCGCATGGCATATTTGATGTAGAAGCCCGCCGTGTTTTCATACGACGCCTTGGGGATCAAAATCGCCGTCTGAATCTCGCCGTCCTCGACGCGAAGATCGACCGTGCTGGCCTTGATGTAGAAGTCCTGAATGGGCAGATACCGCTTGCCGTTTTTGCCCGTCAGCTCGATGACGGCCTGCCACGCAAAGAGCGTCGACGCCGAATCCGCCGACGTCACGCCGTTGCACGTATTGCCGCCGATGGTGCCGGCGTTTCGGATCTGCGGGCCGCCGACCATGTCCACGGCCTCGCCGAGCACGTTGATCTTCTGCTGGATGATAGGATCTTTCGTAATGTGCGAGAACGTGGTGAGCGATCCGATGCGGATGTTCTCTTCCTCGTCGATGCAGATGCCGCGCAGCTCGTCAAGCCCGTGGATGGAGATCAGCGCCTTTCCCGCGCGCTTGCCCTCACGCATCTGCACGAATACGTCCGTACCGCCGGCCACGATCTGCGCCTCGGGATGCGCCAGGCGCAGCGCCACGGCGTCGGCGACGCTCGTCGCCTCATAGAGCGCTTTCATGTCATACATCGCTGTTACCTCCCCTCAATCTTGCAGCAGGCCCTCTTCCGAGAACCGCGCAAACAGTACGTGCGGCGTCATGGGCGCAGAGTTGATGGCCACGCCCGTGGCGTTCAAAATGGCGTTGCGGATGGCCGGCGCGCCGGAGCAGGCCGGCGGCTCGCCCAGCGCCTTCGTGCCGAAGGCCGAGGTCGGCTCGTAGTTTTCTACGAACTCGGCCTTGAGGTCCGGATGATCCATAAAGGTCGAAAGCTTATAGTCGAGCAGGTTGTTGTTGAGCGGCCGCCCGGTCTTGGGGTCGAACAGAAGCTGCTCGGAAAGGCCGTAGCCGATGGCCATCGACATGCCGCCGTGCACCTGCGCCTCGGCCAGCGCGGGATTGATGAGCCTGCCGCAGTCGTGGACGTTGACGATATCCAATAGCTTTACCTTGCACATCGGGATATCCACCTCGACCTCGGCGAATGTGCAGCCAAAGGAGTAGGCGTTATTGCGGATGGTGTAGGTCGATTCGGCCGTCAGATGCTCAGAGTGGACGGGGTTATACTGCGCCGTCATCGAAAGCTCGCTCAGGCTCATGAGCACGCGGCCGTCGGTGATGCGGACGACGTTCGAATCGATGATGTCCATGTTATACACGGCCTGCCGCGTCACCTCGCAGGCATATTTCAAGATCTTCTCCTTGAGCAGCAGGCCCGTCTGCCGGATCGAGAAGCCCGCCGTGTACGTCTGGCGCGAGGCATACGCGCCAAGGCCCGTGGGCGTGATGTCCGTATCCTGGCACGAGACGACGTGCGCTTTTTTGTAGTCAGACAGGCCCAACACCTCGGCCGCCATCTGTGCGTAGGCCGTGTCGGCGCCCTGACCGATCTCCGTTTCGCCCAGCTGAACCATGACGGTGCCGTCCAGATTCAGCTGCATGCGGCACGAGGACGTTTCCAGCGAGATGGGATACACGGCCGTGTTGTACCAGAACGCCGCCACGCCGACGCCGCGGCGCACGGGACCGGTCTGGTTGGCGTATTGCCTGCGCTTGCGCTCATAGTCGATACAGGCCATGCCTTTGTCAAGGCACTGATTGTACGAATCGCTGTACAGCTCGTTTTTCGAGAACCCGTCGACAAAGCCCACGGGCATGAGGTTTTTGCGGCGGAAGGCCAGCGGCTCAATGCCGAGCGCCTTCGCGCAGTCGTCGATGTGCGACTCGCCGGCGAACATGGCCTGCGGGATGCCGTAGCCGCGCATCGCGCCGGCGGCGGGCTTATTGGTGAAGACGGTATACGAATCGCCCTCGACGTTCGGACACGGATACTGCTGCGGGAACGCGCCCATCCCCTTGGCCACGATGCCGTGGCCGTGTGAGGCGTAGGCGCCCTGGTTCGAGAAGCACTCGATCTTGCGCGCGGCGAACGTGCCGTCTGGCCGCAGGAACGAGATGATATGCGTGCGGATGGCGTGACGCACGCGGTTGGACACGAACGTCTCTTCACGCGCGCAGTCGAGCTTGACGCACCGCCCGCCTACCTGCGTGCAGCACCAGGCG
>CAZWKZ010000008.1:0-25703 GCA_964633935.1 uncultured Oscillospiraceae bacterium | reverse complement strand
GGCGAAGGAACTGAACTTCTTGCCGATTTCCTCGGGGTCGTCGGTGCCGAAGACTTCCTTGGCCAGATCGCGGCGGTAGATGACGGAGCCGGGGCAGGCCTGGTAGCTGATCGCGCGCAGGACGCCGTCCTCGTCGACGCCGGCCTCGTAGGTGTAGCCCACCAGATTTTCCTGAACCTGGGCGTCAAACTCGCTCAGATCGGCGCAGAAACCGGCCTCCATGAAATTGGGCAGCATCTGCGGCTCGCCTACAAAGATATCCACGTCCTTGCTCTTGGTACCAAGAGTCTGCATGATCTTGGTGGCATAGTCGGCGGAGTCGAAGACGACGACCTGTACCTCGTTGCCGGTTTCGGCGGTGTAGCGGTCGGCGAACTGCTGCAGATCCTTGGCCAGGGTCCAGACCACGATCTTGTCCGCAGCGCCCGTCTGCTGGCCGTCAGAAGATTGTGCCGGTTCTTCCTTGGAGGCGCAGGCGGCCAGGGACAGGACCATAAGTACGGCCAGGAGTATCGCGATGATTTTTTTCATTGTTGTTTCTCCTTTCATGTTTCCCTTCATATGGGGTTTTCTGGCAATATTTTATCATCGGCCCCGTTTCCCAAAAATGGGGCATTTTTCGAGGAGGTGTCGTTTTTTCAAAGGCCCCTCCTAAAAATAACCCCTTTTTTTGTTAAAGATGTCCAAATGGCCGTATGCCGGTCAAGCGGAAAGTCGCCGGCTGCAGATAGGCCCATGTTGAAAATTCTAAATTGTGTGCTATAATCTTGCCAGAGAACAGCAAACAAAGCCTAGAAGGTGCGCCGCTGATTGCCCTCACGGAAGAATTCGCTGTTCGGGCCTTGTTCGTATATTTTGCTGAAGGAGTTTTCCTGAAAGATTAAGATACTTGACACCAAATGCCGCGTTTGCTGTCATGCATATTTTTGCGTATGCCAATTATGGAAATTTGACCGCCGAGTATATCCATCAGCCTGCGTTCAGGGCTGATGGGGTTATTGGCTGCAGGGCGTTTTTTGCAGCTTCTAAAGGAAAAATCGGGAACGCTGTGGATTCCGGCCTTGATTCATGCTATTTGCGATTATTCGGTGATGTTTTCCTATTGACGCGCAGGTGCGACGGCCCGCCGGGGCAATTTCAACCGGCAGAGAAGAAAGGATACAGAAGACGCTTATGAGAAAAAAACGCGCAGAGGCTGAAGCAGGCCCTGCCAAACGCCTGCCGACGACCCGTTATCAGGCTGATATCGCAACCGGACTTCGTCAGGAGCAGGTGCAGGAATATATCCGCAACGGATGGAAAAACGAGCCGGCAGAGCCGCAGTCGAAATCGGTAGGGGAAATTATCAAAAGCAATCTGCTGACATATTTCAATCTGGTGTTCGCGGTGCTGGCCGTGTTGATCATCGTCGCCGGGTCTTTCAGAAGTCTGACGTTTCTTCCGGTGGTCATAGCGAATCTGCTGATCGGCATCATTCAGGAGATCAGAGCAAAGAAAATTTTGGATCAGCTCTCTGTTTTGAACGCGCCGAAGGCGCTCGTAATCAGAGACGGCAAACAGACCGAGATCCCGGCCGAGGAATTGGTGCTCGACGATATCGTCATATTCCGCGCAGGCAACCAAATCTGCGCAGACGCCGTTGTCCTGGAGGGCAGCGTTTCCGTCAACGAAGCGCTGCTGACCGGCGAGTCGGACGAGCTGAGGAAGGAACCCGGAGACAGATTGATGTCCGGCAGCTTTGTCGTTTCCGGAGAATGCTACGCCAGATTGGACAAGGTCGGGCAGGATTCCTATGTCAGCCAACTGACGCTGGAAGCGAAAACCATGAAGCGCAAAGAGCAGTCGGAGATGATCCGCGTGCTCGACAAGCTGGTCGGCGCCGTGGGCGTCGCGATCATTCCCATTGGCGCAGTACTTTTTGTGCAGCAATATTTCTTTTCAGACGCCTCCTTTTCCAGCAGCATCGTCTCTATGGTCGCAGCTGTGCTTGGCATGATTCCAGAGGGGCTGTATTTGCTGGTCAGCGTAGCGCTGGTGGTCAGCGTGATGCGCCTGGCGTCTAAAAAGGTGCTTGTGCATGATATGAAGTGCATTGAAACGCTTGCCCGCGTCGACGTTTTGTGCGTGGATAAGACGGGGACCATTACCGAAAATACCATGCAGGTCAGCAGCGTCGTTCCAATGGAGGGCTATGATCCGGCTGCAGGCCGGGGACTAAAAGCCATGATAGGCGCGCTTGTGGCGTCTATGCCTGACGGAAATGTGACCATGCAGGCGCTGAAGCAGTTTTTCCGCACGCCGCCGCTTCAAAAGGCGCAGAGCGTGATCCCGTTTTCATCGACGTATAAGTACTGCGCGGCCGCCTTCCCGGATGGGACCTATGTCCTTGGCGCGCCGGAATTTGTGCTTCGGGAGGAATACGAGAAATACAGAACGCTGATCGAAAGTAACAGCGCGGACGGCTATCGCGTGCTTGTTTTTGGCGAGTACTGCGGCGCGCTGGACGGAAAAGCGCTGACGGAGCGTGTTATACCGCTGGGACTCATTCTTCTCTCCAACCCCATCCGAAGAGATGCGCCGGAGACGTTCCAATATTTCGCCGATCAGGGCGTGACGGTCAAAGTCATATCGGGCGACAACCCGCTGACGGTCTCGCAGATCGCAGTGGAAGCGGGGATCGCCGACGCGGAAAAATATATTGACGCGTCTTTGCTTGGCACCGAGGCCGAAGTGCGCGAAGCGGCGGGGCAGTATACCGTGTTTGGCCGCGTCACGCCGGAACAGAAGCGGCAGCTCGTGCATGCGCTGCAGGACGCCGGGCACACGGTCGGCATGACCGGAGACGGCGTCAACGACATCCTTGCGCTGAAGGACGCGGATTGCTCCATTGCCATGGCGTCCGGCTGCGACGCCGCCGCCCAGACGTCCCAGCTGGTTCTTTTGGAGTCGGATTTTGCCGCGATGCCGTCTGTGGTAATGGAGGGCCGGCGCGTGGTCAACAACATCGAGCGCTCGGCGAGCCTGTTCTTGGTAAAGAATATCTTCTCCTTGCTGATGGCCGTATTTTCGGCGTGCTTTATGTTTTCCTATCCGCTCGAGCCGTCGCAGGTGTCGCTGATCAGTGCGTTTACCATTGGGATTCCTGGATTCTTCCTTGCGCTGCAGCCAAATAAGGAAATCATTCGCGGCAGCTTTTTGTCCAACGTCCTGATCAAAGCGCTGCCGGCGGGACTGACGGATTTCATCGTCGTGGGCGCGCTTGTCATATTCGGCAGAGTCTTTGGCGTGGACGAGGCGGATATTTCGGTTGCCTGTACGATGCTTCTGGCGATCGTGGGATTTATGATCCTCTATCATATCAGCGGGCCTATGAATCCGCTGAGATGGTGCGTTTTTGGCGGATGTATTGTCGGCCTTCTTGTTTGCAGCATATGGCTGGGAGATATATTTGGGATCAAACACATGTCCCTGGAGTGCGTGATGCTGTTCGTGGTTTTCGCCATCGCGACGGAGCCTGTTTTGCGCTACAGTACGATGTTGGTAGAGAAGCTCGGCGCGCTCGTGTCAAAACACAAGCGCGCAGCCTCGGCCCTGAGAGACAGCGGTTGATCCTCAGCCTTTGCAAAGACGCCCAAAGCCCGTCGGAACCTTTGCGCGCGCCGGAAAAGGCAAAATCGCTTTTTAGAACATGTGCGGCTTCGCGTTTTCGGCGCGAAGCCGCACGCTTTGCATCAAGCGGGAAAGTTATCAATATGGACTTGGCAGCAAATGGGATTGTGTGGTATAATTTTAAAATAAGTGCCTTCTACTATTGTGTGCGGCGGACAGGGCCGCGCACAACAGTGGGAACGCCAATTCCTGATTGAGAAAGAAGGATAAGCTATGAATCCAACCCTAGTCATTATGGCCGCCGGCATGGGCAGCCGGTTCGGCGGGCTGAAGCAGATCGAGCCGATGGATGAGCAGGGCCATATTATCATCGATTTTTCGCTCTTTGACGCCTGGCGGGCGGGGTTCCGCGATATTGTGTTTGTCATCAAGCCGGAGCTGGACGAGACGTTTCGCGAGGCCATCGGCAGCCGGATGGAGCGGTATTTTCATGTGTCCTATGTCTATCAGACGCTGGACCGGCTGCCCGCGGGCTATTCTCTGCCTGCCGGACGCACCAAGCCGTGGGGCACCGGCCACGCCATCGCCTGCTGCAAAGACGTGCTGAACGGGCCGTTCGCCGTCATCAACGCCGACGATTTCTACGGGCCGACGGCGTTCAGCACGATCTATGAGTTTCTCAGCGCCAACCGCGAGCAGAACCGCTACGCAATGGTGGGCTACCGGCTGCGCAACACCGTGACTGAATTTGGCTCGGTCGCGCGCGGCGTATGCAGCGTGGAAAACGGACTGCTGACCGACATCGTCGAGCGCACGAAGATCTTCAAGCGCGGCGATGACGCGGCCTATACCGAAGACGGCGAGACGTTTGTGGATCTGCCGGGCGATACCATCGTATCGATGAACCTCTGGGGCTTCACGGCTAAGATGCTGGATGAGCTGGTGCGGGGCTTCCCTGCCTTTTTGGAGGAAAATTTGCCCAAGAATCCGCTCAAATGCGAGTATTTCCTGCCGTTTGCGGTAGACGCGCAGCTGAAAAGCGGCGCGGCCGTAGTACAGGTGCTCCCCTGCGAGGAGGTCTGGTACGGTGTGACCTACCGAGAAGATCTGGCGTCTGTCCGCGCAGCCATCGCCGGTATGAAGAAAAACGGTATCTACAAGGAGGCGCTCTGGACATGAATGAGCGGTACGCTTCCGTATTGCGCCAGTTCGCGCTGGATGCTGCGGCCGTCAGCTGTGAGCGCTACGGCTGCGGACATATCAACGAGACGTATCTGGTCGTGACCGCGTCCGGCCGCCGGTACATCCTGCAGAGGATCAACCATCATATCTTCCGCGACGTGGCAGGACTCATGGCCAATATCGCAGCCGTGACGGATTATCTGCGCGCGCAGACCGACGATGCGCGCGCGGTGATGCGCCTGGTCCGAACGGCGGACGACGCGGCCTATCTGGAGCAGGCGGGCGGCTTCTGGCGCGTCTATGACTTTGTGGAGAACTCCATCTGCCTGCAGCAAGCAGAAACGCCCGAGGACTTTTACCAGAGCGCCGTGGCATTTGGCCGCTTTCAGCAGCAGCTGAAGGACTTCCCGGCCGCTACGCTGCACGAGACGATATCAAACTTTCACAATACTGCCGACCGCTACCGCATTTTCAGGCAGGCGCTCGCCGACGACAAGGCGGGGCGGGCCAAGGCTGTGCGCGGCGAGATCGATTTTGTTCTGGCCAGAGAAGCCGAGGCAGACACCTTGCTGCGGCTTTTGGCCGAGGGAAAGCTTCCGCTGCGCGTGACCCACAACGATACCAAGCTCAATAACGTCATGCTGGACGCGGCAACGCGCAAGGCGCTGTGCGTCATCGATCTGGACACGGTCATGCCGGGCCTGAGCCTGTATGACTACGGCGACTCTATCCGCTTCGGCGCGGCCTCTGCGGCCGAGGACGAGCGGGATCTTTCAAAGGTCGAGATGCGCCTGGACCTCTTTGAGAGATACACAGCGGGTTTTCTGGAGGCGTGCCCGGATCTGACAGAGCTTGAGCGCGAGCTGCTGCCCATGGGGGCAAAGCTGATGACGCTTGAGTGCGGCGTCCGTTTTTTGACGGACTATCTCGACGGCGACCACTATTTTGCCATCCACCGGCCTGATCAGAATCTGGACCGCTGCCGCACCCAGTTCAAGCTGGTGGCGGATATGGAGCAAAAATGGCGGCAGATGCATCACATCGTACAGGAGGTACAACCATGAATGTCTTAGTCACCGGCGGCGCCGGGTATATCGGCAGCCATACCTGTGTGGAGCTGATCGAAGCGGGCCATCAGCCGGTCGTTATCGACAATCTCTGCAATTCCAGCGCAAAGAGCTTACAGCGGGTACAGGAAATCACCGGAAAAGCCGTTCCGTTTTATCAGGGCGACGTGCGCGACGCAGCTTTGCTGGATAAGATCCTGCAGGAGCATGCCATTGCCTGCGCGATCCATTTCGCGGGGCTTAAGGCCGTGGGCGAATCTGTGGCCAAGCCGCTGGATTACTATGAAAACAATCTCTGTGCCACCATGACGCTCTGCCGCGTGCTGGCAGAGCACGGCGTCAAGCGGCTTATCTTCTCATCCTCCGCCACGGTCTACTCCGGCGAAAACGAGATGCCGCTGCGGGAAAGCTCGAAAACCGGAAGCTGCACCAATCCCTACGGCTGGACAAAATACATGGGCGAGCAGATCCTGCGCGACATCGCCAAGGCCGATCCGGAATGGTCGGTCGTGAACCTGCGCTACTTTAACCCCGTGGGCGCGCATGAAAGCGGCAAGATCGGCGAGCATCCAAACGGTATCCCCAACAATCTGATGCCCTTCATCTCCCAAACGGCCATCGGCAAGCGGGAGCGTCTGAGCGTCTTTGGAAGCGACTATCCGACCGCAGACGGCACCGGCGTCCGGGACTATATCCATGTGGTGGATCTGGCCAAGGGACATGTGGCGGCCATCGAGTATCTCATGTCGCACACCGGAGAAGGCGTGTTCAACTTGGGTACGGGCCGCGGCTACAGCGTGCTGGATATGGTCCACGCTTTTGAAAGAGCCAACGGCGTGAAGGTGCCCTACGTCATGGCGCCGCGCCGCGCCGGCGATCTGGCGATCTGCTACGCGGACCCGGCCAAGAGCCGGGAGGTCCTTGGCTGGTCGGCCGCGCGCGATCAGGACGATATGTGCCGCGACAGCTGGCACTGGCAGAGCCAGAATCCCAACGGCTACGACGACTGAGACAAACACGCTATAGATGGCGGAAGAACCGGCGGCCGCCTGATCGATCGAGAAGACCTCAAATCCTTTGATTTCAAGGGATTTGAGGCCTTTTTTGCAGAGGGCCCCCGTTTGCCGCGCAGGGCGGAAACGAAAAACAAAACGCAAAAAACGCGTCGTGTATGATGTGGCTGTAAACAAACAGAACAGCGTTTCTGAAGCGATATGGGCCGCAGCGCCTTGCCGCCTGCAGCCCGCAGAAAAAGGGAGGAAACAACATGATCGTCAACCGTCTTGCTACCAATAAAATCGTACCGGAAAGTCAGTGGAAAGCGTCGCTGGAGCACGCAGAAGAGAGATGGAGCATGAAGTCTATGGCAGCGCGCGCGGCCAAAGGCGCCGCTGTAGGCGGCGCAGTCGCCGGGCTGACCGGCGTGATGGCCGGCGCGATGGTTGGCGCGCTGTGCCAAGACAAGCAAAGCAAGCAGACCGTGGAGCCTTCGGCGGTGGAATGCGAATATCGTGCGCGCTGGATCTGGAAGACGCAGGATGCGGATTTGATTTGGGAATTCGGCCGGACGCATACGCTGCCGAACCGGCTGCCGGAAGAGCAGCGGACCTGGATCAATTCGAACCGCACCGAAAAGCATACGAGGCGCCTTTTGGCGAAGATCAAGCAGCAGCAATACAGCATGGTGTATGACAATCAAGGCGCAGCGATCAACGATGGCCGGGTCGTGCTTCTGGGCATTGGCGATCTGGGAATCGCGCTCTACTACAAGGACGCAGCGGCTCTGCGCCGGGTGTTCGTGCCGTGGGCATATTTCATAAATCGCCCTATTTTTGTCGGGCGTGCATGGAGCGTGCTGGAGGAGCATGAGATGGGCGATACGTTCCAGATGGACGCAGGCGAGGGCTGCTATGTTGGCGACTATATGATTTTCGGCGGCGACGTGACAGAAAAGAATATGGAATTGACGCGCATTCTGCGCGAGCTGCAGAAATTTCTGCGCAGCCGCTGCCAGACGGCAGAGCGTAAATAAGCAGGTAGACAGTAGACGATAGACTGGTACCGAATAGACATGTATACAAGATGCGTGCGTCCAGAGAGGAAATTCTTGTTGATATGTTAGGCGGGATTTGGTAAGATGTGTCTAGTAAACTGTCACGATCTGCGATTTTGTAAAAGGGCCGAGAGCCGGAAACGAAAAACAAAAACAGCAAAGCGGATCGTGTATCGTATAGACGCAGGCGGCGAGCCGGCCGCCAGAGCAGAACGAAGCCCGGCGGGCAGAGATACATTCAGGTTAGCTGAATAGGCCGAGAAAAATGAAAAGCGTAATAGTCGAAAGGAGCATATTGACATGGCAGTCAAGGAAGTAGCAGAGGTTGCAAAAAAGCAGGCGGAGACGGCAAAGAAGCTGCAGACGGCGGAGCGAAAGCTGAAGACACAGACAGAGATGCTGAACAAGCGGGTCAAGATGAACGAGCCGCTCGGAACCAAGCATATCGACGTGAAATACGCGGCAAAAGAAGTGGAAAGGGCAAAGAGAGAGCTTGAGCGCCTAAAGTGAAAAGCATCACCGGGAAACTGGAAAGGGCATATGGATATGGCGGTCAAGGAAGTGACGGAAGTCAAGAATCGGGCGGAAGGGAGCAGTATGATGGATAACGTCTGGAAAGACGCGCTGCGCGCGGTCTTCAAGGAAAAAAAGACGCAGGTCAGACCCGATCTGGAGGCAGAGTATGGGCAGATGGCCAATCGGATGCTCCAGGAGCAGCCCGCGCGCATGGCGCAGTGCATTTTGCAGGAGGAATCGCCGTGCATAAACGCATACATCCGAAAGCTGCGCAAGCAGCTGCAGCAGCAGACGAGCGAGCAGATGCAGGCGCTCGGCGTCAGCCCGAGCGCGGCCGGCATCGTATGGGCTGCGGTGAAGAATCGGTCGGAGCTCCCCAAGGCCTCGCTGTGCAGGCGTGAGGATGTGCAGATCCAACCTGCCGCGCCAAGCGCATCCGGCGGCGTCAGCGCAGAGCAGAAGCAGGCGGTAAACGCCAGAAATGTAAGCGCAGGGATCGCGGCCGCCGGCGCTGTGGCGGCCGCAGTGACGTGCTTGGTTGTGCCGGGCTGGACCGGAGCGGCCGGTATTGTGAAAGCTGCGGAGCTTGTGGTGGTCGGCGCCGGCGCGGTCGGAGCGGTCGCGACGCAGCAGCGGATCCAGCAAATCAACCGCATTGCCGGTCGCGACCCGCAGGCGAGGGCGCCGAAGCAGGACGTCCGGGAGCTGGTAAAGCAGGTGTGCACGCACCAGTGCCGCACGAACGTCCAGATCATCGAACAGTGGCTGGATATGGAGTGCGAGGCGCTGATTGCCGAATGCGAGCGGGAGCTGACAAGATGACCGGAGGCGTGCATAGATGAACGTGGTCCTGATCGATTCCGACTGCAAAAGGTATGTTCCGGATGCGCAAAGCGTGGCGCATTTGCTGTTAGACGAGACGTGCCGTGCGCAGTTTCTGGATGCAGAGCACCTGCCGCAGCTTGAAGACGGCTGCCGGTGCGTCATTTTGACGGCGCTTAGCGGCGGCGTGAAGAACTATCACAGAGATCTGGTACTGCGAAACGCGCAAGTCCGGTATTGGGTCTTTTGCATTTTGGGCGTTGCGCTCAAAAGCGAGCGCAGCCAGCTGGCAGAGAGCGTGGAAGCGACGATCGCAGAAAGCAAGACGCCCTACAGCATCGTGTTTGACGACAGCGCGACGCTCGCGCAGACGGCGCGGCTTTGCCAGCAGCCGCTGCGCGAAAAAAAGCGCTGCGTGGTGGCGTCGAACAACGCGCCGCTGGCGCGGCAGTGCAGCCAGATCCTCGCGTGCTGGCTAGAGGATTGGGACGTGGCGGCCGTGAACGAGGCGTTCCAGGCGCAGTATGAGACGGCGGACGTGATCTTGGCGGTGGGCGAGAAGAAGGCGGATTTTGAACTGCCTGCGCCGCAGTTCGGCATGGGGAGGATATACGCGTGGCTCGAGCAAAGCGGACCGCGCAGTGCAGACGCCAAGCGAGCGACTTATGAGACGCTCACGGGCTGCGGCTGGAACCTGAGCGCCGCTGCAGACGTTTATAGCAGCGATCTGCGGCTGGAGAATTATGCGCTTGATTTGCATCGTGGGCAGCTTTCTGCGGCCTCTTTGAGCAATGATGAGAATTTCGTGATCTGGGATGTCTATGGCCTGCCCGCACGAGTCCGGGACTATACCGGCGAGGCGATCCGTGATTTTCTGGATCGCCAGTGCTGCTTCGCAGAGCTGGCGGAACGGTTCCAGTAACGGAAAGGAAACGTACACATATGAAATTTGGACAGACAGAGGAAAAGACCGGACAGGGATTTGGCGCTGCGGAAGATCATACCGGACTGGCGCGCGAAACGCTGAGCGATGCTTCGGATATGCATGCAAGCAGCGAAAACGACGCGGACGTATTTCAGGCCGAGCTGTATAATGCGGGCAAGCGCCTGCTGGCAAGACTGGATCAGATCGAGGGAACCGGCGTCAGCGCGAACAGATCCTATGCCGAGCTTGTCGAGAAGCTCAAGCAGCTGCGCGATTTCCATTTCAATATCGGCTTTGCCGGCGGCATGTCCAGCGGCAAGTCTACGGTCATCAATTCGCTCATCGAGTATCCGCTGATGCCCACCTGTAAGCTGACGACCACCTGTGTTGGCACGCATCTGTTCTACGGTGAGAAGCCGAGGATCAGCGTAGTGGACGACGACACGGGCAGGCAGGTGTTGAACGTGGACTGCGCCAATCTCCCGCAGGAGCATTTTCGCAAGCTCAAAGAATACGCCTGTGTGACGACGCATGTCAAGATCATTGAAAACCTGCAGCACTTTACAGACCATAATCTATTTCAGGACAAGGACTCGTTTACGCCGGATATGCTGCAGATGGACCGGAACGACTCCAACCATGTGATCCTTCTGCTGATGATCCTGCTCACTGTGTACGTGGACCAAAACAGCGCGCAGATGAATCAGAAAACGCTGGCGGCCAATAAAAAACGCGAAGAGGTGCTGAAGTTCTTTGGCTTCGATACCAATACGGTGAACTACACCATCCAGCTGCAATGGAACGGCGAGCTGCTGAAAAGCGGCATGACGATCACCGATCTTCCGGGGCTGGGCGCTTATGCGCCAGACAGAGATATCGGCGGCAGGACGATCAAGGGTCACGATACCATTTCCACCGACGCCGTCAAGCGCACCGACGCAATGGTGTTTCTGGTCGATCCGCAGGTCGACGGCACGGGCGTACCTGCGCTGCAGGCCATGATCAGCAATGCGGAACTCAAGGGCATTGTCAATCAGAGCGATTTGATCATCCCGGTCTTGAATAAAGTAGACGACTGTAGCGGCACGTCTGAAATCAGGCAGGCCGTGGACAAGTTCGTAGATATTTTGAAGAATACTGGCGTGAAGAAAAGCGGCGAGGATGTGCATTTGTACTCGGCGTGGTACGGCGAATACAAGTTTGGCGGTATTCCTGACGATCGCACTTGTTTTTACTTCCGAAACTATTCCGATTTCAAGGATGATGTGCTCGAGGACGCCGAAGAGGAGCTGAACGACGAGCAGCTGCACCGGCGGATCATGGCCAAATCGCGCAAGAAGCTGGCGGCACGTTATCAAAAGGCCGGTATCGAGGAGCTGAAATTGTTTTTTCGCGCGGCTTATGTTGGCAAAAGCAAGGACCGGCGTTCGCAGGCGGCAATTTTTGCGGTAAGACAGCTGGCGCTTGATACGATCGTGCCGATGAAAGAGCTGATCAAGAACTGCGATGTGCTGCGCGGCGTGGCCGGCAGCGCCATCGAAGATATCTCCAAGGGCCTCAAGACCAGTGTGGACGGACCCATCAGCCAAGCGCTGGGAAAGATCGCGGAGATCGAGCACGACGACAGCGTCATCCGCGCGAAGCTCGCGCAGATCCCGGAAGCGTATTCCGAAGCTTTTTTTGACGCGCTGGAAGAGTATAAGGCGCGCAATCTTGCCATTTGCAGGAATTTTACATGCGCGTTCGGCGGCTTCAGCGACAACGCGCGCATCGACCAGGCGTGCAGTCCAAACCAGATGAACTACGCCAAGCTGCGTGAGCAATTGGAAACGCTTGGCATCGACGTCAAGAACGTCAATCAGGCATTTGCCGCCGTGCTGCAGCATGTGACCGAGGAAAACCAGAGCATGTATCAAAGCGCCGTGCAGGTGCTAGAAGAGCTAAAGACCGACATCCCCAAGGCGCTGGACAGCTACGTCGCATGCTACAGACAGAGCGTGTCGGACGAGTGCGTGCTGGGCAGCGTTACGGCGCTGCGCGATACGCTGGTGCAGTACATGCAGCAGCAGCTCGAGGCGATGCTGGACAGCATGAAGATCAATCAGAACAATCTCGCCAAGGCGGGCAATGATACGCTCGAGCGGATCTTTGAACTCAATACGCGTATGGCCAATCTGTATACCAAGTCGGTGCTGGACGAGGTCAGAGCCTCGCTGTCGAACGGCATTATCTTCAGCAGCCGCGAGTATATCAGGATCAACGGAAGCAACAGTGTGAAGCAGATGCTGGCCAATCTGAATCTATCCGCCGACGACCGGCAGTACATTGAAGACGAGGTGCGCGCCATTGGCATCATGAATATCAGCAACAATCTCGACAGCTGGTATCAGGACACAGAAAATACGATCAATCTGTATTTCACATCCCTGCGCGAGCAGCTCAGATGCATGATGGACGACACGGTTAGGCAGCTCAGCGGCGACGCCGAGCAGATCGCGCAGCGGCGCGACGCAGCGAAGCGGCAGCTCAAGGATGCAAAAGCGGCGTTCTGCGCGCTGCGCGAGTCGGTGCAGGCGCGGTATGACGCGTCGGTCGAGGGCATTGCCGACGAGACGCTGCGCAAGTATCGCGGCGATATTCTGAGTGGGATCGCAGCGGACTGGAAGAACTGAGGGGTAAGCGCGTATGGAAAAGGAAAAGCTGACCCAGGTCGACATGCGGATCGAGAGCTGCTTGGCAGATCCAAATCAGGCCGGACGAGTCAGCCGCGTGCTGAAGCACTTTACGCTGCGGCCGGTGGAGGAGTCCGGCATCACGGCGATAAACATGACCGTGCTCATGGACGAGGCTGAGCGCTGCCTAAAGGACTTTCACCCGGCGGTACAGGATGCGCACTACCGCTCGCATCTGGCGATCTGCAAGCTGGGAAGAGAACGGCAAAGAAGAAACGGCGCCGGAACCGAGCGCGGCGTCAATCAGACAGCGCAGCAGATGGCGCGTATTCTCAGCGCCTATCGTGAGGACGTAACGTTGCGTGTGCTCAGCCGCGCAAGCGAGCTGGGGCAGATGGACACGCAGTTTGTGATCTCGAGCGAATCTGGCGGTCAAGAGCCGATGCTGTCTATGATCCGCAGCGCCTACGGCAAGGTCGAGGCGCGGCGCGTGGACGACGCGCCGGAGTTTTCCATCCGGATGTATGCCAGCGGCGAGGCGGTCTTTGACGGAAAAAGAGACGAAAAAAAGGACGGGGAGAAGGATTTTGAACACTGCCAGTCGTGGATCACGGCTGTGCTCACGTCGCTGCCGGAAAACGGCAGCTACTCGGTGAAGCTGCGCTTCAGCCCCGTACAAGCGCAAGAACAGATCCGCTCGCAGCTGGACCGGCTGAATGAATACTACCGAAAGCTGCGTTTTTACAGTGATTTGACCTGGAGCAACAACGCCAATCTCGGCTCATCGTATAATGAGAACAAGGATATCGTCTCGTCTACGGTCGGTGTAAATACCAAAAGCTACAATTCTGGCTATGGTCTGAACCTGTCTGCCCGCGACGAGGATCGGCGCGCCGCGCTTCTGGCGGAACAGATCGGGCGCGAGGTGCAGCGGCTGACGAAGGCGCTGGGCGGCGGCGCTTGGTCGGTGAGCATCGCGGTATCGGCCGAGGATATGGATACGATACAGACCGTGACGTCTGTGCTTTCCGGTACGCTGCGCGGCGCGAATTTTCATCTGCATTGGAGCGATCGGCGATCGGACGTGCCGCCGGTCTTGGCTGTGGATGAAGAAGTTTTGCCGCTTATGATGTTTCCGACGAAGGAATTCTGCGGATTTGCCTTTGTTCAAAACGAAGAATTCTCGCTGCTACCGCAAATCGGCGCCGAGGGCTTTCAGGTGGGCAATATTCTGTGGAACGGCACGCCGTTTTCTCCCTTTTGCCTGTCTGATCGGGCGCTGAGCCGCCACGCGTTTATCTGCGGTATGACCGGCGCCGGCAAGACCAATACGCTTTTCAAGATCATGGAAGGCGCGCAGCTGCCGTTTTGCGTGATCGAGCCGGTCAAGGGAGAATACCGGGCGCTGAAAAGTGTGTATTCCGATCTCAGGGTATGGACGATGAAGGTCGCGGACGACACGGATCCGGCAGTCGGGATCATGCGGATCAATCCGTTCTGGTTTCCGCGGCAGGGAAACCTGGCGTTCCACATCGACAGCCTGAAAACGATCATCGCGTCGTCGTTTGAACTGACTGCGGCCATGCCGAATATTCTGGAGCAATGCCTGTACAGCGTCTATGTCAAGACCGGCTGGGATATTGTGACGAACCGGAACATCTATTGGGACACGATCCCAGAGGAATACCTCTATCCGACGTTCAGCGACCTGTGCGGCGAGATCGAGGCGTATCTCAACAGCTCCGATTTCAGCGGCGAGACGCTGGGCGATTACAAGGGCGCGCTGCTCAGCCGCCTGCGTTCGTTTGTAAATGGCTATAAGGGGATTTTGCTCAATACGAGCGAGCATCCTGACTATGCGCGTTTGATGCGCGGGCACAGTGTACTGGAACTGGAGGGTCTTGCAGACGATGCGGACAAGTGCCTTGTGATGGGCGCCGTCCTGGTCCAGTACTATGAATATTTGAAGCTGCATTTCAGCGAGGATGTCGGCGGGCGGAAGCTGCGGCATCTGCTCGTGATCGAGGAGGCGCACCGCCTGTTCAAAAACACCAGTACCGACAAGCGACCGGACGGCGGGGCAAATCCCACGGGACAGCTGGTGGACTCGCTGAGCAATATGATGGCGGAGATCCGCGCCTTCGGCGAGGGTATGCTGATCGTCGATCAAAGTCCGACGAAGATTGCCGAGGATGTGATCAAAAACTCCGCGACCAAGATCGTGCACCGCATCGACAATGCGGGCGATATCAAGGCGATGCAATCGGCAATGCTGCTGCCGGACGATCTTTTGAGCTTCGCGTCGCTCGCGCAGGGCGAGGCGCTGATCCGAACCGACGGCATGGAAAAGCCCTGTAAGGTGAAGCTGCTCTGCTCGTCGGTCAAGGAGGATTACCGACTTTCTGCATCCTTCCGCCCGGCCGATGTTTCCGCAAGCGCGCTGGCGGACGTGTTTTTGGCAAGCTCGATCCTTAGCGACGAGACGGCCGAGACGCTGATCAGCGAAAAGCTCAGCGTCTATTTCGATTGCCTGGCGGCGCTTGGGATGCGGCGCTGGTATGCGCTGACGGAAGACCTCCTCTGCGCGCTTCTAGATGTGCTTCGCGCGCGCAGGGCGCTCGACGCAGTGGACTATAAGATGAGCGTGCTGTTCGAGATCCTGTCTTTGTGCCTCAAGCGGATGCTTGCCGGGCAGAGCAAGAAGGATTTGGGCGCGGCGCATATGCTGCTCATGCGCCTGTTGGAATTCTACCGCGACCAGCGCGACGGCCGGTTCATCAAGCCCGGCGCGATCCGGCTGTTTGAACGGTATCTGCAGGAGCATGTGCTGGATATGCTGCGGACGATCCATGCCGAGCGCGTCCCATCGCAGCAGCACAAGCTGATGTGCCGCATGTCCGGACTGGATCCGGAGCGCTTATTTTCCTATCTGGCCACGGATCATGCCAACCGGCTCATGCTGTTGGCATTGATGGACGAACAGCCGCTGCCTGGCGCGGGAGAAATGATGGCGGATTTTTTGACGCAGTGTATCAGCCCGTCGGCACAGGCGGATGTGGAACAGCAGTATGGCGAGGCGCTTGAAAAGCTTGCGGCCTGCGCGCAGGAGCTAGTCGGGACGTAGGGAGGAGCGGCGATGGAGACTGAATTTGTTCCCTATTTCATGCAGGAGGTGCTCGCCCGTGCAGATGCGGGCGACGGCGAGGCATGCTTCGACGTCGCAGAGTATTATTACGCGCAGAAAGACTACGTGCAAGCGGTCAAATGGTACAAAAAGACCGTACAGTGCTCTGATCCGAATCCGAACGCGTATTTTAACCTCGGCTACGCTTGCCAGTACGGAGAGGGTACGGAAAAGGATATGTTCGCGGCCTTTGAATATTATCAGAAGGCGGCGGAGCAGAATTTGCCGCAGGCGATGAACAATCTGGCGTTTTTCTATGAATCCGGTATCGTGGTTGCGCAGGATCAGGACAAGGCGGATGCGCTGTGCCGTCAGGCCACCACGGTCATGAGCAATCTGCAGACGGAGCTATATAAGGCGCGCAAGCAGTGCCGGCAGCTGGAGATTGGGCTGGCCGAGGCGCAGAAACAGGCGGAGCAAGCCAACGCCAAGGCGGCCGAGGCGGACGAGCGGACGCAAAAGGCGCTGCTTGACGTCGCCGGCCTGCAGGAAAAATTGAGGGCCGCCGGCACGCAGTCGCAGAAGCTGGCGGCGCAGAACGGAACGATCGAGAAGCTGAGGCAGGAAAACAGCCAGCTGCGAACCAGAAAGCCGTTTCTGCGCAAGCGGACGCTTTTATGCTGGCTCGACGTGTTTGTGCTTGCGCTGCTTGGGTGCCAGCTGACGTCGGACTGGATGATGGGCGAGCTGGAGCTGTACCAGACGCGGCTGCTTCTAAGCTGCGCGGCGATCGCTGCCGTTTGCATACTGGGCTGGGTGCTGCTGTCGGGCAAGAGATTCGTGCTCTACGGGCTTTTGCACTGGCTGAACGCCGTGATCGTCGGGGGAATATGCCTGCTTGCGTTTTCGGAGTTGGAACCCATGCTGCCATATCTGACAGCGGCGGCGATACTGCTCTGGATGGGCGTAGCTTCGTTTATCGGGGAATCAGTATAATATGCCGAAGCGAAAAAGACGTTGAGGACGACGGCCTCAGCGCCTTTTCTCTTGTCAAATAGCCTTGTAGCGCGCGCTGCGCGCATGCCGCGCACATGATCGGGCGGCGCCGCGTATAACATAAGAGCGGGGATCTTTTTGCCGCCGGAAACAAAAAACAAATTTCAGTCTGGCGGCGCGATATACTGCCGATGAGGAAACGGATCAGCACGCAAGCAGACAGGAGGAAAAACTATGATCGGCACTTCGTTCAATCCAGAAAAAATGTACACCTTTTTACGGGGCTTTGCTTCGGGCGCGGGGATGAAGCAGACGCTCAAGGCGCTTTCCTTTGCCCGCGAGAAGCACGCAGGACAGCTGCGCAAAAGCGGCGAAGCGTATATCGTGCATCCGCTGATGATGGCCTGCAACGCCGTGAGCATCGGCATCCGCGAGGACGCGGTCATTGCGACGATCCTGCTGCATGACGTGTGCGAGGATTGCGGCGTCAGTCTGGCGGAGCTTCCGGTGAGCGACGAGATCAGACACGCGGTGGACCTCATGACCTTCCGCGTCATGGACGGCGAGAGCAAGCAGATCGCCAAGAACCGCTACTACAATCTGCTGCTGCAAAGCCGCGCGGCGACACTGACAAAGCTGATCGACCGCTGCCACAACGTCTCGAGCATGGCGGGGACGTTTTCCGTGGAGAAGCTGAAGGCGTACATCGATGAGACGCGGCAGTACGTGCTGCCGCTGCTGCGCAAGGCCAAGGCGGTCTACGCCGAAGACGCAGACGTGCTGTTCGTACTGAAATACCACATTGTCAGCGTGGTCGATTCGATCGACGCCACCATCCAGGTCTACGAGCACACCGAGACGAATTGACGGAGGGAAAGCGCATGCAGATCAGCATCAAAATCAGGCAGATCGACTACGGCGCGCTGGCTGAGGCCTGTATACCGGCACTCTGCGGCAAGCTGCAAAATGGCGAGGGCATGGCGGCGAAGCTGCTGTCGGGGCTTGCGGCGCTGCCGCCGTCGGTGCTGCGCGCAACGATAGACGCGCTGCCGCAGCAGAGCAAGGACGAAGCGGCCGCGTTTCTGATCGGCCAAAACAAGCAGAAGCTCATCGAAGGCATCACCGGCATCGCCCGGCAACATGGCGTTGGACTCGTGATCGACGATCTGTGGGTGGAAACCGACACAAAATAAGGCGCAAGATGAAAGCGGCCGTAACGGCCGCGATCTCGATGCCGAACGGCCGAAGATAGGCGCTGCGCGCAGCAAAGCGCGCGGCTGGCTTTGCACCGACATATCCGGCGCGGCGGGAGAATGGCTCCCGCCGCGCCAAAATTGTTGCAAAAACGCGCTTATGATGATACAATGACCAAAAAATTATGCGGAGCAGGTGTGTTATGGACAAGATGACCGAACTCAGCAGTCAGATGTATCAAAGCGCCATTACCGTGCAGTCCGTGGCGCAGGCGGCCGCCGTGCTGAAAAGCAGCGACAGCTTCCGCACGCTCGGCGACGTCCTTCGCGCATACGCCGGCAGCGACGATCCCAAGAAGCTGCTGGTAGAGGGGCTCTTGCACAACCATCCTGAGGCCGGGCGCGATTCTGTGGACAGAAAGGTCCGCAACTGGCTGAGCGGGCGCACCCGCATGATCAGTAAGCGCGACGCGTTTGAGCTGTGCCAGATCCTTCATCTGGGTCTTGAACGCGCCGACGCGTTCTTGCAGCTGGTCGTGGGCGAGGGGATCCACTGGCGCGACACGGAGCAGATCGTCTGGGGCTATGCCATCTTGCATGCGCTGGACTACGGCGAAACCTGCGCGCTGCTTGAGAGGGCCGGCTCTGCAGCGAAGCGGTCCCAGGCGGCGCAGCGTGCGCCGGAGAGCTTCACAGCCGACGTCATGGCCAAGCTGCAGCCGGTGCTCTACCGATCGCAAAGCGAGCTGGTGGAATATCTCGACCAGATCCAGGATACGCTGGGGACGCTTCACAATACGGCGTATCAGCTGTTTATGCAGTATATGCAGCTGCTCGAGACCGGCGGGATCGAGGATGGGCTGGAAAGCGGGGAGAAAATGACCTCCCGGCAGATCCTCGAGCAGTACATGTACCGGCATCTGACGCCGGTGGCCAAGCGGGGCGAGGCGAAGGACAAGAGCGCCTTTTCCGACGTGCAGCGGAGCATCCGCATGAACTGGCCGGACGAGGTCACGATCTCGAAGATGAAAAGCCGCGAGCTGGACATCCCAAGAAAGGTGCTGATCCTGCTTTTCTTGGCCACGGACGGCAGCGAGACGGAATATGAAGAGGATGAGGAGCCACTGACCCGGGACGAGATCTTCCAAAGCATCTACACACGTCTGAACCGCATGCTGCGCGCGTGCGGCTTTCAGATGCTCGACCCGCGCAGCCCGTTTGACTGGATGGTGCTCTACTGCATCTGTGTGGAGGACCTTTGGGATGTGGACCAGCGGCTGCAGGATATGCTGCGCGCGATCTATCCGGCCGGAAACGAAAAATAAATTTGCGTGCGCCGCCGCCGTAAGCTGTAAACGTAATTATCAGAACCGGAGTGTGATTCGATGGATCATCGTGAACCGCTGAAGCTTCATACTGTGCTTACGTTTGACGGCGCGCAATACCATGTCGAGGACGTTGTGGGCTGCGGCTCGAACGCCATCGTATATCGCGGCTGGTATGCCGACCGGCTGAATCCCGCCGAGCGGCACTATGTGCTCATCAAGGAGCTGTTTCCGTTCCATCCGCAGGGAAGAATCTGGCGCGGCGAAGAAAACCGCATCGTAGTGGACGCGCAGGCCGAGGACTTTTTCCAGATGCACCGGCAGAGCTTCGAGGCCGGAAACGAGGCGCATCTGCGCCTGCTGGCCCAGCATCCGGAGCAAATGGGGGCGAACCTAAACAGCTACCTTCTGAACGGCACGCTCTATTCCATACTCGGCTACAGCGGCGGAAGAAGCCTGCAGGCGGAGCTGGCAGCGCCTGGCCAGACGCTACGCCGCCACACGCAGCGGATGCTGCTTTTGCTGCAGGCGCTCGAGGCGTTCCATGAAGGCGGCTACCTGCATCTGGACGTCAGCCCGGACAATATCATGCTGGTGGGCAGGCAGGACAGCGAGCGCATATTCCTCATCGATTATAACAGCGCCCGGCAGGTAGGCGTGGCCGGCGGCGTGTATACCAGCTTCAAGGCCGGTTATTCCGCGCCCGAGGTGGAGACGAATTTGACGGCGTCCATCGGATACGCGTCGGATCTATATTCCGTGGCGGCGGTTTTCTACTGCTGCCTCATGGGAAGGCCGCTCACGCTCGAGCAGATGCTGCGGCCCAAGGCGCCCGACGCGGCCGAAAGCGAGTATCTGCGCGCCGCGCCGCAGACGGTCGTGAGCATGGTCAGGCAGATTTTAAGACGCGGCCTAAACGCGCTGCCGTCAAAGCGGTATCAGAGCGCGGCACAGATGCGCGAGGCGTTTGCCGAGCTTCTGGACCGGATCGACTGTATCGGCGTCACACACTGGGCGCTGTGGGAGAGCGGCAGGCGCGGCGTGGACGAACTGATCCGCGTCAACCCCGCTTTGCGCTACATTTTGGATGTGGAGCATCTGTATCCCATCCGGCTGGCGTGCCCTGAGAGCATGACGCTGCAGCAGTATCTGGCGCAGCTCATAAGCCCGGAGGGAAGCTCCGGCCTGCTTTTGGCGCAGGGCGGCATGGGCAAGACCACGATGCTGCTGCACGCGGCGCTGCTGCAATCAAGGCGGTATTCGCCTGCGTCGCCCGCGGTGATCTACCTTTCTCTGAGCGGCTGCCGCCAGGTTGGGCCGCGCTATATTCTGGAACGGATTTTGGCGCGCCTGCGCTTTGGGCGCGAGATGAATACATATGACGGCGCGATGCATGCGCTTGAGCAGCTGCTGCGGCGGCCGCTCAAAACGAAGGACGGCGAGCGGCCGGCGGTACTGCTTTTGCTGGACGGACTCAATGAGATCCGCGGGGAGCTGGAGCCGCTGGCGCAGCAGATCGGCGAGCTGTCCGGCTGGGCCGGCGTGCGCATCCTTGCCGCGTCGCGCGGCGAGATACCGTCCGTCCGTCTCGCGCCGGCGCGGCTGATCCAATTGGAGGATGCGGATATTCAGGCGGCGCTGGGCGACAAGGGCTTGCTCATGCCGAAGGACGCGGCGGTGGTGCGGCTGCTGCGCACGCCGCTCATCTTGTCGATCTATATTGAGGCGAGTCGGACAGGCGCACAGCTGCAGACCGGCAGTGAAGAGGAGCTGCTGCAGGCGTATCTACAGGCGCTTTTGCAGAAAGAGCTGCGCCAGCTGCCGGAAAACGCGCCGGAGCGGTGGCAGCTGGACGCGGCGCTGCGGTATGTGCTGCCGTGCATCGCCTATGAGCAGCAGCGCCAGGGCTGCGCGCTGACGGATGCGCAGCTGCTCAAGCTTGTGGGAAATTGCCGGCGCGCGCTTCGTTCGCGGATCGTGCGGCGGGAGTTTCCGGAGTGGATCGGCCGCAGCAAAGAGATCGCCGGCGGCGCGCAGGACGCCGAACAGTGGTATGGGCTGATGGCGCACCAGCTGCTGTGGCAGCGGCTGGGCCTTCTGCTGCGCGAGTCTGACGGCGGCTACCGGATCTTCCACCAAAAGATGGAGGAGCATCTGGCGCGAAGCGGCCGCAGACTTGCCCGGCGCATTGGACGCGGACGCGCTGCCCGCGTTGCGGCAGCCGCGTCTGTGTTCGTATGTGCGGCGCTGGCGGTCACGATCGCGCTGACGCCGCGCAGCTATGACGCGCAGAAGACGCGGCAGGTCATAGACCGCGTGGCGGTCTGCTACAGCGCGTATGGCATGTGCCTGTCCGATGTGCAGGAGCTGACGCAGCTGCTCTGTGACGGCAATACGTCGGATTTTCTGCTGCGTTATGCGCGCGTGGCGCAGGAAGTGGCGCGTGAGGCGGTACTGACGGACGACGAGCAATATGATCTGGAGCTGATCGACGCGCTGTGCGCCTCGGGCGAGCGGGTGGCGTGGTCGAAGCTTGCGTTTGCGGGCGATGAGGCGCAGACGCTGATCAACGATTCGTCCGGCCGGCTGGAGGAGTATGCGGAATACCTGCCGCTTTTGAGGATCTGGGCGCAGTCGCAGCGCGCGCAGGCGGATTATCCGGCGTTTCCGCAGACGTTTGCAAAGCTCCTTGAGGCGGACGCGCAGGTGATGAGCAAGCTGTATTATCTGTCGTGCGCGCCGCATCTTGCCGGCGGCGGCGACACGTGGCGCGAGGCGGTGGAGAAGCTGACGGCGTCTGTCCCGGGATCCGGCGCGCAGCCGGAAGAAAATCTGGAAAAGCTGCGCGATACGCGAAGGCAGACGCTCGAGACGCTTGCGGCGATGAAAAGCGGCGTCCGGCTGACCGGCGCAGAAGAGGGGCTTCTGGAGAAGGGAGAATGAGACATGAAGAACAAAAGACGAGACCGTTTGGCGCTGACTGTGGCCGTGCTGCTGGCAGTCGCTTTGCTGACGGCGTGCGCGCAGACGCCGGGACAGCAGGACGCGGCGCCGGATCCAGAGCAAACGGCGCAGCTGCAGCAAGAGATAGCCGCACCCAAGCAGGAAGAACCGGCTGCGCTGGTTGAGCAGAAATCTGCGATGCTGGCCGACTGGAAGGCATGCTTGGCCGTGACGGACGAGGTATATTCCCAGCTCCTCTGGTCGCTGGACTATGCTGCGGCGTTCGCGAGCGAGGATTCCTGGGACAGTCTTCTCAAGGCGCGCGCGGCCTGCGGCGCGGCGGAGCTGGCGCTGCAGCAGCTGCAGCTGCCGGAGCAGACGCTGACACAGGAGCAGTCGGCGGCGCTGATGGACGCGGGGATCGAAGCGGATATCGTTAGGAAGGAATTTGAGGGGCTTGATACGATGCGCTTGCAGAATCTGGACACGCTGTCGGCCCTAAAGGGGCTGCTGAAAAACGACGTGTATCTGACAGCGAGCGTGCAGATGCTTCCAGCGTGGATCGCCGACTGCCGGCAGGTCATACAGCTGCAGTGCCAATATTTGTGCCTGATGAGTAACGGCGTGCTGCTGCAGGTCGGCTCGGACGAGCTGTGGGGGCAGATGGAGACAGAGCTGCCCACGCTTGCCGCTGCGCGCGGGGAGTGGTATAGCGACGAGCAGCTGCTGCAGGCCGCGTGTACAGACGTGCTCGATGCGCTTGAAAAACAGATCAGCGACAGGAGCGAAACGCTCGGCGTATCTGAATATACGCTCAAGCTGGTACAAGAGGCGGCGGACACGGGCGAATTGGACCGGCTCAGCGCGCAGATAAACGTCATGGACGGCGTGCCGGCATATTTCCCGCAGCCATCCTGGCTGCCGAATGACGCGGCGCAGTATGATCTGGTCACAGACGATGAGAGCGGGGAAAAGCGGTTTGTGGTATCCGGCGAGCAGATCCTACAGACGCCCTCGGCCAGCTATCTCTCCTGCAGCGGCGTAGACAGCGACGCTGTGGAGCAATACGCGCTGCGGCTGACGCAGTGGGGGCTGGAGGTCTATGCAGAGTGGAACGAGACCGGCGATACGTATCAGGTGTTTTCCTTCAGCGGCGAAAGCGCGATGTTGGTGGAGTGGACGCAGGAGCAGACGAGCATCTATCTGACGCAGCCGGTCGGCTGCCTGATTCCGGAGCTGTACCTGGCGGCGATGCGCGCGGACTGACGCAGCAGCGCGGGTGCGCGGGCGGAAAATCATTGTTTTTCTGCTTGCAAAATGTATAGAGATTTGATAGAATAAAAGTGCAAATAAAATGCGTAAGCGGTTCGTCCGGTTTATCCGGCGGCGGAATGGGGTGAGACGCCCCGCGAGTCGGTCACTGTGATGCCTGCCAGACAGGCTGAGTCAGATACGTCGAGAAACGCTTATGAGCGCCTGCCGTCACCGGGCTGCTGTATTGCGTGGTTTCGATAGAGCTGCGTCTGTACGCCCTGGCGGTTACAGACGCAGCTTTTGTTTGCCGCAGGCTCTGAAAAACGGCGCACCGCGCCGCGCCGGCCGGGAGCGACGGCCGTCCGGAACGCCTGCAGATGCGGCTGCGCGTATGGCAAGCGGCGGTTACCCCCTAGCCGCCGTGCTTTTGGCAGGAACGTTTTTCACCGGGACGTTCCTGCCTGAAAGCCGCAGCGTATCCTTGCTCTATTGTATTGCACCGGGGCGAGAGGACCGGCGGGACAAAGAACGGCTGCCGCCGCTGAAGCATCAGCGGCGGCAGCCGTTTTGCGCGGCTTGCAGACATGGCTTGCGCATGGCGCATGGGCGCGGATACACAGAGCGTCTGTACAGCTATTTTTCGACGTGCCGGCGTATGGCGTGGAAGGATTCATCGCTGATCACGTGCTCGATGCGGCAGGCGTCTTCAGCCGCAGTCTTTTCATCCACGCCCAGACGGATCAGCAGATCCGTCAGCACCGTGTGGCGCTCATAGATCTTTCCCGCGATCTGCCGGCCAGAATCGGTCAGCGACAGAAAGCCGTCCTCATCCGCCGTCACATAGCCGCCGTCTTTGAGCAGTTTCATGGCGCGGCTGACGCTGGGCTTGGAATAGCCCATGTATTCGCTCACATCGATGGCGCGGACATAGCTGCTCTTCTGTGATAAGATATAGATGGTCTCAAGATACATTTCACCGGATTCCTGCAGATGCATGCGATCGCCTCCTTTGTAAAAAATCAAAGTAATTCCTATTAACCATACCATAAAAACGAGGATTGTGCAAGCGAAAAGCACGCCGCGCCGGCGAGCCGGTCCGGCGGTGCGGATGCGAGGCAAAAAAATAGAAAAAAGGACTTGACAAAACGCAGCCCTGGCGCTATGATAATGGAGGTTAGCGAGGGCTAACTTTTCGCGGCCGAAAAGGTTAGCGAGCGCTAATTATTAGATAGAGCAAAGAGGGTGCAAAAAATGCTGCCGCTTACGTTTGCCGACGCCGGCGAAGAGGTCATCATCAAAAAGATCGGCGGAAAGCCAGAGGTCAAGAAGCATCTAGAGGATCTGGGCTTTGTGGTCGGAACGAGCGTCTCTGTTGTGAGCACCATTGGGGGCAACGTCATCGTCAAGGTGAAAGAGGCCCGCGTTGCAATCAGTCAGGAGATGGCGCAGAAGATCATGGTCTGATCTTCCCGGCCAGTTGTATCCAATTCAAAAAGGAGGAAGAGGCATGAAGACATTACGGCAGGCAAAGATCGGCGAGACCGTCAAGGTGGTAAAGCTGCATGGCGAAGGCGCCGTCAAGCGCCGCATCATGGACATGGGCATTACGCGCGGCGTTGAGGTCTACGTCCGCAAGGTCGCACCGCTGGGAGATCCAGTGGAGGTCAACGTGCGCGGCTATGAGCTGTCGCTGCGTAAGGCGGACGCGGAAATGATCGAGGTCGAATAACGCGCAGAATCCATTGGCGCCGGATTCGCCGCTGCGGCGGAGAATCGGGGACCATGAGAAACAGGAGTTAGTTGTATCTAACCAGAGGGAGGAACGATATGGAACAGCAAATCCGGATCGCCCTGGCGGGCAATCCAAACTGCGGCAAAACGACGCTTTTTAACGCCCTGACTGGCGCCAACCAGTACGTGGGCAACTGGCCGGGCGTCACGGTGGAGAAAAAGGAGGGCAAGCTCAAAAAGCATGACGGCGTGGCCATCATGGACCTGCCCGGCATCTATTCGCTCTCGCCG
>CAZWKZ010000007.1:0-26333 GCA_964633935.1 uncultured Oscillospiraceae bacterium | reverse complement strand
CAGCTGCGCGATGATGGGCGCCGCGCCCGTGCCGGTGCCGCCGCCCATACCGGCGGTGATAAAGACCATGTCGGTGCCCTCGAGCGCCTGCGAGATCGCGGCCTTGGACTCTTCAGCGGATTTCTGGCCGATCTCGGGCTTCGAGCCTGCGCCCATGCCGCCGGTCAGCTTCTCGCCAATCTGGATCTTGCTCTTGCACTTGGACTTGTTGAGGTCCTGCTTATCGGTATTCACCGCTACAAAATCAACACCCTGTACGCCGGATGCGATCATTCTATTGATAACGTTGTTGCCGGCGCCGCCGACACCGATCACCTTAATGGATACGACCTTATCTGTAGTATAATCTGCCATTTGTCTTCCTCCTATGTATATCACAGCGTCCGATTGGTAAAAACCGCGTAATGATGCACTTTATTGATTTATTCTATCTCGAAATGCGTCGCGGGTCAATAGGAATTCTGAAAATTCGACGAATTTCTGACAAATTCCTGTCCTTACTGCTTGGGATAGAACCAGGCTTTGTTCCCCTCCTGAAAGCTCAGGTCGATCGTTCCGGCCTGAAAATCGCTAAGCTCGGCCAAGATGGCGGTCAGATACTGGACCTTGTATTCCAGCTCATCCGTACCGCCGAAGCGGATCTCATAGCGGTCCTCGTATTGCACGACAAGGTCGTATTCCTTCTCAACGTTGACGGCGGATACGTGCTCCAAAATACCCGTGCCCTCAAGTCCGGTGAGCAGCGCAATGGCTGCGTCGAGCTTTTTCTGCTCTAAGCTGGAGACCTGCTGCCCAGCTGTGGGGCTATTGAGCACCACGCCAACGATCTGCGGATAGGATTCGAGCTGCTCCGTATCCGCGCGCTCCAGCGCTTTTCCCTGGGTATTGACGAGCCAGACGGTATTTGTCTCGGTATTCACGGCAAATGCGACCTGACTTTCGCGCACCTGAATGACGATGGTATCCGGCAGACTTCTGCCGATGCTGACGCTCTCGACATATGGCAGTCTCGCCATAATATTCCCCGCTGCCGTATCTTTATTCACGGTGAGCAAATTATCGCCGATGGCAAGGTCGGACGCATCGATCACATCCTGCGCGCTGTAGACGCTGTTGCCCTGGACCTCGATGGTGTTGACCTTGAAAAAGATCGCTACGCCGAACACCACCGCCGCCACCACAGCCAGCATAATCCCGATCCTGCCCAGCACGCCGCTGGACTGCCGCCGGTTCTTTTCTGTTTTGCGTCTGGCTCTGCGCCGTTCAGCCGTCATATGCATTCTCCTTCGTTGGCGGCGGGCCGAAGCCGCCGCTTACCGTCCATGCGTGTTTGCGTGGACTCTATTATACACGACCGGTCAGCAAATTTCCACACATTTTACTTTCGCGCCCAGCGCGCGAAGGTTTTCCTCTAGGTTATCATAGCCGCGCCGGAGGTGTTTTATCCCAGCGATCGAACTTTCTCCCTCTGCCTGCAGCGCGCCGATCACCAGCGCCATCGCTCCGCGCAGATCCTCGGCCTGCATCTGTGCCCCGTGCAGCCGCACTGCCCCGCGCACACAGGCCGTCTGGCCGCATAGGGCAATATCCGCGCCAAGCTTTCTGAGCTGCGCGACGTGATGGAAGCGGCTTTCAAAAATCGTCTCGCAGATACGGCTCTCGCCCGCGGCGCGCAGCAGCGCCGCCATCATGGGTGCCTGTGCATCGGTGGCAAAGCCGGGATATGGCGCCGTCACGATCGTTTGCCTGCAGGCGCGCAGGCGCTCCGGCGCGCGAATACGCAGCGTGTCGTGTCCGGCGGTGATCGTACAGCCGCATTGCTCGAGGATCTGGCACACGGCCGCAAGCTCTGCGCTGCTCGCGCGCGCAAGCGTCACGTCGCCGCCGCAGCCCGCCGCCGCGCAAAGAAAGCTGGCCGTTTCCACGCGGTCGGGCATGATGGTATATGTCGTACCGTGCAGCGGCATGCCGCCGCTCACACGCAGGTTCTCTGTGCCCGCGCCGTCGATCCTGGCCCCCGCGCTCAGTAAAAAGCGCACCAGGTCGGTGATCTCCGGCTCGCGCGCGGCGTTTCGGATCTCGACGGTCCCCTCGCAGCCCAGCGCTGCCAGAATCGCGTTTTCCGTCGCGCCGACGCTGGGAAACGGCAGCGTGATCGTCGCCGCATGCAGCCGCTGCGCGCAGCAGCACACGCACTCCGGCGTGCACGCACACGACGCGCCCATTTGCCGCAGCGCTTCGATATGCAGATCGATCGGCCGTTCGCCCAGCGGGCATCCGCCCGGCAGCGCCAGCTCGGCGCAGCCCAGCCGGGCAAGGATCGCGCCGAGAAAGATGATGGACGAGCGCATCCGCCCCGCCAGCTCCGGCGGGATCTGATGCGTATCCATACTGGCTGCATCCACGCAGACCGTGCTGCCGCTGCGCTCGGCCTTGCAGCCGAGATGGCGCAGGATCTGCAGCGCGCTCTGCACGTCGTCAATATTTGGACAATTATGTAACACACAGGGACTTCTGCACAGCACGCAGGCGGCCAGCACCGGCAGCACGCTGTTCTTCGCGCCGTGAATCACGGCCGTGCCGCACAGCGGCGCGCCGCCGCAGACGGATAAAACTTGCATATTCACTCCTCCGCATGATGGGCAATTTCTCCCCATCCTATGCCAAGGAGCGATTTTGCGTGCTATGTCTTGCTTTGATGCTCCCTTGCCAGCTCCAGCGCCGTCTGATAGATGCGTTCCGCCGCGTCGACCACGGCGGTGTTGGCCGCCGCCGCGCGCATCGCGCGCAGCTGGGCAGGATCGTCCAGGATCTGTCTCGCCGCAGCGAACAGCGACGGTCCATCGCATTCGGCCTCATGTATCAGCGCCGCCGCGCCCGTCTTTTCCAGCGCAGCCGCGTTCTTTTCCTGATGATTATCGGTCACGTTGGGCGACGGCACCATGATGCACGGCGTGGCCGACGCGCAGACCTCGCCGATCGTGGCCGCGCCCGCGCGGCAGATCACAAGATCGGCCGCGGCCATCACCACCGGCATGTCGTAAATATACTCCTGCATCCGGATCGACGGATGCGCGCGCAGATCCACGCCCATGTCCGCCACATATCGCGGCATCCAGCGCCAGCCGAACGAACCAGTGGCATGGATGTGCTGGAACGGCTCTCCGGCGTCGATCTCGCACTGCATAAACTGCGCGATCTTCTTGTTCATTTCCCGCGCGCCGAGGCTGCCCCAATACGAGACGACCAGCGGCCGGCTGTCCAGGCCGAGCGAGCGCCTGGCTTCTTCACGCGAGGTATACAGAAACTCCTCGCGCACAGGCGTGCCGGTCACGACAACGCGCGCAGGGTCTGTATAGCAGGCCCGGCTTTCTTCAAACGAAACCATCACACGCTCGACGCGCTTTTCCACCATCCGCGTCGTAAGTCCGGGCACGGCGTTCGATTCGTGCACCGCTGCGGGGATCTTCATCCGCGTGCCCTCGCGTAGCGCCGGATAGCTAGCATAGCCGCCGGTGCCCACGATGACGTCGGGCGCAAACTGACGAAGAAGCCTGCGCGCTTTTCGCAGCGAGCCTGCCATGGCGCACAGCGTCGTCACATTGTGCCACACCGCCTTCGGCGTGAGGCTTCTTTGATAATTGGATATTTTCAGCGTCTCAAGGCGAAAGCCCTCGCGCGGGACGATCTTATTCTCCATGCCGTCCTCGGCGCCGATGAACAAGATCTCGCACCCCGGCTGACGCTCCTGAAACAGTTTGGCCACCGCGATGGCGGGATAGATATGTCCGCCCGTGCCGCCGCAGGTAAACACGACTCGCATGCGATCCGCCCTTTCCGATCTGCCGCAGCCGCCTGCGCGCCTTGCGGCAGTTATAGAAGTTTATTGTCGTTCTGGCGCGAAACGGCCAGGATCAATCCCATTTCAAACAGCTGCAGCAGCAGCGCTGTTCCGCCGTAAGAGAAAAACGGCAGCGAAATGCCCGTCGCGGGCAAAAAATTCGTCACAACGCCGATGTTGAGGAACGTCTGCAGCGCCATGTGCGTCGTAAGCCCCGCCGCCATGAGCGCGCCGAACCGGTCGCGTGCGTGCATGGCGATCCAGTAGCCGCGGACAATGAGCAGAATGAACAGCAAAATGATGACCAACGCCCCCACAAAGCCCAGCTCCTCGCAGACGATGGGGAAGATGTAGTCGTTGTGCTCTTCCGGCAGATATAGATACTTCTGCCGGCTCTTGCCAAAGCCAAGGCCCATCAGCCCGCCCGAGCCGATGGCATAGAGCGACTGCAAGATCTGATAGCCCGTATCCGAGGGGTCGGACATCGGATCGCGCCAGGCCGTCACGCGGTCGCTGGCATAGCCCATGGTGGTAAGATAGATGACGGCAAACACCGCCACGGCCGCGCCGCCGATGACGAACCAGCGCAGCTGCGCGCCGCCCAGAAACATCATGCTCGCGCCGATGGCGAGGATGATAAGGATGCCTGAAAAATGCCGCTCCAGCGCCAGCAGCGCGCACACCACCAGCAAAATCGCAGCAAACGGCACTACGCCGTAGCGGAACGTCTGCATCTTCTCGCGGTACGTGGACATGAGCGAGGCGAAGGACATCACGATCGCCAGCTTCGTCAGCTCTGACGGCTGAAAGCTTGTAAAACCGATCCAGATCCAGCGCTTCGCGCCGCCCTCCTCCGTGCCGATGATCGGCACGAGCATTAAAAACACCACCGATACCGCCAGCACGATAAAGGACGCGCCGCGCCAAAGCTGATAGTTGATCCGGCTGACGAACAGCATGATCCCGACGCCGAGTACGGCGAAGATCGCCTGCCGGGCAAAGTAATAGGTGGCCTTGCCCTCCTCGGCGTACGCACGCGCATAGCTGGCCGAGAACATCATGACAACGCCGATGATCACAAGCAGCACAGTCAGCGCGAGGAACGGAACGTCCAAAAGCCCGCGCTCGTCCAGCAGGATCTTCTCATGCTGCTTTTTTGGCTGCGGCAAGCTCGCCACATTGGATGGTTCCTGCATGAACGCTCCTCCTTTCGCCCCAACGGCAGCTCAGCGCGCGCGCACGCCCAGCCAGGCCAGCGCGCACATCACGACCGTGCTCAGCACGAAGACCGTAAAGATCTTTACCTCGCTCCAGCCGCATTTCTCAAAATGATGATGGATCGGCGCCATCTTGAAGATGCGCTTTCCGTGGGTGAGCTTAAAATACACGACCTGGATGATATCCGACAGCGTCTCGACAATATACACAAGCCCCACAAGGATCAAGATCAGCGGCATATCCAGCGCAAACGCCATGCCGCACACAGCGCCGCCTAAAAACAGCGAGCCGGTATCGCCCATAAACACCTTTGCCGGATGGAAATTATAGCACAAAAACGCCGCCAGACCGCCTGTAAGCGCTGCGGGAAACAGCGCAAGCGTGCCCTTGTTCCAGCTGTAGGCGACCACGGTGAAAAACACCATGACCGGCAGCGTCACACCCGAGGCCAGCCCGTCGATGCCGTCGGTCAGATTGACCGCGTTCACGCAGCCGACGATGACGAACATGGCAAAGACCGTGTAGACAATCCAGTTCAGCTCAAAGCTGACGTTGAAAAACGGCACATATACATGGCACGTCACGTCGCCATTGTAGCGCAGCAGCGCTACGAACGCGCCCGCCACAGCCAGCTGCAGCACAAATTTCTGCAGCGCCGTCAGGCCCAGATTGCGCTTGTACTTGACCTTCACAAAATCGTCCAGAAAGCCGATAAGCCCGAAGATCAGCGAAAATGCCAGCACGAACAGGTGCGTATACTCTCCGTTCATCATGCCTTTCCAGCCCGCCGCGATGGTGCACAGCGTCGTGGATAGGATGAAGATCAGTCCGCCCATCGTCGGCGTACCGGCCTTGGCATTATGCCAATTCGGGCCGATTTCGCGGATCGATTGTCCGACCTTCAGCGCGCGCAGCGCCGGGATGGCCAGTTTTCCAAACACAAGCGCCAGCACAAAGCTGCACGCGGCTATGATACATCCTTGCATGAGGTTCTTCCTCCGGTATCGTTCAGGTTTCTTCTTTTAGGAACATCTGCAGCACGCGCTCCATCTTCATGCCGCGGCTGCCCTTGAACAGCACGACGTCGCCCTCGCTCACGCGCATTTTGAGCATATGCGCCAGATCCTCGTGGGTGTCGAAGTGCTCGGCGTTTTTGGGGTTCATGCCGCCTGTGATCGCGCCTGTGATGGTACGCAGCGAGTGCTGCCCATAGGTAAAGAGCATATCCGCCGCCTTGGTGGCCAGCCGTCCGATTCGGTAGTGCTCGGCGGCCGAGCGGTTGCCAAGCTCCAGCATATCGCCCAGCACCGCGATCCTGCGGCCGGTGGTCTTTATGCCGGCCAGTACGTTCAGCGCCGCCTCGGTCGACTCCGGTCCCGCGTTGTAGCAGTCCTCTATGATCGTCACGCCGTTTTTCGTGTAGATCTTTTGGCGCATGCCGGTATTGTGAAAGCTGCACAGCTGCGCCTGCAGTTTCTCGGGCTTCACGTTCAAAAGCAGCGCCACCGTCACGGCCGCCAGCGTATTATACACCGTATGACGGCCCATAACGGGCACGAACAGTTCAAACTGATGGCCAAAACCGGTCACGCAGAAGCGCATGCCGTCGTCCAGCTCCTGGATGTCGCTGGCGACCACGTTGCAGGCGCTGTTTTCAATGCCATAGTAATATTTCCGGTGCTCGCCGATATCGCGGATATTCCACAAAAGCGGCTCGTCGCCGTTGAAGACGCACACGCCGTCCGGCGCCAGGCCCTTGGTGATCTCGAGCTTCGCCTGCAAAATGCCCTCGCGCGTGCCGAGCTGCTCGATGTGCATCGTGCCGATGTTCGTGATCACGGCGATGTCCGGCTGCGCGATCGAAGCCAAATACTTCATCTCGCCCGCGTGGTTCATGCCCATCTCCAGCACCGCCAGCTGTGCGTCGGCCGGGATACTCATGATGGACATGGGCAGCCCCAGCTGGTTATTATGATTGCCCTCGGTCTTGGCCGTGCGGAAATTATTCTCCAGCGCGCAGGCCGTCATTTCCTTCGTCGTGGTCTTGCCCACGCTTCCGGTAATGCCAACGACCTTGACGCCCAGCAGCTTTCGGTAGCCGCGCGCCATCGCGCCATAGGCGAGCAGCGTGTCGTCTACCTCGATCACCGGCATGCCGGGCATGGGCCGGCTGACCAGCGCGGCCACAGCGCCGTCCGCCAGCGCCGTCTTGACATAGATGTGCCCGTCGGTCCGCTCGCCCTTGAGCGCCACGAACAGATCGCCCGCGCGCACGCGGCGCGAATCCGACTGTACGCCCGTCACCGTAAGCTCCGCATATTCCGGCGACACACGGCCGCCGCACCATTCGGCGATTTGCTTCAGTGTCAGTTCCTTCATGTTTCTCTCTCCAAATATGCCGCTACGATTTCCCGCTCGTCCATGTGATGCTTCACATGGTTTACTTCCTGATAGGTCTCATGCCCCTTGCCGCACAGCACGATCACATCGCCCGCCTGCGCGTGCGCCAGCGCCCATTCGATCGCTTCTACGCGGTTTTCGATCACGCGGTACGGATGCGGCGCGTGCTGCATTCCGGCGAGAATATCTTCGATGATCGCTGCGGGCTTCTCTGTGCGCGGATTGTCAGAGGTCACAACGCTCAAATCCGCCAGCCTGCCCGCCGCCTCGCCCATCACAGGACGCTTATAGGGGTCGCGGTCGCCGCCGCAGCCAAAAACGGCAATGAGCCGTCCGGCGCAGAAGCCTCTGACCGTGCGCAGGATATTCTCAAGGCTGTCCGGCGTATGCGAGTAATCAATGAGCACGGTATAATCCTTGCCCGGCGTGGGCACGACCTCGGCCCGGCCCTTGACGCCGCTGCTTTTTGCCAGCGCCCGCGTGATATCCGCCAGCTCCAGCCCCAGCGCCAGCGCCGCGCCGATCGTTCCCAGCGCGTTATACACCGAAAAGCTGCCCGGGATCGCCAGCTGCGCGCGCGCGCACCGGCCGGCGTACACCGCGTCAAACGATACGCCGTTTGCCCGCAGCTCTACATTCTGCGCGCGCAGCGGCGCGCGCGCATCGCGTATACCGTAGCTGAGCAGCTGGCAGCTTGCATCTTTTGTAATCTCTTCACAGTATGCGTCGTCCAGGTTCACAACGCCCGTTTGGCAGCGCGTGAACAGCATCGCTTTCGCGCGGCAGTATTCGTCCATCGTCTTGTGGAAGTCCAGATGGTCTTCCGTCAGATTGGTAAACACGCCGACCTGGAAGCGAACCGTATCCACACGGCTGAGCGCCAGCGCGTGCGACGAGACCTCCATGATGACATGCGTGCAGCCGGCTTCATACATCCTGGCAAAAAGCTGCTGCAATTCAAACGATTCCGGCGTCGTGCGCTCGGTCTCGATCGCGGTATCGCCGATCATATTCTGGATCGTGCCGATCAGCCCCACCTTCGCGCCGGCCGTCTGCTCCAGAACCGATTTGAGCAGATACGTACTGGTCGTCTTGCCGTTGGTGCCGGTGACGCCGATCATGGTCATCTTCTCCGCCGGCCGGCCAAACCAGTTCGCGCTCACCACAGCCAGCGCATGCCGGCTCGACGCGACCTTGATATACGGCACGCCGGATCCCGGCTCGCGCTCACACAGCACAGCGGCCGCGCCCTTTTCCTCTGCCATGGGGATAAACGCATGCCCGTCTGCAGCAAAGCCCGTCACGGCGACAAACAGCTCGCCTGGGCGCACCTTTCTGGAATCGTAGCTGACGCCCGAAATCTCTGACTGCAGATCAGCCGTACAGGATAGGATCTCGATCCCCTCCAAAAGCGCAGATAGCTGCATGCGCGTACCTCCTCGTATCAGTCCGACGCTCCGCCGGTGGTAAATTCTACTGTAATTGTAGTCCCTCTGTCAACCTCTGTGCCGGCAGGGATATCCTGATAGGCCACCGTGACATATACATCCGTCCGGTCGGTGCCCTTGGCCTGCACATACACGCCCGCGTTCGTGGCCAGATAGTTGACATCCGCCACGCCGTAACCGATGAAGTCCGGCACTGTGACCTTCTCGGTGGACTTCTCCGCGCCCATGTAGAGGATGATCTCGGACTGGCCCGGCGCCTCCGCGCCGGCGGCTGGGATCTGATCGGTGACGGTGCTGCCGCTGCCGATCACGCGGTATGTCAGACTCTTTTCCTTCAGAAGCGCGGCCGCCTCGTTCTCAGTCAGGCCCGTAAGATCGGGCACCGAGACGTTCACGCCGCGGATATCGTCCGCGTCATAATTCGGCTCCACGCCAAGATACGGCAGGATGTCCGCAAACACGTCGCGTACCGTCGGCGCGGCCATCAGGCCGCCGGAAATGTAGTAATTGTGCGGGGTATAGCTGGTACCGGCTACATAGTCCGGCGTATCGAGCGCCACCAGTACCACATACTGCGGATCGTCGATGGGCGCCACGCCGATAAACGAGACGATCTTATCTTCGACCTGTTTGCCGTTTTCATCATAGACGTCGATTTTTTCCGACGTACCCGTCTTGCCGCCCACACGGTAGCCAGGCGTATGCGCGTTCTTGGCCGTGCCATCGGTCACGACATATTCCATCAGCTCGCGCATGGTGGCGGAGGTTTCCTCGCTGATGACCTGCCGCAGCACCGTGCGGCCGTTCTGCTCGATCACATTGCCGTCGGCGTCGAGCACCTGGCTGACAATGTGCGGCTCAAGCAGATATCCGCCGTTGACGATCGCCGCCACCGCGCGCACCAACTGCAGCGGCGTGACGCGGAACGTCTGACCGAACGAGCCGGAGATCAGCGAGGCCGTGCTTGCGCCGGTCAGCTGGTCTTTGGAGAAGAAGTAGCCGCTCGCCTCGCCCGGCAGATCCACACCCGTCTTTTCCAAAAAGCCGAACGCTTGGACATAGTCGTAGTAACCCTCGCCCCCCAGCGCCAGGCCAATATTGGCAAAGGCGATGTTGCAGGAATTGCCCAGCGCCTCAGTCGTCGACTGCTGTCCGTGGCCTGCGGCCTTCCAGCACGAAAGCGTCTGATCACGGCCGGCAAAGTCGGCCTTGCCGCCGCAGTAGAACGAACTGTTCAGCGTAACGGCGCCGGCGTCCAGCGCCGAGGCCAGCGTCACCAGCTTGAAGGTCGAACCCGGCTCATAGCCGTCGGACACACAGCGGTTCCGCCACTGGCGCAGCCGCGCCGCCTCCATGGCCGCGTTGTACGCAGCGATCTGCGTCTTGTAGCTCTCAGAGTTTTTATCCAGCGCAATGGCGTTTTGGTACTGCTCTTCCAGCGCCTGCGCGAGCGTATCGTCGTAAATCTCTTGATAATTGTTGGGATCGTAGCTGCCCAGCGTCGCCATGGCGAGGATCTCGCCTGTATTCACGTCCATCACGATGCCGAACGCGCCGTTTAGGATATCGAATTTTTCAATGGCGGCCTCAAGGTTCTTTTCCAGATAATACTGCACCGACGTGTCCAACGTCAAAACCAGGCTGTCGCCGTCGGCCGCGTCATAGTATTTTTCGTAGGTATAGAGCATCTCCGAGCCGTAGTTGCCCTTGGTGGTCACGACCTTGCCGGCCGTGCCCTGCAAGAACGAATCATAATACGCCTCGATGCCCTCGGTGCCGACATTGTCGCCGCTCACAAAGCCCAGCACCTGCGCCGCGAGCGATGAATAGGGGTAATAGCGCCTGGCATCCGTTTCGAGATAGACGCCCGTGATGTCGTTCTCATTGATGAACTGACGTACCTCGTCTGCCAGCTCTTCCGAGATCTTGCGGCGGATGACCTTATAGCGGTAAGCGGTATCCTCGGCCTGTGTATAGATGAATTGCTGCTCGACGTCCAAGATCTGCGACAGTCCCACGGCGATCTGATTGAGCAGTCCCGCGCGTTCCGGCTCCTCCATCGCCTTGGCGATCTCGTTGGGATCGATAAACACCGTCTCCACCGTCGTCGACGAGGCAAGAATGTTCATATTTCTGTCATAGACCACGCCGCGGTTGGCCGTGAGCTTGGTGTAGCGCGTCTGGTTGTTGATGGCCAGCGTCTCATAGTAGTCGTGCTCGACGATCATCAGCTTGTAGAGCGTGACGATCAGCGGAATAAACGCAAGAATGCCACACACAATCATCAAAATCAATGTGCGGCGCAAAATCATCCGGTTCGCGCGCTGCTTGCTCTCTGCCGGCGTGAGCCTGACGTTGATATTCTTTTTGGGAAAATGAAGGAGCTTGCGTGCCATGTGTTTGCCTTTCCGACGCGATAGTCAAAACAAGGGCGGTTCCATTGCAGTGACCGCCCTCGTAATCCTCTTGCTGCAGCCTGACTGCTTATAATCTATGCCGACGTGGGGCGCAGATATGCAATGAGGCTCGAAACGCTTTGTTCGATTGTCTGCACGATCTCGCCAATCAGGCTGGTTTTGGTTTGCCGGTAGATCTCCGCCCGGTCGCTGCCGGAAAGGTTCAAATAGACGATCTGCTCCGCCTCCGGCGTGCGCAGGCCCAGCTCCGCCGCCTTCGTCTCGATCTCGTCAAGGTCGATCTTGCCCTCGTATTTGCTCTGCAAAAGCGCCTGCTCCGCATTCAGCTCCTGCAGCCGCGACTCCAGCTTGCTCACCTCAGTCGTCGCTTCGTACAGCTGCACATAACCGAAAATGACCAGCACCAGCATGCACGCCGCAGCCAGCATGCCAAACAGCGTGAACGGTGCGACAGCCGTCTTTACGCGAACGCGCCGCTGCCGCTCAGGAAGCGGCTGCTCGTCCGGCAGGCGCCGGGGCTGCTCAAGCGGCTGGGCAGCGTTCGAGCGGTAATTGTTGGAGTACACATCATAGGCCGCCGCGCCGTCCGCGCCGTAGTATCTTCTTCTCTCCTCCGCCATGATGCGTACCTCCCTTCCACGTTATATCACAGCTTTTCGCACACACGCAGCTTCGCGCTGCGTGCGCGGGGGTTCTGCTCGACCTCCTCCACCGTTGCGACGATCGGCTTTCTGGTGAGCAGCTGCACCTGCGGCGTTTTGCCGCAGACGCATACGGGAAAACTCGGCGGGCACGTGCAGCCCTTCGCCGCCTGTGCCATCGCGTTTTTTACAATGCGGTCTTCCAGCGAGTGAAACGTAATGACCGCGAGCCTGCCGCCGGGCTTGAGATGACCGATCGCCGCGCGCATCATCTGACTGACGGCGCTCAGCTCGTCGTTGACAGCGATACGGATGGCCTGAAAGCTCCGCTTGGCCGGGTGCTGTTTTTCGCGCAGCGCCTTGTCCGGCATGGCGGATTTGATGATGTCCACCAGCTCCAGCGTCGTCTCAATCGGATGATCCACGCGCACGCGGTCAATCGCGGCGGCGATCTGCGGCGCGTAGCGCTCTTCGCCGTATTCATACAAAATCCTGCGAAGCTCGTCCTTTGGAAAGTTGTTCACGACGTCAAAGGCTGTAAGTCCGCCCGACTGATCCATACGCATGTCGAGCGGCGCATCGGTCATATAGGAAAATCCCCGGCTGCCGTCGTCGAGCTGCGGCGAGGAAACGCCGAGGTCAAAAAGCATTCCGTCAAAGCAGTCGATACCGACGCTTTGGCAGATCGCGTCAATGTTTGCAAAGTTGTCGTGCACGAGCGTGATCTTGCTCTTATAGCGTCTGAGCCGCTCCGCCGCCGCCTTCAGCGCCACCGCGTCGCGGTCGACGCCGACCAGCCGGCCGGCCGTCAGCTGCTTGCAGATCTGCAGCGAATGGCCCGCGCCGCCAAGCGTCCCGTCAAGATACACGCCCGCAGGCCGTATGTTCAGCGCCTCCATGCACTCCCACAGAAGCACGGACTGATGTACGAATTTCATCAGAAGCCAAGCTCCTCCATCACCGCCGCCAGATTCTCCGGCGTCAGCGTCTCGCGCTCAAGCGCCTCGTAGGCCTCGCTGTCCCAAATTTCCGCGTGGCCGCCCTGGCCGATGAACGTGACCTCCTGCTGCAGCCCCGCGTACTGCCGAAGCTCGGCGGGGATAAGGAAGCGGCCCTGCTTATCAGGCTCACACTTGGCGGCGTTGGCAAAGAGAAACCGCATTTTTCTCGCCTGCACGATCGGCAGCGCGTTGTATTTATCGAGAATGTGCTGCCAGCCCGCCTCGGTATAGACGCTCAGGCAGTGATCCAGGCCCAGCGTCACATAGAACGCGTCGCCCAGCTCTTCGCGCAGCTTTGAGGGAACGAACAGACGCCCCTTCGGATCTACCGTGTGCTTGTATTTTCCGTACATTCCCTCTCACCTCGCTCCATTTTCATCTTTTTTACTCCACTTAGCTCCACTTCACTTATATAATAAAAGGCGTTGACATAAAATGCAACCCCTTTCGGAAAATTTTTTTCGAGAAAATATTTACAAATTTTAACCGAAAATACCGATTTTCGTAATTTTAAACGTTTGTTCTAATAAAAGCGGGCGGAGCCTGCGCTCCGCCCGCTCAGTCGTCTTCCTCCACTGTAATTTCTCCGTCGCATCGCACGATCAGCGCGCGCAGCGCAGGCCTTTGCAGAAAAAGCTCCGCCGCAGGTTCTTCGATCCGGCGCTGGATCTCGTGGCGCAGGCCGCGCGCGCCGGCCTCATTCTTCATGCACGCCGCCGCCAGACGCCGCGCCAGGTCTTCGCCAAAGCGCAGCTCGACCGATTGCCGGGCAAAGCGTCCGGCACTTTCTCGCAGCATCGTCTCAGCGATGGCCGTAAGCTCCTCCAGACCCAGACGCTGAAACTGCGCCACGCAGTCGATGCGGCCGAGAAATTCGGCGCTGAAGTACTGCCGCAGCAGCGTCATCGCCCGCTCCTGCGCGCCGGAGGGGGAAAAGCCAAGGCCGGATTTCTGCTCATTGCCGCCGCCGATATTGGACGTCATCACGACCATGGTGTTCTTGAAATTGACCGTCCGGCCGACGGAATCCGTCAAAATCCCGTCGTCCATGATCTGCAGCAGCAGCCCCGTCACGTCGCGGTGCGCCTTCTCCAGCTCGTCCAGCAGTACCACGCTGTAGGGTCTGCGCCGGACCTTCTCCGTCAGCGTGCCGCCCTCGTCATGACCGACGTAGCCGGGCGGCGCGCCGATGAGCCGCGACACCGAGCTTGGCTCCATATATTCGCTCATATCGATGCGGATGAGCGCGTCGCGGCTTCCGTATACGCAGTCGGCCAGCGCCTTGCAAAGCTCTGTCTTGCCCACGCCCGTAGGTCCCATAAAGAGCATGCACGCTGCGGGCCGGCGGCTGTCCGCCACGCCGCTTCTGCCGCGGATGACGGCCCGGGTCACAGCCTGCACTGCCTCTGCTTGGCCGATCACGCGCGAGGCGAGCGCATGCTGCAGCCCAAGCAGCCGCTCTTTTTCCGTCGCGCAGAGCTTTCCTACCGGGATGCCGGTACGGTCCGATACCGCCAGCGCGATATCCTGCGCCGTGACGCACAGGCTGCGCTGCGCGCGCGCGTGCTGTGCCTGCTGGCGCAAAAGGCCCTGCAGCTTGTCGCGGATCTGCGCGGCCTGCTCATATTCTCCCTTTGCCACCGCCGTTTCCAGTTCCTGCGTCACCTCGCGCTTGCGCGTCTCCGCCTCGCCGGCGCCCGCACGGTCGGTCGCAAGCCATACGCGCGCAGCGCCTTCGTCCAGAAGATCCACCGCCTTGTCCGGCAAAAACCGCTCGGTCAGATACCGGCACGACAGCTCCACCGCCGCGTCGATCGCCTCGTCGCTGATGCGGATGCGGTGGTGCTGCTCCAGCCCGGGACGAAGCCCGCGCAGGATCTGACGCGTTTGCTCGCGGCTCGGCTCGCGCACGGTGACCGGACGGAAGCGCCGCTCCAGCGCCGCGTCCTTTTCAATGTATTTGCGGTACTCCTCCAGCGTCGTCGCGCCGATCATCTGCAGCTCTCCCCTGCCCAGCGCGGGCTTGAGCAGATTTGCCGCGTCGATCGCGCCCTCGGCGCTGCCGGCGCCGACGATGGTGTGCATCTCGTCGACAAACAAAATGATATTGCCGCAGCGCTTGATCTCCGCCAAGATGTCGCGCACGCGCTCTTCAAATTCGCCGCGGTACTTCGTCCCGGCCAGCATGCTCGCCATATTGAGCGCGTAGAGCTTTTTCCCCCGCAGCGGCTCCGGCACCTGCCCGGCCGCCATACGCTGCGCCAGCGCCTCGACGATCGCGGTCTTTCCCACGCCCGGTTCGCCGATGAGCGCAGGATTGTTCTTATTCTTCCTGCTGAGCACCTGCAGAACGCCCGCGATCTCGCGCTCACGTCCGATCACGGGTTCCATCTGCGGCGCTTTATCCAGCAGATTTTCACAGTATAGTTCCAAGAGTCTCGTCGTTGTTCTCCCCCCATCGCTCTGCGTGGGCGCGCGGTTTTGCAGAGCAAGATACGTATCGGAAAAGATACAGTCCAGATCCGTGCCCGACGCGCGCAGGATCTCGCTGGCCGTGCAGCCGTCGTCGCGGCTGAGCGCCAAAAGAAGATGCTCCGGCTCGATCAGCGCAGCCTTCAGCATCTTCGCCTCACGCCTGGCCCGGTGCAGCGCAAGCGCCGCCCTGGCCGACAGCCCCTGCACCAACGGAAGCTCGCAGCTGCCCGCGCCGGTAGAGGCCAGCAGTACGCCGCGAAAGCTTCGCGCCTCCCAGCCCGCGTGCTGCAGCACGCGCCCGGCACGCAGGCCCGGCTGCTGCAGCAGCGAAAGCATCAGATGCTCGGTGCCAACATAGCTGTGCCCAAGCTCCTTTGCCAGCAGCCGCGCGCGGCGCAGCAGGCGCAGAAGCTCCGGCGAAAACATCGTTTTGCGCATCGGCCCACTCCCTTCCTCTCTGGATTTTCGCCGCGCGGGCGGCGCTTTATACCGCCGGTTTTGGAAAAAAACACATTTTGCCCGAATTTACAGAATTATCATTTGCATTTTAGAAAAAACATGCTAGAATAAAGACGCATTAAAACATGGAGGTGCAATTATGGCTTACGTAATCAGTGACGCTTGCGTCATGTGCGGCGCATGCGCGGACGCATGTCCTCTGGGCATCATCGCCGAAGGCGACGGCAAATACGTCATCGACGCCGACCAGTGTGTCGAGTGCGGCACTTGCGCGGCGGAATGCCCCAACGAAGCGATCTCTCAGGAGTAAAGAAGTACATGGCGGCGGGCCTGTGCCATCACGCACAGGCCCAAGGTTGTTGACAAACCCCGTCTCGGCTTGTCGGCAAAGGATTGCTGCCTGCTGCAGCGCACGAATCGCCCGCCTATGGCGGGCGATTCGTGTATTTTAAGACCGCAGCGTCTTTTTGCGCAGGCGCACGGACTTGTTTTATTTTGGAGGATATATGGAGGAGCTGCTGTTCGGCGGTATCCGCATGTGCTATCATGAAGATCAGTTCCGCGTGAGCACCGATTCGGTGCTGGCCGCCGCGTTTGCCCGTCTGCGAGACGGCGATACGGTGTGCGACCTTGGCTGCGGCTGCGGCGCGATCAGCTTGCTGCTCTGCGGCCGGTATCCCGGCCTGCGCGTCACCGGCGTCGAGCTGCAGCCGGCCGCCGCCGCGTGCGCCCGGCAAAACGCACTGGAAAACCATCTGCAGGATCGCTTTCGCGTGATCGAGGCCGATCTGCGCGAGTACCGCACGCTCTTTTCCCCCGGCAGCTTTCACGCCGTCATTGCAAACCCGCCGTATTATCCTGCGAAAAGCGGCCGCCTGCCGCAGTCCGCTGCGCTCGCTGCGGCGCGCACAGAGCTTACCTGTACGCTGGACGATCTCTGCCGCTGCGCCGCGTGGCTACTAAAGACCGCCGGCAGTCTTACGCTTGTACACAAGCCCGAGCGGCTGGTCGACGTCATCTGCGCCATGCGCGCACGCGCGCTCGAGCCAAAGCGCATCCGTTTTGTGCGGCACACCTGCGCCGCGCCCGTCAGCCTCGTGCTGCTTGAAGCGCGCAAAAACGCCAAGCCGGGGCTTACCTACGAACCGGATCTCGTCTTGTTCACGCCTGACGGCGCGGAGACGGCGGAATACCGGACCATCTATCACCGACAGGAGGCTTGACCATGCCCGGCACGCTCTATCTCGTTCCCACGCCCATCGGAAATTTGGGCGATATCTCCGCGCGCTGCCGCCAGACGCTCGCACAGGCCGACTTCATCGCCGCCGAGGATACGCGCGTCACGCTGAAGCTGCTGAACTTTCTGGAGCTGAAGAAACCGCTTGTAAGCTACTATGAGCACAACAAGGCCGAGAGCGGCCCGCGCATCGCCGCGCGCCTGCTCGCGGGCGAGACGTGCGTGCTGGTCTCCGACGCCGGCTCACCAGCCATCTCCGACCCGGGCGAGGATCTGGTCCGCCTGTGCGCAGACAGCGGCATTCCCGTATGCGCCATTCCGGGTCCCTGCGCGCTCGTCACCGCCATCAGCGCCAGCGCGCTTCCTACCGGCAGGTTCTGCTTCGAGGGCTTTTTGTCCATCAACAAGAAAAGCCGGCAGGCGCATCTGGCGTCGTTGAAAAACGAGCAGCGGACGATGATCTTCTACGAAGCGCCGCACAAGCTGCTGGCCACGCTGGCAGATTTTGTGCAGGCGTTCGGCCCGGCGCGCAAAATCACGCTCTGCCGCGAGCTGACGAAGCTGCACGAGGAGTATTACCGCACCACGCTTGCAGAGGCGCTGGCGCATTATACGCAAAACGCCCCGCGCGGCGAATTTGTTCTTGTCCTCGCGGGCGCAGACGCGCCGGCGGAGCCTGCCGTTTCGGTCGAGGACGCCGTCAGGCTCGTGCGCGGGCAGCTCGCCGCCGGTCTTTCCAGAAAGGACGCCGTCAAGCTGGTCGCCGGTCAGACGGGCCTTGCAAAAAACGCGCTCTACGAGGCGGTTCTGCACGCCTGCCGCGAGGAGACCGCAGAAGACTGAAGCAAGGCCGTATCCTCTTTATTCTGTCACGGATTTTGCTTTTTCGGCAATGTCTTTGCAAGAATTAAAGTATACGCCACAACAATAACAAACCGTGAGAGGCTAAGCAAAATCCGTTTTTCATCCGTCAATCCCGTTTCGTTGGCAAAGGCGCTTACCGCATCAATCGCAGAGTGTGTGAGTATGCAGGGAAGCAGGCTGCCGCCACGGTAAAATATCGTTACGAACAGGAAGCCAACCGCAATTGCTCCGCAGACTTGGCAAAGATTTGCAACAAGCTCGACACCGCTTCCATTTACCAAATGCAGCAAATGGCCTAAACCAAACGTAACGCTTGAAATGATAACAGCCAATTTTACATTGTCTTTGGCGATTGACTTGAAAAGAAATCCTCGGAAAAGCACTTCCTCTACAAAGCCGACGCAAAGCATATAGCAGATGTAGCAGAGCGTATCAGGCAAAGGAAAATTGATTGCCACGCCGTTCCAAAGATTATGCGTTGCCAATATCAGCAGCGGAATGTACCAAAGGAAACTACGGGCGGGAGCGGTCGGTTTGCAAAATCTATACCGTTCCAGTAAATGATTCTTTCTGATAAAACAGAAAAGAACAACACTCAGCGCAAGATTGAAAATCGCATTGGCAGAGCTTTCAATCCCGATAGTTTTATTGAGCGGATTTGCCACGGATTGCAGGATTGAATAAATCACAATCAAAACAATTGCGCATGCCAACTCGCTTTTCTCGTATAACTTTTTCATTTCGTTTCCTCCTGAACGGCTAAAATCGCGCCTCTGTATGCCCGTTCCAAATGTGCCTTTATGATTTCTTCGTCGTACTCTAATGAATTGTTCGCAATGATGCTGGCATATCCATGCGCGAACAAGGATATCGTCAAAAAAGCTTCCTTCGTCTGAACGGCGCTCATTCCTGTTGCTCCCTGCATTGCGGAAATAACGGGTGTGAGTTCTTCAGAATCTATCATTTCAAGCAAACTGTTCTCAGCAACAAAGCCCGATTGAAAGAGAAAACAAAATAAATGCGGCTCTTCAATCGCAAAACGAATATAATTCAATCCGATTCCAAGCATCACCCCATCTTGCGGCTTTTCAATATTCATCAAATATGCCGTATGATATCGGTCAGTTTTTTCATATACGGCTTTTTTCAGCTCCTCAATCGTCGCAAAATGATACATGACCGGCTGTGTGGAACAGTTCAGCTTTTTTGCAACCGTCCTTGCATTTATATTTTCTGCCCCCATTTCTCGGGCAACCTCAAACGCAGCGTGAATGATCATATCTTTTGTGATTTTTGCTTTCGGCGGCATGATTTCGCTCCTTTTTTATTATTTATGTTATATAACGAATATTATATTTTATGTTGTTCCCTTTTGTCAAGTTCTCAAATGCGCATTCCATAAAAAGCTGCAGGCATTTGAGCGCTGCCTGTGCAGGCGATACACAAGGTTGATTGCCATCACAGATGAAGCCGGCGTTTTTCCAAATGGCGACTTGAAGTTTTTCATGCGGAACGGATATCGGGATGAGGGAATCATCTTTGAAGATGCAGGTTATTGCTCGCTACACCTCGTATCAAAACAGTTGGCGCGGTAACTTTCCAGGAGGATCCGCCTTACATCGCCGCGCTCATAAAACAAACCGGGAGCCGTTCGAATGAACGGCTCCCGGCCTTTTGATTCTTATTACAGTTTTTTCAGCTCTTTCAAGCAGCTGGCGCAGATGTTTTTTCCCTTGTAGTTCATCACGTTCTTCGAATCGCTGCAGAACACGCAGGTCGGTTCGTATTTTTTAAGAATGATCGAGGCCCCGTCCACATAAATTTCTATCGCATCTTTCTCTGCAATATCCAGCGTTCGGCGCAATTCAATCGGCAGTACGATTCTGCCCAGCTCATCAACTTTTCTAACAATTCCCGTGGACTTCATTTGGAACCTCCTGTACACTTCTTTCCACCACCGGCAGCCCTGCCCCCCTGGCACGGGTCCGCACTCATTTTTCTTTCGACCGCTCCATCATAACATCCATTTATGTCCAAATCTTGAACATCCAGAATTTTGATTTTCTTAATTTTTCTTAATTTTTGACTGGGAGGTTCCGACAATGGCAATGTCGCTCATCTGGCTCGCGCTGCTGCTGCTCGCCACGCTGACAGGCCTTCTGACCGGCAGCACGCAGGCCGTCGGCGCGGCGGCGCTCACAGGCGCGCAGAGCGCCGTCACGCTTGTGTTTTCCATGGCGGGCGCGATCTGCCTGTGGAGCGCGCTGGCAAAGCTCATGGATGTATCCGGGCTGACGCAAAAGCTCACGCGCCTGCTGCGCCCGGTTTTGCGCAGACTCTTTCCCGACAGCGCGCGCGACGAGCGGACGATGGGCTTTTTATGCGCCAATCTATCGGCAAATCTGCTGGGGCTTGGCAACGCAGCCACGCCCATGGGCGTAAACGCCGTTTGCCGCATGCAGCAGTGCGCCGCTACGAACGAGGCCACAGATGACATGTGCCTGCTGATCGTCATGAACAGCGCCTCGGTGCAGCTCATTCCGTCCACCGTGGCGGCGCTGCGCGCAAGCCTCGGTGCGGCCAGCGCGTTCGACATCCTGCCCGCCGTGTGGCTGGCCTCCTGTGTGTCGGTGAGCAGCGGAATTTTCGCCGCGCGGCTGCTTCGCAGGTGGTGGCGCAAATGACGGATCTGCTCATTCCCTTGCTGCTCATTTTTGTGAGCGTCTACGCCCTGCGTCAAAAGCAGGAGGTCTATCCCGCGCTTGTCGCCGGCGCGCAGGATGGTCTGAAGCTGCTCACCGCCATCGCCCCGGCGCTCATCGTGCTGCTCACGGCGGTGTCGATGCTGCGCGCGAGCGGCTTTTTTGACCGCATGTCCGGCCTTCTCGCGCCCGCCTGCGCGTGGATCGGCATCCCGCCGGAGCTGGTGCCGCTCATGCTCGTGCGTCCGTTCAGCGGCAGCGCAGCGCTGGCCGTGGGCGCGGAGCTGATGCAGCAGTACGGCGTCGACTCGCTCGTCGGGCGCACGGCGGCCGTGATGCTTGGCAGCTCTGAGACGACGTTTTACACCATCGGCGTATATTTCGGCGCGGCAGGCGTCAAAAAGACGCGCTACACCATCCCCGCCGCCGTCGTAGCCGACCTGACAGGCTTTTTCATGGCGGCGCTCAGCGTGCGGCTATTCTTCTGACCGTCTTCCGGCTGTAATCGGCGCTTAGCGCAAAAGCTGCGCCAGAACAGCGGCCATAGGCCTGGTGCGCGAAATAGAGGAAGCCGAGGCGGCAGCATGATCGGCGTCATTTTGCAAAACAAAAGACCGCCCGGCGTTTTTCCAACAACGGGTGGTCTTCTCTTGCCTGTCAAAAAGCTCTGTTCTATGGCGCCGGCCCGCAGCCAGTGCCTTCTTATGGCGCTTGATCTTCAAAGTACGCGTCAAGTCCGTCGGCGATGCCCTCGGCGATCTTCTGCTGATACGCCTGCATGGCCATGAGCGCGTCCTCGTCGGGATTCGTCATATACCCGACCTCCACGATCGTGACCGGTACAAGCGCCCAGTTGATGCCAGCCATCGTATCGGTCTGCCAGATATATTCCTTCCTGCACCCTGTCTTTTCCACCAGCGCATCCAAGATGCACGAGGAAAGCGCATAGCTCTCGTCATACAGCGCGCCGTTATAGGGATTCTGCGCCGTTTGGCAGATGGTCATCGCGCCGTTCGCGGCCGTGCTCTCCGAGCCGTTGGCATGCACGCGCACGAACGCGTCTGCATCAAGCTCATTCGCCACGGCCGCGCGCTCGGCGTTGCTGATATCCACATCGTTCGTCTCGCGCGTAAGCGTGACCGCATAGCCGCGCCGCTCCAATTCGCTTTTCAGCAGCAGCGAGATCTCAAGCGTCAGCTCATATTCGTACAGTCCGCTCGCCGCGCCGTAGGTGCCGGCGGCCACCTTCGCTTTTTGCTCCGACGCGCCGGGGCCGATCGGCTCGGTGTCGTAATTTCCCTGCGCCTGGTGCCCCGGATCGACCACCACCAGCCGCTGCGCCGTCTGAGCGAGCGCCGCGGTAAGCAGCGGCGCTTCCTCGACCTCGTCGTTCGTCTGCGGCGCTTCCGGCTCTTCCTCCGCCGCCGCAGGCGTTTGCGTCTGCGGCGCCTGCGCGGACGTTACACGCTCCGGCGCAATGTAGCGAGGAGTTTGCGACTCCTGCTCTACGGCAGCGGTCTGTGTCTCTGCGGCCGTCTCGGCCGCTGTGGCAGCCTGTGCAGGCGCTGACTCCGCCGCGGGCTGCGCCGGCGGAGATACGGACGCGCACGCGCACAGCCCCAGCAGCATTGCGGCAAGCAGCGCCGCCAGCTGTCTTCGTCTTTTCATCATCGGTAACCCATGGCGGCCTCATAGTCGCGGATAAAGCCTACGTTTGCCGCCTCATATTCATTGAACACGCGCTCGTCGAAGGCAGACGGCGCAACCGTGCCCGTATACCAGCTGCACGCGTCGAAATACGCCTGGAGCGCCGGATCGTCAAAACGTCTGCCGTGGCGCGCGAAGATCTCGTTTCTGGCCAGGCGGCACTCGTCGGAAGAAAGGCCGCGCAGATCGTCCTCGGTCAGATACCGGCTGTCGCTGTCGGGCAGGATATACTCGCTCTGCGCCGCAGCGGCCTCACAGGCGTCAAAATACAGCGCATACGCCTCGCCGAGCGCAAAATCCCGCCACGTTTCGTATTCCTCGCCGCCGGAGCCGTCGTAGTCGACCGAAACCGAAGCCTTTGTCGCGTCCTCGGCATAGCGCATGCGCAGCAGCGTGTCGTCTTTAAAATACAGCCTGCATGCGTCGTCCGCCTCAAGATAGGCAAAGCGCAGCATCCCGTCAGTAAAATAGTAGCTTCTTTCAAAGTCCAGTCCATCGGCGCCGCTGCGCAGGACGATGCAGACCGGCGTCTCGCCGTCCGTCCAGCCGTATGCGCTCTGCCGCAGCGTTATCTGGCGGTAGCGCCCGGCCTGGCGGTTCTTTTCGATCTCGTCATACTCGGCGCGGATGGCCTTCACCTCGTCGTCCACCGCCTGCTCCGCGCTTTGCTCCTGCTCCTGTGCCTCCAGCGCTGCGGCGGCATCTGCCTCCGATTCCTGCAGCTGCGGCGCGGCTGATCCAGACGCGGCGTCAGGCTCTGATTCCTGCGCCTGCGGCGCTTGCCGCTTTTGCTGCGTATTCTGCGGCAGCGCACGCGCCGGCGTGTCGCCTGCGTCGCGCAGCTCGGCCAGCGTCGCCGGCTGCGCGTCCGCGGCCTTTTTTGCAGGCGCCAGCTTCAGCGCCACATAGCCCGCCGCCGCCAGCAGCAAGACTGCCAACACGCTCAGCAGGCCCACCGCCGTCTTCAGTCCCTTCGCCACGCGCGGCGGCTGCAGCATGCCGCACCCAGAGCAATATTTCCCAGGCTGCGCCCGGCTTCCACAGTTCTTACAGCGCATGGCGTCGCCTCCCGTCCGCGCGCTTCGTTATATTCAGTATGTCAGTCCCATGAGCGCGTAGAGTCTCTGCTGCAGCTGCTCGGCAAGTGACGCAAGCTCTTCCTCGCTCAGAAGCAGGAACTCGGTATATTCCGGCGTCTGAGGCATCTTGTCGCTTGTCAAAACGGTGAGCGTCAGATCCGGCTTGACAATATCGTCGTCGCTCGTAATGCTTCGGATGTACAGCACAGCCGATTTGCGGTCCAGCAGCAAGCTGCCCTTGACAAGGACCGATTCGTATTCGTCCTCATACTTGACGCGCAGATCGCCCGCTTTCTTGTCCCAGCTCACGCTTGCGCTGGACACGGTTTTGCCGTCTTCCTTTGCGCGCAGCTTTGCGCTGTACTGCTTCGCGGTGTTCTCCTCTACGCTATACGTAACGTCATAGCTTTCCCACTCGTCGTCATACTGCACGCGGATCAGCTCCGGCTCAGCCAGCGTCGGTCCGGCCGTGAGCGTCAGCTGCGTGTCTTCCCCGTCGCCCTCAAGCTGCACGTCCAGCTTCACCAGACGCTTGCCGGACTTTGTGATGTAGAACTCCAGCGCAAGCTCGGTATCCTCCCACGCATCCTCGATCTCGTCGCACATGTCGATCATATCGTACAAATCATCATAGAACTCCTCGGCAAGCTCCTTGGCGTCGGCCGTTGGCTCTTCTAGCGCCGCAGCAAGCTGCGCGGCGTACTGCTCACAGATATCCGTCACCGTCTGCTCCACGTCTTTGCTCTCATAGGCCCACTTGCATGTGGTCTTTAGGATCTTCGACATGGCCGCGCCGTCGATCGCGATCTGTACGCGCGTGACCTTCGCGGTGCTGCTGACAAACGTTACCTCATCGTTCGTTTTTTCGATCTCGGCATATTCCTCGACGTTTTTCAAAAGCTCGCTCAGGAGCTTATCCGCCGTCTTCCTGACCTGCTTCACCAGCGCCTCATTCTGCTTCTGCACGTCGCCGTCAAACTGCTCGAGCTGCTGCAGGAGCTGGTCAAACGTCTCTTCGTCCAGTGCGAAGGAGCCGCTGTTGGGCGCGAGGAAGGACTCTGGCAGCGTTTGGCGCAGCTTCTTTACATTCACGCCGTAGGTATCATCCAGCAGCTCAGGCAGCGACAGCGCCACCGTCCCCTGATCTGCATCTACATAAAAGGAAGCGTTCAGCGCCTCGCCCGCAAACGGCGCCTGCGCCGTCAGCGCCAGATTTCCATTGGGCAGGTCCGTGTACGCCTTGACGCTGAGCGTTCCCGCCGCGCCGTCTTCGCCTACCGTCGGGCTGCCGTAGCCATAAAACAGCCACTGCGTCAGATCGTTCACAGGCAGTTCCATCGCGAAGCTGCCGCCCTCCAGCGCCTTCTCCATGGTCGCAAGCAGCTCGTTATCGCCCGCCGACGACAGCGCGTTTCCGATCGAATCGCCAACCAGCTTCACCGGCGAATTTCCAACCGCCGAAACGATGACCACCACGATCAGTGCCAGCACGGCCACTGCCGCGACGGCGGCAAGGATGATCCGTTTGTTCCATGGCTTTTTCTGCCGCACAGCGCCTGCAGGCGGCTGCGGCTGCGCAGGCGGCGTCTGCTCTGCGGCATCGGGCGTCACGACGACCGCCTCATCCACATAGTACACCGCATCTTCCTCCGGCTGCTGGCCGGGGTCCATCGGGGGAATATTGGTAAACTCCATCTTCCATGCCTCCTCTTTTCTTTTTCCAGTTCGACTGTTGTGTTATACAAAGAAATACCAGATCAAAAATCCCGCCGAGCCGAGCACGATCAGCGAAAGCAGCACGATCAAGGTGATGAACAGCCCCGTAAGGCCGCTCTTCGGCTCGGCTGCCTTCGGCGGCTTTGGCGCCTTCTGCTTTTTTGCCCGCTTTCCCGGCGCGGGATCTGCCTGCGGCGCGGCCTGTACGCTCGCGCCGCACACGCCGCAGAATATCGCGTCCGGCTGTAACGGACTGCCGCATGCCGGGCACGCCGCCTGCTCCGGCGCGCGCTGCAGCGTAGGCGCGGCAAACACATGGCCGCAGTCAGGACAAACCTGCGCCTCGGCCGCCACGATCTGCCCGCAGCCGGGGCATTTCTTTCCCGGCCGGCGCACCCTGCGCACCTCGTATTTCGCGCCGCACTGCGGGCAATACCCCGTCTGCGCACGCAGCTGCGCGCCGCATTTCGGACATTGCATGCTGCTCCCCTCCTGCAAAAAGGATATGTTTAGTTACAGTATACAGAACCTGCGATTTTTTGTCAACGCCGTCCGCGCGCCTGTATTTTTCCCAAACGCTGCCACTGCGCGAAAAAAGCTGTCGCAGGGGATTGACATTTGTCCCGATCGGAGGTAAAATCAACACAACTGTAAGAAGGAGTCTCTTCGATGAACGGTATGTTTTTTGGCGCGTATTACTTTTACTTTACTATGCAAACATAGTAAGGGTAATTTGTGATGCGTAAAAAATCTTAGATTTGTTTTTTTGCGGCACAGATTACACTGTGCCGCTTTTTCTATGCAAAAGTTATAGATGTGGAGGAATCAGTCATGATTGTCATTCTTAAGCCCAATGTCGCCCACGAAAAGCGCGAGCAGCTCATCGGCTGGCTCAAGGCGCAGAGCCTTGGCGTGCACATTTCCGAGGGTACTTATCAGACGGTGCTCGGCCTCATCGGCGACACCAGCAAGGTCGACCTCGACCTGCTCGCCAGTCTTGATATCGTCGAAAGCGTCAAGCGCGTGAGCGATCCGTTCAAGTGCTGCAACCGCAAATTCCACCCCGACGATACGGTCGTCAGCGTCGGCGACGTGAAAATCGGCGCCGGCCAGTTCTGCCTGATCGCC
>CAZWKZ010000006.1:2082-26603 GCA_964633935.1 uncultured Oscillospiraceae bacterium | reverse complement strand
GGTGCCGGCGAAGAAGGCAGCGCTTTCCGCTTCGATGATCTGGCGGATTTCCTCGTTGGCGCTTCCAAGGACGGTCGTCTCATCCACAAGCGCGAGGAACTGTTCTGCGTCCGAAGGCTTGATTTTCGTCGTGTCACCCAGAAAGGTATCGCCCGTTTCGACCAGAAACGTCAGCCGGGTCTGAAGCGCCCGCATCGAAGCGGGCAGGCCCGCCAGGCCTTGCAGCTCAGCGCCGGAGGACTGGGAAAGACGCTGCATGGCAAACTGTAAAAACGCCCACGCGCCGTCCGGCTTTTCCGTCATGCCGGAAAGCGCAAAGCACATCGTGACGTCAAACATACTTCCATTCCCGTTTTCTGTGGGAAAGCCCACATAACAGTATGTATCGTGGTACAACTCGCCAAGCGCGCCGGTCCGCTGCGCGGTTGTAATATGCTCAAACTTCATAACAGGGCGCTCCGGCGTCATGGATATCTCACCGTCTGTGCCCCAGTCTTTACAGAACTGCAGTACCTCGGCAAATTCCGGGGTGTCGAAAGCACAGCGGCCCTGTTCAAAATCTACAAACTGGCCGATTGCAAAACTGCTGTACCAACCCATCAGCCACTCGCTGGTGGCAAAGCACTCAAAAATAGGATCGGTGGTATCCAACGCCTTCAGACGTGCCTGCCATTCGCTGGGACTGACGCCGGATTGGTCGAAGACGTCCGTGGACGCGACCCATGTGTTCACCGCGAAGGTATACGGCATCCAATAGAGCCTCCCATCCTGCGTCATGGCATCCAGCAGGCTGGGGATGAACCACTCGCGCCCAACGTCCGGGTCTGCGTCCAAAAAGGGCAGCAGGTCGGCGCACGCCGCCTCGCCAAATGTCTGCGGCGTTGGGAAACAATAGATATCCGGCGCGTTTCCGGCAATGATCTGTGTGCGGAGCAAATTCATGGTGTTATCTTCCGTGCCGTACCGCACCAGCTTGACGCGGTATCTATCCTGCGACTGGTTAAACGCATTTACAAGACTGCTTACATCGCTCGAAGCGTCACAGGCCAAAACCAGTTCCTGTCTGGCTCCGCCGGCTGCGGGACGGAGATAGGAGATCTGCGCCTGATACGGCGCATAGAGCAAATATCCGTCGTCCCATGCAAGCACCTCCAGATAATCCTGCGATGCAAGGCCGATCTCGTCCCAGGAAAAGGCTTCCACGGGGTTTCCGGTTTCAAGGTCAATATAGGAGACGCGATTTGCCGTCCGATTGTTGACCAGCAGCGTTCCGAATCCGTCCAAACCCAGGCTGCTGATCGCCTGTCCCTGTAACACGAGCGTGGAGGCCAGTGTGAACTGCTCCAAATCAAGCCTGTGCAGCTAGAATTTTGGAACTGGATATCGCCGGAAACGGCGTAGAGCTGGCCGCCGCAGGCCTGCATCGCTGCGAATTGGCGCGACGCATCCTCCGGCTGGATCCGGCCAAGTTCTTCGCCGCCGTATGACACCGCGACGATGGCGGCTCTGCTTTGCAGCACATAGCCCTTGTCCGTCACGGCCATCTGCTTGAAGGTGTATCCGTTTTCCGGATAGATTTCACGCAGGTCTGTACGCGTCAGAAATGTGCCTTCCGCGTCAAAGGTCAAAATGCAGAGCGTTCCCTCCGGCGGGTCGTTGATTACCATGTTGTCCTGCGCGTCATAATAGGCAATGGGATAAGTACCGCACAGAACCGCAATGCCGCCGTCCTTTTCGCAGATGGCATAGATGAACTCGAAGTCCCCGGGAAGCGGCAGCGTCCGTCTGCTGCGATCAGCGCAGCTATAGCCGAACACCGCGCCATTTTCCCCGACGCCGCCGGTATAGATCCGGTCTGTGCAGAGGCACTGCGCCGTGGCCATCACCATCCCTTCCGGCAATGGGAGCGTTGCCAATTCATACTCATATTGCGTTGATGAAAGCGGAACTTGCCCGCCATGTTCCGGTGCGGCCATACCCAATGTGCCGTCGCCGCCGGACGCGTTTTCCTGATTGGCCGTGTCCCACGGCCGTTCGACGCTCCCAAAGCTCTCTGCCTGGGGATGGGAGCATGCGCAGAGGGAACACAGCAATAGGAGTACAATGACGCTGCAAATGACGAGGATATGCGATGCTTTTCTTTTCATAGCGACTCCTTATGGCCAGCGGGCAGGTGAAACACCTGCCCGGCGGTATTGCCTATATGCGGATAACGATGCAGCGCGCGCCGCGGCGTTTGTAGCAGACGGCGGGAAAGGCTTCTCCCATCTGCTCGCTGCGTGTGAACCAAGGGCCAAGATATCGGGAACATATCGAGAGATGATCTGATTCACCTCGTCACATGCGCTTTCGCTCAAACGTATATTGCTAACTGCGGTTCCAACCGGTCGGTCCTCAAGCCGGTACTGCCGGCCGTTATCCATATTGTTCCGTTAGGTACAGTTGAACCCGCTGATGGATCTGTTCGGCTGTTTCCGCTACTGTTCGCTCGCCTGCAAACAAATAGCTGGTTTCGTCCAGAATAATATCGGAAATCATCTCATCGTAATATGCCAAACTGCCGATGTTCTCTTGGATCCTTGCAAGACGATCCAGGCTCTGCTGCGATGCGCCCTGCTTGGCGGCCTCCTGCATGGACGCGTCAAATCCCTTTTGAAGCGGGATCCAGCCGCCCCTTGTAGCATAGTATTCTGAAGAGAACAACATTTTCATAAACTTCCATGCACCGTCCTTTTCCTTTGCGGCTACAGGAATCGCCATGGGCAGGTTCAAATAGAAGCTGCCTCCCGCTGCGCTTGGGTAGCCCGGATAAACCAATGCGCCGTCAAAGGATTCGTCGGTTTCCGTAAACATCTCCGGTGAAAGGATCATAAGCTGCGCAAACAGGATTTCTCCGCTTCGCAGCGCGTCCAGTTCGGTTTCTGTCGTGTATGGTATCTGGTCATGCGGCTTTATGTTATTGAGAAATGTCAAAAAAGCAGCCGCTTCGTCGGAATCGAAATGGGATTGCGCGTTTTCATAATCTACCAGCGCGTGAATCATATATAGCGGCAATGTTTTTGCCAAAGATTCTTGCGGTTCTCCATAAAACACGGAAAGAAGGCCTTCGTTTTCTTCCATTTCCTCATTGACCGTCGCAAAGGTCCATCCCGCTTCTGCGCCGCCGCGCGCCTGCATGCAGGCTGTCGTTACGATGGAATAGCTCTGTGGGAGCTGATATAAATTATGGTCATGCGACTCCATCTGGGCCAATAAATTGCCCGTAAAATCGTCTCTAGTCACGGAATCATCGGCGTCGATCCATTCATACAGATTCTCTAGCAATCCCCGGCTGATGTATGCCTCTAAGGGAAGACCGTTTACAAATAATAGATCCGGCGCGTTTTCCTGTATCAGATCAAGCTGAAGCTGCTGCAGCGCCTGATCGCCGTACCGCTCTTTATAGTCGATATATTCAACCGTGTATTCCGGACACAGCGCCTTGAAATCGGATATTGCCGCAGATATCACCATTGCCCGGCTATTTCCGGCAATTCTCAAAATTTTCTCATCGTCATCCGTCTGCGCAGCGTCTGTAGGATCCAACCAGAACAATCGGTCTTCCAGTTCGCCGCTTTTCCATGTTGCGCCTAAAAACGTGCTGTCTTTCAGGCAGACGAACGCGCTGAAATGGCTGGACACCAGTCCATATGTATCAAACGATAGAATCTGTGTTGTCTCTGCCGCGCCAATATTCCAGCCAAACAGCGCGGTCTCGCCAATAATCAGACAGTCATACTCTGAATTCATGCCGGAAACCGGCTTGCAGTTTTGAAATAGCAGCGGAAGCTTTCCCGCCTCTGTCAGCGTCTGTCCTTCGTTTTCTATCCGGTAAAATGTTCCCGTGTTTTCGCAGTAGAAAACGGCGCTTCCATCTTTGACCCGCAGGGCTTGTGTGATCTCCGCCCCTGCCGACGCCGTATGCAGCATGTTTCCATCCGGCAGACTGCACGTATACACGGTGCTTCCATCCGCGATATATGCAAGGCCTGCGCCAATGACGAGGCTGCCTAAACTGCTTGTCTGCTCCGGCCATGTCAGTTTTTCCGCTCCCTGCAAATCGTGCAAAAACCATTCGGCCGAGCCGTCCTCCAAGTCAACCCGTTCCACATAATATACTTCGCCCTGCGCAGCGTCCAGCGCTGTGATATAACCGCCCTCGGAAAGAGAAAGCGGATATTCCTCGAAGGACTTGTCTGTGCTGTATTGAAGGATCCAGTCTGTTTTCACATCGTTTTGAAAATTGCAGCCCCATAAATACGCGGTTGCCTCGTCTGCCGCAGCCGACGATACAATGGATAACCGGCTTGACGAAAAATAATTCGTGCTGTATTTTCCGGGGGCAACCGAAACCGCTATGGCCTCTGCCTCAGCGGTATTGGGCTGCATGGATGGCAGCGATTCGTTTTGTACTGGGTCTTGCGCCTGTTTCGAGCATGCAGTCATAAATATGATGCACAGAGCCAGAAGCAGCAGCGCGAAATGTCTGCGTTGGTTCGTCATAGCCGTCCTCCTTCTCTATGTTGTGTATGGGAAGGGCGCCCGAAAAGGGCGCCCCCTTCACATACCGGTCCTGTTTGCAAATTCGCTGATTAGGTGCCGTCGCTCTTGCCATAGGTGCCGTAAATCGTCGGATAGACAAGCAAGCTGAACGTATCCCGGATTTCGCCGCAGCCGAAAACAGTAACCTTTGTTGTATTGAGAATTCCAACCAGCCCGGTTGCCATTACGGAGGATGCATTACTTGCATTGTTGCTGATGGTCTTAAGCGAATCGCCCGTGACAAAATCGACGACTTCTGCCGTCGCGTAAATTTTTTGGACTTTGCCGCCCGACCAGGATGCAGACATCTCCATATCGCCGGAACCACCGCCCACACTCTCTTGCGCCCAATACGTTAGATACCCTGTCAGCGTATTACCGCCTCTGGTTGCTGTTTTTGTAGCCTCAGAGGCAAATACCATACAGCTCAGTGATAGTATCATTACAAGGGCCAGAACCACTGAAATGCCTTTTCTGATCGTCTTTTTCATGATATGTCTCCTTTCTTTTTATGACATAGCAAATGACTTCTATCTTCATAAAATGGCCACTTTAATAAAGACTTGCTTAGCTAAGGCGTGTTCTTAATAATTGACATATCCGGTCACTTCTACTGCATAAGTCGAATTGTTTCTTATCGCAAAAGTATAGTTTCCACGCGTTTCAATGATGATGGTCTCATCAAAGATCCCATTTTCCGCTGTAAAATAGTGGAAAACCCCGCTGCTATCGATTAATCCAATATCGACACTTGCAGAGAATGGCGAATAGGCTGCTTTGATGGTTACCTGTTCGCCAGCTTCCAACGACAGCTTTGTATTGGCTTTCTCAATGACGCCCGGGGAAACGACAACATGGAAATTCCCCGTTGCGCGAAGGCTTGTTGTCTCGGCTGGCATGTCAGTTGCTGTGGCTTGGATTCCAAGGCAGCAGAAGAGTACGACGGCTACCATGAAAAGACAAAGACTTTTTTTAAGATTCATTCATCTTACCTCCATTTTACCACTCAAAATCAAAACTACTTTCAGGGTCACCAGTTACATCCTCGCTGGGCAGTGCACTGATTGGCGTTCCTTCGCCCGTGTTCCTCGATTTTGCAATGCAGAAGAATATGGCAACAGCGATCAGGAAAGCACATATTAAAATCACGGCCCATTTTTTTGCAGTTACTCTTGACTTAGATACGATTTGTCCCGCTGCTTTCGATGGGACCGACTGTGTGGTGGTCGAAGATTCAGCCTCGGGCAGAGGCCAGGTAGAACTGTCACTGCACAGCCAATCCACGGATATATCATAGAACTCAGCCAAGACCTTCAGATTATCCGTTGCCGGTACGGCCGTGCCGCTTTCCCAACGCGAGATCGTCTGCCTGGACACGCCCACCCGGTCGGCCAGCTCCATCTGCGACAGCTGCGCGTTTTCTCGTAATGCAATCAATTTCTCCCGAATTTCCATATCCTTTTCACTCCTGATTATATATGTATATCCCACTGAAATACAAGGCACATGTAGTTTACATCCCGTCACTTTCTTGTTACATTTTTGGTGCACGCGCTTTACATCCTGTCAACTTCTTGTTACATTTTTGCTGCACATGGCTTACATCCCGACAATTGACGGCTGCTCGTCTGTTTTTTCTGGTTTACGCCCTGAACGGCGTCCGCGTCGTCCGGCCAGACAGGCGCAAAGGCGCGCCCTGCTTGCAGGACGCGCCTTTGTTGGACTATTACAGCTTGTGCCCGCAGCGGGTACAGAACTTTTCGTCGTACTGTACGGGCGCGCCGCAGCTGGTGCAGAACGCCGGGCGCGGCGGGACGGAGGGCGCTTCGGCGCCGGTCTCCGGCGCCGGCTGTTCCGCTGGCGCGGCTTCGCCCTCCGGCGCGGGAGCGGGAGCAGGGACCGGCGCAGGAGTAGGAGCAGGCGCAGGAGCGGGAGCCGGTGCGGGGGTCGGTGCGGGAGTGGGAGCGGGCGCAGGAGCGGGAGCCGGTGCGGGCCTATCGTTCGCCGGGCGGGAGTGAATCTGCATATAGAATGCGGCGGAGACGAGACCGAAGAACAGCGAACCAAACAGCACCCATGCGATCATCAGCAGGACGTTGACGATCGCGAAGATCACACCGATGTATGGGATTCGGGCGAACAGCCCCAGAAGCAGCGCGGCCACAGTGACGGCCAGCGCCGCAAGAATGTCTGCGCCGAACATCTGGCCCTTGTAGCCCATGGTTTCTTGCTTGGAGATCTTGATGGCGTCGGTGGCCTTGACGTCGTCGCGCGTCATGAGGATGTACGGGGTAAAGCGGTACTCATACGCGCGGATAACGCCGAAGACAATGCCCACGATCGGGATCAGGGACCACAGGAAGATCCACAGCTGCATCCATGCAAGACCGCCGACCACACGCAGGAAGCGGTCTTTGTTGAATGCGGAGAAGAGATAGACGGCCTTGGGCTGCAGCCCGGTGCGGTAGCTGTTGAGATAGATCATGACCATGCCGGCGCCGAGGGCCAGCTCGATGGCAAAGGCCACGGCGGGGACGCCGATAAAGCCGACGCCCGCCAGCCAGACGAGCACCAGATACAGCAAGGATACGCCCCACAGGCGCACCGGCCGTTTTTTCAAAACCGCGAATACCTTTTTGTAGATGTCCAGAATCATAACAGTTCCTCCATTTTCAGTTCTTTTCTTTTTTGATTTCATTATACGGCAGGGATCAAAGCGATGTCAATGCTTGTCAGGTCTGTTTTTGCCGCAGGAGCAGGCGCTGAAGCGCGAAACAGCCGACCGTCACAAAAGCCCCGCCGCATGTGCGGCGGGGCTTTGCGTCCATTACTGATTCAAAAGCGCCAGACCGGCGCGGTAGATATCGCCCGCGCCGACGGTGAGGATGATATCGCCTGGCTGCGCGGCATCGGCGAGGTATGCTGTCACGTCCGGCAGCGACGGACAGTAGACGCTGCCCGGGATCTCGCGCGAAAGCTCCAGCGAGCTTACGCCCGTCATGTTCTGCTCGCGCGCGGCGTAGATGTCGGTCAGGACCGCCAGATCGACCGTGCGCAGCTCGCGCACAAAATCGCCGAACAGCGCCTTGGTGCGCGTATACGTATGCGGCTGGAAGGCGCAGACGATGCGCCGATAGCCCATCATGCGCACCGCTTCGAGCAGCGCGTGCAGCTCGCCTGGATGGTGGGCGTAGTCGTCATAGATGTCCGCGCCGCGGTAGCTGCCCTTGAATTCCAGCCGCCGGCCGGCGCCGGTAAAGCTGGCAAGCGCGGCGGCGGTGTCCTCGCCCGAGACGCCGGCTTTCCACGCCACCGCCGCTGCGGCCAGCGCGTTCATGGCGTTGTGCCGCCCGATCACGCCCAGGCGCAGATGGCAGTAGCGCTCGTCGGCGCAATATACGTCAAATTCGCGGAAATCTGCGGAGAAGTTTTTGCCGCAGACGTCGTTGCCCTCAGACATGCCGAAGCGGAGATACTTCAGCCCGGAAAGCGCGCGGCGGGTGTTCGCGTCGTCGCCGTTGGCCACGATCAGCCCGCCGTCCGGCACCAGCTCGGCAAACTGGCGGAAGGAGCGCTCGATATCCTGCAGATCCTTGAAAAAATCCAGGTGGTCGGCGTCGATATCGAGAATGACCGCCGTCGTGGGGAAGAAATTCAAAAACGAATTGCAGTATTCGCAGCTTTCCAGAATGATGGTATCGCCGCTTCCTACGCGGTGTCCTGCGCCGAGCAGGGGCAAGAAGCCTCCGATCATGACCGTCGGGTCTTTCCCCGCCTGCATGAAGATGTGCGTCAGCATAGATGTCGTCGTGGTCTTACCGTGCGTGCCGGCCACACAGATGGCGTGGGGATAGGCGCGCATGATATAGCCCCAGGCTTGCGCGCGCTCGAAAATCGGGATGCCGACCGCGCGCGCGGCCGCGATCTCGGGATTGTCGTTGTGCGCCGCAGCAGTGCGGATGACGCAGTCTGCGCCCGCCACGTTTTCCGCACGATGGCCGATGCAGACGTCGATGCCCTTGGCAATCAGCTCGTCGGTGGACACGGATGCGTTCATGTCCGAGCCTGTGACGCGCATGCCCATGCTGCGCAGCACAAGACCCAGCGGACGCATCGACACGCCGCCGATGCCTACCAGGTGCACGTGCCTGCCGGGCTGGAGATACTGTTCTATTTTACTGCTCTTTGCAGTTGACATAATATTTTCCTCCGAAGAGAGAGTATTGTGGCATACCGGAAACGGTTTTCTATAAATATAAGCGCCGGCTTTCTATTATATACGTTTTTTTCACATAGTACAAGGGGAAATTTCCCAACAGCGGCTGTAAAAAACGCCTGCCGGAAAGAACTCGGGGAGGCTTTCCGGCAGGTCGGACGGGCGCACGAGGCCACCGTGCAGCCGTCAGATCATGACCGTGACGATCACGTAGGCGATGTACACGCACAGCATCAAAATGCCCTGCAGCTTATGGAACTTTTTGAGGACGAGCGTCGGCAGCACGGCGATCGCCGCCTCGATGGCGCAGATGGGCATGTCGAGGTAGATTGTCTGCGAAAGAGAGCTTGGCGTGATGCTCAGCGCGCCGCCGGAGATGAACGCGCACAGCGGCAGAATGACGGTGATATCGATGATGTTAGCGCCTAGAATATTGCCTACCGACATCGAGGATTGCTTTTTGACGATGGCGGTGATGGCCGTGACAAGCTCGGGCAGCGACGTGCCGATGGCGACCATCGTGACGGCGATCACGCGCTCGGATACGCCGATCATCGCGGCCAGCTTTGTGCCGTTGTCGACCAGCAGGTCGGAGCCGATGACAAGACATACCGCGCCAAGTACGAACAACACGATATTTTTGACGACGGCGCTTTTGCTTTTGTCGATCTCGACCGGCTTCTGCCCGCCCGAGGCCGTTTCCAGCTTGGCGCTGCGCACGTTTTCAAAGATGAACAGCACGAACAGCACCAGCACCAGCACGCTCTCGAGCACGCTCAGCTGGCCGTCAAGACATAGCAGCCACAAGACGACGCAGCTGGCGAGCATCAGAAGGCCCTTCGGCGCGAACTGGCCGCGCCGGATGACAGCGGGCAGGAAAATGACCGACAGCGCCATAATAAGGCCCGTATTGGCCGTGACCGAGCCAATGGCGTTGCCAATGGCCATCTCGGTGCTGCCCTCGGCCGCCGCCATGGTGGAGACGATGACCTCGGGCAGAGTGGTGGCGACGGAGACGATGGTCGCGCCGATGATGAACTGTGGGATGCCGGAGGCGGCCGCCATCCAGCTGGCCGCGTCGACGAACCAATCGCCGCCCTTGACGATCAGTGCCAGGCCGAGCAGAAACAGGGCGATGGTGATGACTAGATCCATACAAAATTCCTCACTTTCAGGTTTAAAAGGCGGAAAAGGAGCGAAAAAAAGAGACCTTCTGCACCTTACGTGCGAAAAGTCTCGTTCCTGCGGCGCAGGCGCATGACCACCGGCCAAGCCGGGGAATGTTGACCATGCGTATCAACTACTCCCTTTTTCAAAGGGTAGTATACTCCAAGTTTTGCCATTGGTCAAGCCCAAAAAACAGCGCGGGGGCAGGTTTTGAAAAAGATTTTTCTGGACAAAAGATATGGGTTGATTTTTTGCGTGGACTCTGCTATAATACTTGCGCGCGGAGGCTTAGCTCAGCTGGTTAGAGCGCCTGCTTCACACGCAGGAGGTCGATGGTTCGAGTCCATTAGTCTCCACCAAAATTAAAAGCGGCGAACTTTGAGGTTCTGATCACAAAGGACGTGTTCGCGCTTATTTATCGCACGGCGGTTCCTGACCGCTGAAAAGGGACCTGGGACGGTATATCTATCGTCCCAGGTCCCTTTTTATTTTGCTCCAGCCGTCCGCTGCGCCGCGCTGTCAGGCTCTCAAAAGGGGCCGGACCTCAGGGCTGCGGCGGCTTATCGCGCTGAATATATCGAATTTGTGACTTGCATTTCGTCGGACACAATACTATAATTAGGACAGAGATAACAGAAGTAAAGGCAGGGCGCACAGGACCGCCATCCCATGCGCCCCTATGCAGGAGATGGGACCTCCCACACAGCAGGATTACTGCGCCAAAATTTATTTTAACAGTTTTCCCTTGACTTTACAAGTGGGGAATGATAGATGTGTGCGTAGCTTCAAGCGGTGTAGGATGATGCATCCTGCGCCGCTTTTGTTATCTCAGCGGAATGCCCGGGGGCCGGGCCAGAGGTCCCGCCCCGGGGCTGTACGTTGGGAATAACAGCCGCCATCGGCGGCGCATAGGAGGAAACGCACATGAAGCACGGAAGAAAGTTCATATCGCTGGTACTTGCGCTGATTATGATGATCAGCCTTGCCGTTCCCGCTTACGCGGCTGAGACGGCATCCAACATCACGGCGCGTCTGAGTCCCGATGTGACCGTAAATTACAATGGCCAAGTCCAGAGCATGGCCGACGCCAAGGGCAATTCGGTCTACCCGGTCAATTACAAGGGCACGACGTATTTGCCCATTCGTGCTGTGAGCAATATGCTCGGCATTGCCGTGGATTGGGACCAAGCGACCAAGACGGTCCTGCTGAGCGACACGGACAATCCCGCCGATTACGCCAAGGCGGACCCCAATGCCGCCAAGCCTGCCGTTGCGAATATCACGGTTCGCCTGAGCCCTGACGTGACGGTCAAGTATAACGGCGAAGTGCAGACCATGAAAGACGCGATCGGAACCGTGGTCTATCCGGTGTCCTACAAGGGCACTACCTATCTGCCGATCCGGGCGGTCAGCAATATGCTCGGCGTTGCCGTGGACTGGGACCAAGCGAGCAGGACTGTATTGCTGGGCAGCTCCGGCACAGCCGTCAAGGGTGAAGATTTCACACTGACCACGGCCGCCGGTAATATTACGATCAATACCGGCGACAAGGAAGGCGCTTATCAGCTGCTGGCCGAGGCCGGGTTCAGCAAAACAGAAGCAGATAAGATCCTGGCTGATATTGAGTTTATGTCGTCTGATACGCTCGGCGGTTTCCAGACCAGTGCTGACGCCAAGGTTCTCGGCACCAATCATATCGGCTATGATTACGCTGAAATCGACTGGTCTACCGCCAATGACAGCTATGTCAGGATCAAAATCAACGAGCATATCACAGAGCAGATAGAAATCAGCGTACAGTGGTACAAGAATGGCCACATCGATGGTTCGGATACACGCTGGATTTTGACCAAGGATAAGTACCTGACCAACGACGGCTGGGTCAATATTCCTCTGGCCGGCGGCAGCACTGAATATGCAATTTCTGTCTATCCGCTTTACAATAACGAAGAGCTTGCAGATGAAAGCAAAATCCGCACCCCGCTGCAGGCCCGCTTTACGGCTGAAGCTGACGAGTCCGCCCTTCTGCTGCTGTCTCACGTCAGAGTCGATTATGAAAATGCGCCTCTGGCGACGGCCAAGGCGCTGGAACTGACCAAGAACTGCAAGACCGACGCTGAGAAAATCACGGCCATCTTCAACTATGTTTCCAGTACCATCAAGTATGATTATGCGCTGGTTGCGGCAGAAGATGCGAAAGAGGCTGCCGGTGAAGCAAATGTCGGCAGCGACCGTGACCTCATTCTGGACCACATTCTGACCAGCAAGATCGGCGTCTGCGAGCATTTTGCCATCCTGATGGCCGGTATGCTCCGCAGTCTGGGGATTCCTTGTAAAGTCGTCAGCGGCGAGTTGACTACGTCCAGCGGTAAAACCGGACGCCATGCTTGGGTCTCGGTCAGCCCCGACGTGACGGGCCTCAACAAAACGGCGCTCGGCGCTGGTACGGACGAAGACGGGTGGATTAGACTCGACCCCACCAATGCGCATGCCAAGTCTACCACGTCCAACGATGCCAACTATTCTGCCAGCAGTTGGCGCTAAGCAATAACATAAATAGAGACGACCCCGTGCCGCAATTTCGCGGCACGGGGTTTTGTCATCAAAGAGGCGTTGAGCATATCCGTGGCTGGGCGGATCTTTGCGGGAGATGGTCTTGCCCGAGACTTGGAATTAACTTAATAGGGAAATGGGTAAATTTTTTGCGGTTTCGTATTGACAACGAGGACCAAGCGTGCTAATATCTACATAAACCGAGTGGGTAAGTATGAAAATGAAGGCGGTGAAGCGGTATGAACGGCATCTTACTAACAATGCTGCGTAATAATTTCCGATGTGGTCGAATGCTGTGCTCCCGGGCTAATTATATGGTCGGGCGTACTGGCATGCCCATAATTCTTGATCCATAGCGGTAGGATTATGTTTTGACTATATACAGTCCGGGAGCTGATGAAGGCTTTCCGGGCTTTTTCTATGTCAATATTCGAACTTGTGCGGCGTCATCCGACTCGATTGCTGCCGCCACAGTACTTTTGAATAGGAAAGTTCGGCAAGATGGAATACCCCGATCGGTTGGGACCAAACGGAAGAGCAAACGACATTGCAGCGGCAAAGGAGACAGGCAGCGTGATAGAAGTCAGCAATATCAAAAAATCATTTGGCAGCAACCAGGTGCTCAAGGGCGTCAGCCTTAAGGTAGAGAAGGGCGATGTGGTCGTCATATTGGGTCCGTCAGGGGGAGGCAAAACAACGTTCCTCAGATGCTTGAATTTCCTAGAGAAAGCGGACGAGGGGACCTTTCGCATAAACGATCAGGTATACGATCTGAAAAAAGTTTCCAAGAAGGATATTCTGCAGGTCCGCAGAGAGACTGCCTTCGTCTTCCAGAATTATAACCTCTTCAAGAACAAGACGGCGCTGGAAAACGTGATGGAGGGACTTGTCACCGCCCGCAAAATGCCGAAGGCAGAAGCGCAAGCGCGGGCAAAGGAGGCGCTGGATAACGTTGGCCTGTCTGACCGGTACGACTATTATCCGGCAAATCTGTCCGGCGGACAGCAGCAGCGCGTGGGGATCGCGAGGGCCATTGTCCTGAATCCTGAGGTGATCCTTTTTGACGAGCCGACGTCGTCCCTGGATCCTGAACTCGTGGCGGATGTGCTCGATATCATGAAAAAGGTTGCAAAGACAGGCGTTACCATGATCGTCGTGACGCACGAGATGTCTTTTGCCAGCGATGTCGCGAACAAGGTCGTATTTCTGGATGAGGGGAGGATCATAGAGGAAGGTCCGCCGGAGCGTATTTTCAGCCGGCCGGAGCATGAAAGGACAAGACAGTTTTTGCGCAGGATTATTCCTGATTTTTCGTACGTGATTTGATCGCAGCAAGAAACGGTCCATATTAGGAGGTTTTAAAAAATGAAGAAGAAATTGATTTCTGTGATAGGCGTGCTCGCACTGATTGCCGCTGTGCTGACTGGATGCAGCAGCAAAAACGCCGGCAATGAATCTGAGGCGGCGGGCGAAGACAGCGTGTCTGCCGAGAGTGCGCAGACCATAAAAGTTGCGTTCAGCAACTCCTATCCCAATACATATTTTGACGAGGACGGAAATGCAACGGGCTATGAAGTCGAAGTGATGAAGCTTGTCGATGAACGTCTGCAGGACTATCGCTTTGAGTATGTCAATGTGGATGGCTCCAGCGCCCTATATACAGGGTTGTCCACCGGAAAGTATGACATCGCGCTTGGCAACCTCTTCTACACGGTCGAAAGAGGAGAGGAATACAATGTGCCGGAAAACCAGATCGGCTCCAGCCCGATGGGCATCTATCGGTCCGTCAAGTATGCCGATATCGACACGTTGGATAAAGTCGCCGAAAGCAACATTCGCTTCCAGCCCTTTAACCATGGCAATGGACTGACTCGCGTGATCGAGGAATATAACGAGCAGCATCCGGACGAGCCGATCGAATTCGATTATACGGACAATTATGGCGGATTTGCCGAGTATGTGCAGTGGGTTGTCGACGACCGTATAGACGCCGGCATCACACAGATGTTTTCCTGGAACGCAGAGGTGGAGGCCGAAGATGGCGCGTTCCATGATCTGAAGGATCAGCTGGCGTATGATGTCGTGATTACGGTTCCCACGTATCCCCTTATCAATAAGAGTCAGACGGATCTGGCGGAGCAGGTGAATGAAGTGCTTGGACAGCTGAAGGAGGAAGGAAAGCTGGTGGAAATCTCTGAGCAGTTCTTTGGCCTCAATGTATTTGATTATTGATTGGGTGAGATATGAGATTTACTGCGTCAAAGGTCCCGGAATACTTCCTTAAAATCCTCCCATATGGCAAGGTGACCTTAACTTATGTGGTCTTTTCCCTTGTGATTGGGTATGCCATTGGTTTTGTGCTGCTGAAGATGCATTATAGCAAATTTCGGGTTTTGCGATGGGTCAACAAAATCTATCTGATGATTTTTCGCTGTGTGCCGTCGATCGTGCTGTTGCTGCTGGTGTATTACGCGATCCCGGCAACGCTGGAGGACTTTGGGATCCACATTCCTGAATTTGAGATCATTGTATATGTGATCATTACATTTTCGCTTTCCATCGGCGCATTTGCCTCAGAAATTCTGCGTGCGGCGTATGAGTCGGTGGATAAGGGGCAGTATGAGGCTGCGGTCAGCGTTGGACTTACAAAATGGCAGGCGTTTCGGCGGATTGTGCTGCCGCAGGCATTCCCTGTGGCGATTCCGAATATCGGCAATGAGATCGTTTTTTTGATAAAGACAGGATCGCTTGCCTATCTCATCGGATTGCGGGATATCTATGGAGCAGGGCTGTATTTTAATGATCTGGACATCAAAGCGTATTCGCTGGAAGCGTTTGTTGCAATGACGCTGATCTATTGGCCCGTCAGCGTGATCCTCACGAGGTTATTTAAGCTGCTTGAGCGCGCGTTTTCCATTGACCGTATGATAATCAGAAAAGAAAAATACAGGCTGGCAAAGGAACAGAGCGTATGAGACTGGATTGGAAGTTTATAGCGGAGGCTTTTCCGGATATCGCAAGTCATATCCCCACAACGATTGTGATCGTCCTTGGCGCACTGCTGATCGCGATTCCGTTCGCGCTGATATTTGCGCTGATCCTGAACAAAAAGGTGGCGGTGCTTTCCGCCATCGTGCAGGTATATATGTCGCTGATCTATGGCACGCCGACCATTCTCCAGATTTACCTCATGTATAACCGCGGACCGGTGCTCATTCAGTCCTTCTTCAACTCTATCGGCGCGGACGTGGATGTATATTCCTGGAACCCGATCATATATGCCTGTATCATTGTTTCCTTTTCGTCGACGGTTTATCTGACAGACGCCTTCCGCTCTGCGATCGCTTCTTTGGACAAGGGGCAGCTTGAGGCGGCGCATTCGGTGGGAATGACCTCTGTGCAGGCATACCGCCGGATCGTATTGCCCCAGGCCTTCACCGTGGCGGTGCCTATTATCGGAAATACGGTCGTCAACGCGATCAAAAGTTCCTCGCTTGCCTTTGCGTTGGATGTTCTGGAAATCACGGGTCAGGCGCAGGCGCTGGCATTTAAGTACTTCCGGTTTATTGAGGCCTATCTCATAATATTCTGCATTTATATTATCCTTGTAGGTCTTGTACAGCTGTGCTTCAAAAAGCTGGAAAAGAAAGCGATGCGGTATGCCGCAGTTTGAAAGCGGCATCCATGCTGAAGGGGAGCAGAACGGTATGCGGCAAGATGTTAAGCAGGTATTTGACGAAACGCTGGGGGCATTCCCCGGGACCCGGTATGGGGTTTGCCCGCAGCCAGTCCAGACGTATCTCGAGCAGGGGTATAACTATGCGATGATCATCTACCACCCCTATGCAGAGATCATGGGGGCGGACAGCTCCTATGAGGAGGAACGGCAGCATCAGCAGGAGCGGCGGGGCGCAGAACGCACGAGCAGGATCCGGCAGGCAATCACGCAGGCCTGCCAAAGCGCGCAGATTCCGTTTCTGATTCCGGGAAGCTCACCATATACGATGAAGCCTCCGTTTACCGCTTTGTTGTCCGCCAAATACATTGGCTGGAACGCGGGCGTTGGATGGATCGGAAAAAATGATCTGCTGATTACCTATGAATATGGTCCGCATATTTTCACGATTCCGGCGGTGTTTTACGCAGAGAGCTTCCCGACGGGGACCCCCGTTACAAAAAGTGAATGCGGCGACTGCGATCTTTGTGTGAGAGCCTGTCCCTTCCGCAATCTGACGGGAAAACTGTGGACGCCCAGCACGCTGCGCGACGAGATGATCAACTGCGCGCGCTGCTCAGAGACAAGATTTCGCATTGCGGAAAAAAGAGGCATGGACCACAAGTATACCTGCGCAAAATGCCTGCTTGCTTGTCCGCGCGGGCTAAAAAATGTGCAGCTGTTCATTGACGGGCTGCAAAAGCCGGTTGAAACGACCGCCGGGACGTCTGCTGGAAAGGAGTGAGCAAAATTGTTGGATCTGCTGCTAAAAAACGGGGTGATCATCACAGTTGATGCGCAGCACCGCGTCTATTCGCGGGGATTTCTCGGAGTCAAAGGCGATTGCATCGCGTGTATCGGCCAGATGGACGGCACGCCGCTGCCGGAGGCAGCGCGCGTCATCGATCTGGATGGGACGGCGATTTTGCCGGGACTGATAGACGGGCATGGCCATGCGGGACACTGCTTGACAAAGGTCCTGGCCGAGCACATGGGCGACGACAACTGGGGCAGGGTGATCGAGTCGATATATTACCAGTTCACCGACGAGGAATTTTGGTATGTAGAAGGAGCGCTTGCCGCGGCTGAGCGGCTGAAATTCGGCGTGACAAGCGGCGTATCCATGGTCGGAAACACGCCGCGCATAGATGCGCTCTGGCCGGTGAAGTCGTCCCTGGAAGGCGCTGTGAGGGCCGGGATCCGCTCCTTAACGGGGATCGGAAGCGCAAACGGCCCCTGGCCCAAGCTGGCGCGGACGTATCATGGCGACGGCAGCTATACGCAGCGGCAAATTGAGCCGGAACAGGCGTTTGCAGTGACGCAGGAGGCGGTCAGAACGCTCAATGGCGTGCATCCCCGGCAGCAGTGCATAGTAGCCCCCGGCAACATGGGCTTTCGCCGCGGGGAAAGCGTGCAGGCGAATATCAGGCACAATCAGCAGATGCTCCAAATTGCCCGGGAATACGACGTGCCGATCCACACGCATGCCACCGGAGGCGACGTCGCTTTTTTGTATGAACATACGCCGGAGGTACTGGAGTGGAAGCTCTCTTTGACACACTCCACAGGCTATTGTGAACGGGAGCTGGAGATCCTAGCGGACAGCAACGCGTATGTGTTCCATGCGCCTACCGCGCACGCGCATATCAAAGGCTGGTGTCCGGCGCTGGATATGCTGAAAAGAGGGATCAAGGTCGCCGTGGTCACGGACGGCACCGCGCCGGACCGGAGCTATGATCTGTGGCGGGATATGAAAAATGTGCAGCTTTTGCAGCGCGCGCATTTTCGGGACACAAAACTGCTGCCATGCGGGAAGGTCCTGGAAATGGTGACGATCGAACCGGCGAAGGCGCTGGGGATCGATCGATATGTAGGGTCGCTGGAGGTCGGGAAAAAGGCGGACATCATCCGCGTCAATACCTGGCAGCCGCATCTGACGCCCTTCGTGGATATGCCGGTTCAACGGCTTGTATACTTTGCGATGGGGCAGGATGTCGACCTCGTTATCGTCAATGGCGAGATTATGATGGAGGGACGGACGCTCACCCAGATCGATGAGCGAAAGCTCCAGCAGCGTGCGGTCGAGGTCTATCGGAAAACCGTGGAACGTGCCGGCGAGGCGCTGGGCGAGTCGGTATTTGAAAATCCGTGCCTGTACGGCATCCGGAGCGTATAGAAGTATGCAGCGGGAGGCGGCGATTGCAGCGGGAAACTCGTTGACAAGGGGAAAAAATCGTGCTATGGTTACGAAAACTCGCCTGTGCGTCAGGCAATGCGGAAGGAGAATACCGGATGAAGGCGCTGATTGCGATGAGCGGAGGCGTGGATTCGAGCGTGGCGGCAAAGCTGATGCTCGACGCGGGTTACGAGTGCGTCGGCTGCACGATGAAGCTGTACCAGAACGAGGACGCAGGCGTTGCGCAAAGCCGCGGCTGCTGCTCTTTGGACGACGCGGAGGATGCGCGCAGCGTGGCGTACCGGCTGCATATGCCGTTCTATGTGTTCAATTTCACGCAGGATTTCAGACACTGCGTCATCGACAACTTTGTGCGCAGCTACTGCGAAGGGCGAACGCCGAATCCGTGTATCGACTGCAACCGCTATCTGAAATTCGACCGGCTCTACGAGCGGGCGCGGCTGCTGGGCTGCGACTGCCTGGTGACCGGCCACTACGCGCGCGTCGGACAGGAGAACGGACGCTATGTGCTCAAAAAGGCGCTTGACGAGACGAAGGACCAGAGCTATGTGCTCTACAATCTGACGCAGGCGCAGCTGAAGCATACCTGCTTTCCCCTGGGCGAGCTGTGCAAGGTCCAGACGCGCCAGATCGCCGCGCAGGCGGGCTTCGTCAGCGCGGATAAGCCCGACAGTCAGGACATCTGCTTCGTTCCCGACGGCGACTATGCCGCCGTGATCGCGCTGCATACGGGCAAAACGCCCGAGCCGGGCGATTTTGTCGACCTGCAGGGAAACGTTCTGGGCCGGCACAAGGGTTTGATCCACTATACGATCGGGCAGCGGCGCGGCTTGGGCCTGGCGATGTCCGACCGGACCTACGTCTGCGGCATCCGGCCGCAGGACAATACGGTGGTGCTGGGACCCGACAGCGCGCTCTACCGCACGCGCCTGCTCGCGGGCGACTTCAACTGGATCGCGGGCGAGCCGCCGGCCGGCCCGATTCGCTGCAGGGCGAAGATCCGCTACCGCCAGAAAGAGCAGCCGGCGCTTGCGGCGGCTTTGCCGGACGGCAGAGTGGAGATCGTGTTCGACGCGCCGCAGCGCGCCGTCACGCCCGGGCAGGCGGCCGTTTTGTATGACGGCGAGACGGTGCTCGGCGGCGGCACGATTTTGGAATAACGCGCGCCAAGCGAGCGGCTTTGCCGCTTGCTTGGCAAGGCTGCGGCGGCGCGCCGCGAACGCTATGAGGACTTGACAGACGATCAGGCGGCGGACGCATCTGCGTCCGCCGCCTTGCGATATATGGGGGATACTCGATCACTTCTTGTCCTTGGGAAGGGCGATGTTCAGTACGATCGCCAGCAGCGCTGCAGGTACGATGCCGGAGCCGCCGAAGATATAGCCCATCCAGGTGGGCATGAACGACTGCACCGCCGTGGTCGAGCCGATGCCGTAACCAAGACCCAGCGCCACCGAGACGATGGTCGAGTTGCGGCCGGTAAGCGGCTCGGTGGTGATGAGGTTGACGCCGGAGATGACGATAGAGGCGAACATGATGACCGCCGCGCCGCCCAGCACGGGCTGCGGCATGATGGAGATGACCGCGCCGATCTTGGGGAACAGACCGGCCAGCACCAGAATGGCCGCTCCCATGGCGATGGCGAAGCGGTTGACGATCTTGGTCATGCCCACCAGACCCACGTTCTGACTGAACGAGGTGTTGGGCAGCACGCCGAAGAGCGTAGCAAACGCCGAGCCGAAGCCGTCGCAGACGACCGCGCCGGAAAGCTCTTTGTCAGTGGCTTCGCGGTCGAGACCGCCCTGAACGACGCCGGCGGTGTCGCCGACAGTCTCAACGGCCGTGACGATGAACATGATGCACATGGGGATGATCGCGCCGATGTTGAACTGCGGCGTCACGGGCAGGATCTGCGGCACCGCGAACCAGGCCGCGTCCTTGACCTCGGACCACTTTGTGATGTACGCGCAGGTGACCTCTACGCCGTCAACAACGGTCGTGTGCGGCAAAAACAGGCCCATGAGGAACGAAACGACGTAGCCAAAGATGATGCCGAGCAAGATCGACGCCACGGACGGGAAGCCCTTGAACCAGTGCTTGAAGATCAAAATGGCGATCAGCGTCACAAGGCCGAGGAACAGGTTCCACAGCGCGCCATAGTCGGCGTTTGAGCTGCCGCCGCCAAAGAAGCCGATGCCGACGGAGAACAGGCTCAGACCGATCGCGACGACGACCGTGCCGGTCACGACCGGCGGGAAGAATTTGCGCAGGGGCTTGATCAAGAAGCCGAGGCCCATTTCAAAGACGCCGCCGATGAGCGACGCACCCATGACCGCGCCGTAGGCGTAGATGCCGGCTTCGACGCTGGTGGTGATCGTACCGGCGGCGACGCCCGCCATCATGCTGACGGCGATGGCGCGGTTGACGCCGATAAAGCCGGAGGACGTGCCCATGACGATCGGCAGCCGCGCGCCGATGGGACCGATCGGATAGAGCTGCAGGAACGTGACGAGGCCCGCGACCAGCATCGCGTTTTGCAGCAGCGACACGCGCAGCGCGCCGTAGCCCGCGTCGGTTGTGATGCCGCACACGGCCATCAGTACCAGCAGCGGTGAGAGATTGCCCACGAACATGGCCAGCACATGCTGCAGTCCCAGCGGAATCGCCTCGATCAGAGGGATTCTGCCGTCAAGCTCGTACGGCGAGGTGTACGCTTTTTGCTTTGTTGTTTTGCTCATTCAGATCCCCTTCCTTTCCTCTGTAACAAAAAAGCCCATGGTTTATGGCCACGGGCATATTTATACATTCAGCATACCAGAATGTTTAGAAGTTGTCAATAAAGAATGGGTATGGGCGCTGCAAAAATCGTCCAGGCCGGCGCTTGCCCGCCGATTTTGCTTGCAAAACATGGCCGCAGCGGATATTATGATAGTGCAAAAGGAGGACGTGGTATGTATGAATTGCTACAAGCCGGCAGCTGCAGCTATTATCTCGACTGTCCGGCAAAGATCGGCGTGTATGTCTCAAGCGAGCATGAGGCGTACCTCATCGACGGCGGCAGCGACCCGACCGCCGGCAAAAAGGCGCTGCAGGCGCTGGAAAAGAACGGCTGGCAGCTGAAGGGCGTGCTCCTGACGCACTCGCATGCTGACCATATCGGCGGCAACCGGCTGCTGCAGAGCCGCACGGGCTGCCCGGTCTTCTCCAGCGGGGTGGAGGCCGCCATCACAGAAAATACGATCCTCTCGCCGTCGTTTGTCTACGGCGGCTTTCCGTGTGATGCGCTGCGGCATAAATTTTTGCTGGCCCAGCCAAGCCGTGTCACGCCGTTTACAAGTCCGCTCTTTCCAAGCGAGGTCACGATCATCCCGCTGCCGGGGCACTGCTTTGAGATGGTGGGCTTCCGCACGCCGGACGATACCGTGTATCTGGCCGACAGCGTGTGCAGCGAGCAGACGCTGCAAAAATATGCGCTGACGTTTTTATACGACATCGCCGCGCATCTCGAGACGCTGGACAAGGTCGAGAGCATGCAGGCGGCGATGTTTGTGCCGGCGCACGCGCCGGCTACGAGCGATATCGCGCCGCTTGTGCGCGCGAACCGCGCGAAGATCTATGAGCTGGCCGAGTTCATTCTGGCGCAGGCGCGTGCGGGCGTGCGCTTTGAGCAGCTGCTGCAGGCGATCTTTGCGCGCTATGAGCAGCACATGACGCTCGAGCAGTATGCGCTGACGGGCAATACGCTGCGCTCGTATCTGTCGTGGCTCATGGGGCTTGGGCAGCTGCAGGTGCGGATCGAGGACAATCTTCCCCTCTGGATCGCGGCATAGCGCCCGCGAGGACTTGACAAGCCCCCAAAACGGGCGTAGAGTAACGAGGAGAACTACCGACGGGAGGGAATCTAATGATCTATTCGTCTCTTGAAATGGAGCAGTCGGCCGTTTTACAGGCTGCCGCGCTCATGTGCGCCGCGGCGCGCACCGCGCCAAAGGCCAAGGGAATGGACAACATCGTCACGCTGGTATTGACGGGCGAGGATCTGATCGCGCTGAGCGAAAAGATGAAGCAAATCGGCCGCCGCGTGTTCGGCGGACCGGAGGGGCACTTCTTCCGCGACGCGCTCAATGTGCTGCAATCGCAGGCCGTGGTGCTCATCGGCGTAAAGCGCGCTTGGTACGGCCTGCCGTACTGTTCGATGTGCGGCTTTGCCTCGTGCGCGGATTGCCGCGCGGCGGGCGCGAACTGCGTTTTTGCGCCGATGGATCTGGGCATTGCGATCTCGTCGGCTGTCGCGCAGGCGGCGGAGCTGCGCGTGGACAACCGCATTTTGTTCTCGGCCGGCAAGGCCGCGGAAGAAATGCACTATCTAGAAGGCGATATCATCTGGCAGGGCATTCCCATCAGCATCACAGGCAAAAACGTCTTTTTTGACCGCAAGGCCGAGGCGTGGAAAAAAGCCGCCGGAGTGGAATAGCGCGGCAAAAGCCCCGAAAGCGCAGCTTTCGGGGCCTTTTATTGCGCTTCGAGCGCCAGCAGAGCTTGTTTGAGGTCCAGCCCGGCGGAAAAGCCGGTGAGACTGCCGTCCTTGCCCAACACGCGGTGGCAGGGAATAAAGAGCAAAATGGGATTTTTCCCAATGGCGCGGCCCACAGCGCGCACAGCGGCGGGATGGCCGATGGCGGCGGCGATGTCGCTATAGCAGCGGGTTTCGCCGTAGGGAATGCGCTGCAGCGCCTGCCACACGGCCAGCTCGAACGCGGTGCCCGCCGGACGCAGCGGAAGACAGGCCAGCGTATCGCCGGCAAAATATGCCGCGATCGCCTCCGCCGCTTGCCGCGTCAGCGCGTTTGGATGCGCAGGCCCGGTCCCGTTTGCCCGGCGCACGCCGGTGACGGCCGTGTCGTCCGCCGTAATTTCCAGCACGCACAGCGGCAGCGTCAGATATTCATAGCACATCAGAATCCCTCCAGTGAAAATAGACGCCAAGGAAAGCCGTCTGGCGGCAGCATGGAAAACGTCATCGCCGCGCCGCTTTGCGGGTGGCGGAACGACAGCCGGTACGACCACAGCGCGCAGGTGCAGCGGTTATCGCCGCCGCCGTATTTCCCGTCGCCAAGAAGCGGCAGCTTGCGCGCGGAAAACTGCGCGCGGATCTGGTGCGTGCGGCCTGTGTGCAGCTGTATATGCACGAGCGAAAGCACCTGCGCGGCGTCGGCTGCGCGCTGACAAAGCGTATACTGAAGCTGCGCCTCGCGCGCGCCGGTGCGACGCGTTTTGACGACGAACGTCTTGTTCTTGCTGCGGTCGTGGTAGAGAAGATCGCGCAGCGTGCCCGCGGGCTGCTCCGGCGCGCCGCGCAGCACGGCGAGATATTCCTTTTCAAATGTGCCCGATCGTATCTGCGCGGACAGCGCGGCCGCAGCCTGCGCTGTTTTTGCGTAGACCATTACGCCGCCAACGATCTGGTCGAGCCGGTGCACGGGGAAGATCTCCCCGCAGCCGAGCTGCGCGCGCAGCAGCTGCGGCATTGCAGCCGGCGCATCGCCCTGCGCGCCCGTGCCGACGGGCTTGACGCACACGACAAGCTGCGCGTCGGCGTATAAAATCTCAAGCATGCCATTCCCGCCCCTTCTGCGCCTATCATAGCATGCCGGGCCGCGCTTTTGCAACTGCAGAGCTTGCATTTTCCAGTGATCGTCGATATAATGAAGCAAATGAAATCAGCATGGGGTAATTTGACATGACGACAAAAGAGTATCAAAAGAAGAGCACGATGGCAGCGTTCCTGTCCTTTTTCAAGCCCCACCGCAGGCTGTTCGCGCTGGATATGTTCTGCGCGTTTTTGGTTGCTGCGGTCGATTTGGCGTATCCGCTCATCTCACGCATGGCGATGTACGATCTGCTGCCGCAGAACGCGTACGGGACGTTTTTTGCGATCATGGCCATCGTGGCGGTGGCGTACATCATCCGTTCGGCGCTGTACTATGTGATCTGCCTCTGGGGCCACACGTTCGGCATCCGCGTTGAGGCCGATATCCGCGAGGCGCTGTTTACGCACATGCAGGAGCTGGGCTTTGACTTTTTTGACCACA
>CAZWKZ010000006.1:0-2072 GCA_964633935.1 uncultured Oscillospiraceae bacterium | reverse complement strand
ACCGGCCAGCTCATGAGCCGGCTGACGAGCGATCTGTTTGAGATCACGGAGCTTGCCCACCACGGGCCGGAAGATCTTTTTATCTCGATGGTCACCATCGCGGGCGCGCTGGTGGTGATGTTCAGCATCGAATGGCGGCTGGCGCTGGTGGTGTGCATCATCATACCGCTGTTTCTGGCGCTCGTCATGTCGCGCCGCCGCGCGCTGAGCGCGGTCTCGCGCCGCGTCAAACAGAAGACCGGCGCGATCAACGCCGATATCGAATCCAGCCTTTCCGGCATGCGCACGGCGAAGGCGTTCGCCAACGAGAATCTGGAGGAGGAGAAGTTCCGCCGCTCCAACGCCGCGTACAAGACCTCGAAGCGCGCGTTCCATCGGGAGATGGGCATCTTCCAGGCGGTCATGGAATTCTTCGTCAGCATCCTGTCTGTGTCCGTGATCACCGTAGGAGGCCTTCTGATCATGCAGGGGAGGATCCAGTACATCGACCTTCTGACCTTCATGCTCTATATCACGAGCTTTGTAAACCCCATCCGCAAGCTCGCCAACTTTTCTGAGATGTTTGCCAACGGCATGGCGGGCCTGCAGCGGTTCATGCAGATCATGCGTACCGAGCCTGCCCTGCAGGACGCGCCGGACGCGAAGGCGCTTTGTGATGTGCGCGGCGAGATCACGGTCGATCACGTCGGCTTTGCCTATGAGAGCGATCTGGACGTGCTGCACGACGTGAGCCTGCATGTCGCGCCCGGCGAGACGGTCGCCGTGGTGGGGCCGTCTGGCGGCGGCAAGAGCACGCTCTGCCAGCTCATCCCGCGCTTTTACGACGTCGGCACGGGCGCGATCTGTATCGACGGCTGCGACGTGCGCCAGCTTACGCAGAAGAGCCTGCGCCGCAACATCGGCATCGTGCAGCAAGACGTGTTTTTGTTCGCCGACTCGATCTTGGAGAATATCCGCTACGGCAAGCCGGGCGCAAGTATGGACGAGATCGTCAGCGCAGCCAAGCGCGCCGAGATCTACGACGATATCATGGCCATGCCGGACGGATTCGACACCTACGTCGGCGAGCGCGGAGCGCTGCTGTCCGGCGGGCAGAAGCAGCGCATCTCGATCGCGCGTATTTTCCTGAAAAACCCGCCGATCCTGATACTAGACGAGGCGACCTCGGCGCTCGATTCGCTCACCGAGGCCAAGATCCAGCACGCGTTCGACGAGCTGGCGAAGGACCGCACGACGCTCATCATCGCGCACCGGCTCTCGACCATCCGCGCCGCTGGGCGCATCCTGGTCATCAGCGACGGGCGCATCGCGGAGATGGGCACGCATGAGGAGCTGCTTGCGAAGAACGGCATCTATACAAATCTATGCAAAACGCAGAATCTGATCTGAGCGCGAAAAAAATCCGCCCGCCGGGTGCTCCGGCGGGCGGATTTTATGCGCTTGCGCACAGCTGCGCCAGCAGCGATGTGCAGCCCCGCAGCACATCGTCGTATGTCTGGTTGAAATCGCCCGTGTACCACGGGTCGGCGATCTCGCCCGGGCGGCCGGTATAGTCGAGCAGCAGCGAGCATTTGCCGGCGCGATCGCCGCCGAACGCGCGGCGCATGTTCATAAGATTCGCCCGGTCCATGCCGATGAGCATGTCGTAGCGGTCGTAGTCGGCCGGTACGATCTGCCGCGCGCGGTGGGGCAGCAGCGGTACGCCGGCCTCGCACAGCTTCTGCCTAACGCCGTAGTGCGGGCCGTTGCCGATCTCTTCGCGGCTGGTCGCGGCGGAGTCGATCGAAAACTGCGCGGCAAGACCGCGCTTTGTTACCAGATCCTGCAGCACGAACTGCGCCATCACAGAGCGGCAGATGTTGCCGTGGCAGACGAATAATACTTTAATCATCTATGTAAAACTCCTTGAATTTACTGGATTTCCTTGATATATCGGCATTTTCTTCTGTCTGCTTCTTCCTCTCATTCATGGCATATCGTAGCATAAATTAGCACATCTTTTACCTCAAAAGTAGTACGAAAAGTAGTAAATTAAGGGCTGAATCTGCATTTTACTACTCCCCATTTACTAC
>CAZWKZ010000005.1:0-27461 GCA_964633935.1 uncultured Oscillospiraceae bacterium | reverse complement strand
GAGCCAGAATCCCAATGTGAAGATCGTGGCGGTCGAGCCTGCCGGTTCGCCGGTCCTCAGTAAAGGTACGCCCGGCGCGCACAAGATCCAGGGCATCGGCGCGGGCTTTGTGCCCGATGTGCTCAACACCGGCGTCTATGACGAGATCATCGCGGTAGAGAACGACGACGCGTTCGCCACAGGCAAGCGCATCGGCAGAGCCGAGGGCGTTCTGGTGGGCATCTCGTCCGGCGCGGCCGCGTGGGCCGCGATCGAGCTGGCAAAACGCCCGGAGAACAAGGGAAAGACCATCGTGGCGCTGCTGCCCGATACCGGCGACCGGTATCTGTCCACGCCGCTGTTTGCAGAATAAACCGCCGAACATGACCCCGCGGCTGCCGCAAATACGGCAGCCGCGGGGTTTCGTCTGATACAAAGCGGCGCCCGTTCCCTATAGAAACGCCGCCGCATCTTTGTATGGAGTTAGCTTTCGCTAACCGCAGGCCTTAAAGCACGCCGCTTCCCTGAGCGGCTTGCTTCCGTCCGTCAGCGCATATCCGCCGAACGATTTTGTGATAGCACCGCGCCGCGGCCGTGTCAAGGACGCAGCGCGACGCGCCGGAGCTGCCCCGCACAGGGGAAGCGGCTGCCTATGAAGATGAATTATTTCACCGTTTTTTGGTCGATACGGAACCGTATTTTGCCCGTGATGTAATTCGAGTCGAAATATTCAAATGGGATCACCCGATTATTTATCATTCCTCTGGTAATGCCCGTAAACCTGAGCGTCGGATAGCCCTCGGCAATATCAAGATATTCGGCCACATCCTCAAATGCGGCAACGGCCTCTATGTAGCGGACCGAATCCATAATGGGCACATTGTATTTTTCTTCTATCAGCTGGTACAAAGAATACTCGCTCAGATCGTTTTTATCCATTCCCGGGAAATAGGAAAGGACAATGCAATTCTCACAGTGGATGACCGGTTCACCGTCGGCAAAATAAACGCGCTTGATGTGAAGCACCGGCTCGCCGTCCTCTATTTCCAACTCACGGGACACCTTTTTGCTGCAAGGCTCGATCTCGCTGTATATCACCCTTCTGGTCGGCTCAAAGCCCTGTTGGCGAATTTCGCTCGTACAGCTCGTTACAACGGAAAGGCCCGTGATCCTGCTGTGCCCCTTCACGTATGTCCCCTTGCCCTGAACCTTATAAAGATGGCATTCGCTCACAAGCTCGTCGATCGCCTTGCGCACAGTGATACGGCTGACGTTATATATCTCCATCAATTCCCTTTCAGGCGGGATCGTCTCATCCGGCCTGTAGATCTCTTCATTGATCTTATTGAGAATATCCTTCTTGATTACAAAATACTTCGGGAGCGCATGATCCATCTAATCACCTTCAAATCTTTATCTGCATAAAATATACACCTGCTTTGCCTATTTTGCAATGCTCAGATTGGCAAAGCATAACAATTTTCTTCCTTTACGAAGCTATTCTTCTGCATCAGAAAGGTAAAGTCCGCCCCCGCCGGATCCGCCCCGGCAATGATCCGCCTGCAGCCGCGCAGTTTGCCCCGATAAATCATCTCTCCAATCAGCTCTGTGGCGTAATTCCGCCTGCGCTGCTCCGGCCGCACCCAAATCTGTTTGATCCTCACCGTCTGCCCGTCGAACTGAAATACCGCATGTCCGACCTGCTCATTGACCTCATAGCCCTCCACGATCACATCGGTCCCGTCCGGCACATGCTCCGGAAGAGCAGTCCCCATCACGGCGCTGTTCTGCGGATAGTGATACCGAATGCTATAGCGATCAAGACTCGCCTCCTGTTCAAACCATCGCTGCCGGGTCTGCCGCATTTCTTCAGACAGATGGCTGTCGTCATTCAAATATACGATCTCAAATGTCTCCGCTGACGGGTTGAAGCGAAACAGGCTGACCGCCGTATTATTTCCATATGGAGCAGGCATACCGATGATCTCCTCTACAAACGCCTTGATCACCATGGAATGCGCCACGATCGCAATCGCCGCGTCCGGATGCTTCCGCGCCAGCTGAACCACAGCCCTTTGAAATCGCACGCACGCGCCTTTGTCGGATTCGCCATCCGGCAAAACATAGTTCTTCCTGTCCGCCATCCATGCGCGGAATATCTGCGGATAGCGCTCCTTCACCTCGTACCAGCTTTTCCCATCAAAAATGCCCATGTTCCGTTCGTGAAGCTCCCGGACGACCTGCGGTTCGACGCCCGCCAGCGAGCCGATCCCCTGCGCGGTCTTTACCGCGCGCACAAGGCCGCTGGTATACAGCGCGTCCAGCTTCACCGTCTGGAATCGCCGGGCAAGGCAGGATACCTGCCTTGCCCCAAAGGGCGTTATGTCCGTATCGCGTATTCCGTCCAGACGCCGGTGTATATTCCCGGCCGCTTCACAGTGGCGAATCAGATAAACCTGCGTCAATGCCGTTCCTCCTTATTCGCTCGCCGCTTTTTTGAATTCTCGAATCGTGGCCATCATCGTTTCCGGCGTGTCGTACTGCCGAATCAGCGTGCTGCCGACAAACACGCCGTCTCCTCCGGACCGCTTGGCATATTTCACATCGTCTACCGTATGGATGCCTACGCCGCAATAGATCGGCCTTGTGATGCCGGCATCACGCAGATACCGGATGCAGGCGCCGAGGTCTTCAAAGCCCTCCTTGCTTCCTGTCAGCGGCCGGGCCTCCATATAGGTAAAACCGTTGGTGTGCAGCGCTTCATGTATGGCGTCTTCCTCCATATGATGATCGACCGGGCAGCAGATGCCGATCCCCTCGCTGATAAAACGCCGCTTGATTTCAGGATGGTTGATTTTTCCCGCGTAGATGATGTCGTTTATGTCATTTCTTTTCATAAAATCGATCAGCTTATCCACGCCGATCTCCAACATTGTGTCCTCATAGAGCAAAAATACGATACGAAGCTCCGGCGTCGTCTTGCGGAATTCCGCAAGCTTGTCAAGATACACATCATAGTCGCCGCAGCGCGCAAGCGCGTCCGCCATTCGTCCGGCAATAAACTCGGAATCCAGATACGGGTCCTTTGCCGGCAGACTGCATTCCATCATATCCGCTCCAGCCTCATAATAGCATCTGGCCATTTTCAAGCTGTAATCGATGGACGGATATCCGTAAGAGAGATAACAAATCACTTTCATTTTTCTTATCCTTTCATTTTTCGGCCGCATCCACAAACGCCCGCAGACGCTCTGCAAACAGCCTCGTATCGCCGAGGCTGTGCATCAGAACGCTGCCGACAAAGGCGCCGTCCGCTCCGGCTTGCCTCGTCATCGCGATATCCTCAGGCGTTTTGATGCCCACGCTTGCGTAGACGCGTCCCGTAATTCCGGCAGCCCGCAGATAGCCAAGCGCCTCTGCAAAGCTCCTGCAGCCATGTCCGATCCTACCCACGTTTTTTGCCTGCAGGAACACCGGCCCATCCGACGCCCTTGCAAATGCGATCTCGTCATCCGGCAGATGGAACTGCACATAACAGCAAAGCCCCAGACCCCGCGCCTCAAGCGTGCTTCTGATCTGTTCATTGCTCCCAACGTAAGAAGCATACCGGATCCCGGCCGCTTTGCAGAAACGCGCAATCCGCTCCACGCCCAGCTCTTCAACGACATTTTCATACAGCATGAAATACAGCGCAACATCCGGATGGGTGCGGTGAAAGCCGATGATCGCATCAAAATATTTCTGATAATCCGGCTCGTGCTCCAGACATATCCGCATTCTTTCTTTGATGAAGTCATGCTCCAGATATGGATCTCTCGACGGAACATCAAGCTGAAGTGCCCTGCATCCGTTTTCATAATATATTTCAGCCTCACGCAGTCCATCCGCGATGGTCGGGTAACCGAAATTCAGATAGCAAACCAGCTCAAACGCCATACTTCCCTCCAAATGTTGTTCTGTCTTTCTGCCTGGACACTCCCGCCTCCGCTCAGCGCCCGGTATAAATTCTTCTGGCAAGCTCCTCCATCACGCTCTTTTCCGGAATGATCGGAGCGGTTTTGGTGCAGCCGTCCTTCAGCGCGCCGTCTGCGATCTCAGAAAGCCTGCTCATGTACGCTTCCTCTGTCGTATTGAGCGCCTCTTTTACCGTCCTGGGGATCCCGAGCTTCTCGTTCAAATCGCGCACAGCGGCCGCAAGATCGTCCACGCCGAGTTCCTTTGCCAGCGTCTGATAGACCTGCAGCGAGTGCGGGTCAGCATAATTAAACTCAATAATGTACGGCAGGATGATCGCATCGCCAAGGCCGTGCGGCAGCACATACATGCCGCCAAGCGTCTGCGCAAAGCTGTGGACAAGCCCCAGAGACACGTTTGTAAAGGCAAGCCCTGCCACCATGGACGCGTTGAGCATATGCTCACGGTATTCTATGTTCTCGCCATCCTCATACGCCTTTGGCAGATACGCGAAGATCTCCTTCGCGGCGTAGCCGGCAAGCACATCGGACAGGAAATGCGCGCGCGTGGACGTAAGCGCCTCAATGGCGTGCGTCAGCGCGTCCATACCAGTCTGCGCGGTGATGCTTTTTGGCATCGTAGTGGTGATGAGCGGATCGCAGATGGCCACGTCCGGCATCATTTCCATATCGCCAATGCCGACTTTCGCGCCAGTCCTGTCGTCGGTAATGACGATCGAGCGGCTGACCTCGCTCGCTGTGCCGCTGGTAGAGGGAATGCAGCAGTATTTTGCCTTCTTCCGCAGCGGCGGGACGCAGTTTGGACGCATGAAGTCCTCGAGTCTTTCCAGCTCAGGATGCTCATAGAAAACCCACATGCATTTCGCGGCGTCCATCGTCGACCCGCCGCCCATGCCGATGATCCAGTCGGGCTTTTCCTCCAACATGAACTGCGCGCCGCGTTTTACCGTGGAAAGATGCGGGTCCGGCTCAACGCCTTCAAAAAGCGCGACCTCCATCCCTGCTTGGCGCAAATATCCCGCCGCTTTCTCCACAAAGCCCGCCTTCTGCATACTGTGCCCGCCAAGCACGATTACCGCTTTCTTCCCTTTTAGAGTAGCCAGGTGTGAAAGGCACCCCTGTCCCCATATCAGCTGTTCGCCAGCGAGTTTAACCGGTCTCATCATAACTGTTTCTTCTCCCTTCGCTTATTTCTTTGAATAATCCTTTACGCGCTGCATCAGCTTCTTTGTGCGCGCCAGATCAACCGGGTTGGTCAGTACGCCGCCCTCTTTGAGCGACGAGCCGACGATCGCCCCGTCGATATACGCAAGCTGCTGGTGGGCGTTTGCTTCGCTGAATCCGCTTCCGACAAGGATCGGCAGATCCACACTGTCTCTGACCTGTCGGATGATGTCGATCGGCGCGGCTTCACCGGTCGTGCTGCCGGTAACGATGATCGCGTCGGCGCCGTTTTCCGCCGCCATTTTCGCGCTGGCCGCAATGGGGATGCTGTCTACGACCATATACGAATGCTTGACCTGCACGTCACAGAAAAGCAGGATCTCGTCTGCACCCAGTTGCTTTCTGTATCTCACCACGTCGGTACAGCACGGCGCGATCGCGCCCGCAGCCGTCATAACCGTATCGACAAATACTGCGCACCGGATAAAGTCGGCCTTCACCGCCACCGCAATCGCCATGGCTGCCTTCCAGTCGCAAAAGGCCGCGTCGATTCCGACCGGGATCGCCACATGCTCGCGCACGCGCGAAGCCACCGCCGCAAGCGCGGCAAACTGCTCTGCGCTGAGCGCCGCACTCATCGGAACGTCATTCTGATTTTCCACGATCAGCGCGCCTACGCCCGCCTGTGCAAGCGTCTGCGCGTCTGCCAGCGCCTGTGCATATATCCGGTCCATGTCGCCGTCATAGCCAAGCGTACCAGGAAGCGGCAGGCAATGCACCATGCCGATGATCTTCTTCTGCTGAAAGAACTCTCTGACCCTCATTGCGTTCTCCTATCCGTGCGCCTTTGCATATTTCACCAGCCCATCCAGCGCAACCTTGCACAGAACGGCCTCGTTTTTCGCTTTTTCCTCTCCATACATAAACTGCTGCAAGTTGGCGTTGACCGTCGCAAGACCGATCAGCGCAGCCTTTACGCCCATGAGTCTGGCAACCGTGAAAATTGCCGAGCTTTCCATGTCGATGCTGTCGATTCCATAGGCTCTGAGCTTGTCGATCCGGCCTTCAATATCGACGCCGCATTCCTTGCTGAATCTGGATTCCCGGAAATCTTTGTAGAACGCGTCCATGGTGCAGATCAAACCATTCACGGCTTCGCAGCCGTTTTCCAGCACGCCGTCGGTCAGATATCTGACAAGCTCGGCGTCGGCGATCGCGGGATAGGACACGGGCGCATACTGCGCGCTGGTGCTTTCCTCGCGCATGGCTCCGATCGGGATCATATACTTGCCAAAATGACGCTTATCCAGGACCATATTCGTGCCCATACGCACAGCGACCTCCATGCCGCACTCGTACAGCTCTTCCAGCGCGATCACCGCTGTGGGCGCGCCCATGCCCGTAGACGAGACGGTGATCTCCACGCCTTTGTAGACGCCGGTGTATGTATTGAACTCCCTGCTGAAGGCAATGTGGCGCGGGTTTTCAAGATTTTTTGCAAGCACGTCCACTCTCCACGGATCGCCGGAGAGAAGCACATACTTTGCAATATCTCCCTTTGCGCACATTCCGTACAAGGTCTTGCCGTTTATCATTGTGATACCTCCTGTAACATGAAATGATTTTATGATATGCCGCTTCGCTCAAGCAGCATCTTCTGCGTCGGCGCTCCGGCCGTACACCCCCATTTTTCGATGACGAAAGAAGCGGCAGTGCTTGCATATACCGCGCAGTCGGCAAAACGTCTGCCGGTGAGAACGCCGTACAAAAAGCCGGCAATATAGGAATCGCCCGCGCCGGTCGCATCCGCGACGCCGCGGCATTTTATTGCGGGCACTGTGGTCGTCTTTATGCCGTCGGATGTCTTTTCGTAGACGACGCTGCCTTTGTCTGCCAGCGTGACTGCAATTGCTCTGGCCTTTCCCTTTTCGAAAAGCGCCGTGATCGGCTTGAAGCCGAACAGATCCTCAATAAATTCCTTTTCGACCTCGTTCATGAAGATGATCTGCGCCTGTGTAAGCGCCTGTGTAAAAAGCTCCGGCGGAAAGGACTCCATATCCACCCTCACGCCGAATACCAGCGGCAGCGCATGCTGTTTGGCTTTCTTGAGAAACTGCTCCACATCAGGCTTTGTCGCTACGGTGAGCAGACCGTATTTTGCCCTTTTGAAGAGACTGTCGTCCATATCCCGGCCGGCATAACGCGCATGCATCGCGCCCGGATACGTCATGGTCAGGTGGTTTCCCTGGCTATCTTCCACAAGATGGCATATGCTTGTCGTTTCGTCTTCTACGATCTCTATGGCGCTGACGTCGACGCCATAGTCCAGCAGCATCTTCCGGTAGCCCAGCTCCTCCCAATCCGGCCCCACACGCATCAGCGGCACGACATGCCGGCCGAGTCTTCCCATGCATGCAGCGACGTTGGAGCCGTTACCTCCATAGCTCACCTTGCAGCTGTCCGCGTTCGTCACATATGCCGTTCTGCCGGCACGCGCGGGGCTGTCGATGCGAATGATCCGATCCACGCCCGCATAGCCGACGATCAGTACATCAATGTCTTTTTCAAAGCGCATCTGTTTCTACCATTGCTTTCATTTCATCGCTGGTGATGACGTGTCCCAAATATTTCCGGATATCCGTCAGATGCACCGCATTGACTGCTTCGTCATTGGTGCACACACAATCACTCAGCACCCACGGCACATAGTCCAGATAATATGCGTCTGTGACGGTGGCGCGCACACAGCAGTTGGTCTTGGTCCCGACGATCAGCAGATTTCGAATGCTGTTTTCACGCAGGACCAGGTCCAGGTCTGTGCCGAAAAAGCCGCTGTAGCGCCGCTTCTTTATGACATAGTCCTTGACCGGATCGACCTCGAGTCTGGGGTCGATCCGTTCACCGCCGGTACCTTCGATACAATTGGGGCGCATATTGACCAGATTTTTGTCGGGCTTATCTTTTCTATGCGTATGCTGCAGGAAAATGACAAGTATGCCGTGCTTTCTGCAAAAAGCCAGTACGTCCTGGATCTTAGGCATGATCTTGGCATTGTCCGGATAGTAGACGCGTCCTTCCGGCGTGGTGAAATCACAAACCATGTCGATGACGATAAGCGCAGTGTTTTTCATGTTACACATCCTTTCTGCGTTCTTTGAGGCGGCGGAGCAGCTCATCTTCTGTGGGTACGCGCGTCAGGCAGCCTGCCGCTTCAATAATAAATGATGAAACGGTAGCGCCATAGCGGGCGCAGGCTATGCTGTCACAGCCTTTGACCAGTCCGTACAGAAACCCCGACACAAACGAGTCCCCCGCGCCAGTCGTATCTACGACCGCGTCCGGCTCTGTGGCCGCTACGGCCACGGCCTTGACTGTGTCGTTTTTAGATTCGTAAACGATGCAGCCCGCGCCGCCATGTGTCACAACAACCGTGCTGGCCCTGCCATGCCCGAGCAGCTCTGCAGCCGGGTCGAACCCCAGCACCTGCCTGATATATTCCTGCTCGTTCTCGTTCATGAACACGATGGACGCCTCGTGCAGCGCTTCGTTGAGAAACTCCGGCGGAAACGCATTCGGATCGGCCCGCATAACGAATGCCATCGGCAGGCCGAATTTCTTAACGCCCTCCAAAAACGCCCGGTTGTCCGCATTGGACGCCACCGTCATGATGGCATAAGCAGCGTTTTCAAAATATGCGTCGGGATAGCGCGCAGGCGCATACCTGCCGTCCATGGAGCCGGTATAGAAAAAGGTCATATGCTCGTTGCGCTCATCCTCCACCAGATAGCAAACGGGCGTCGCAGCCTCGTCAATAGAGGTGATCGCGTCGGTTCTGATGCCGTTCGTCCGAAAGAAATCGGGATATCCCTGCGCGGCATAGTCAAAGCCGCCGCGCATGATGAGCGTTGCGCGAAGCCCAAGCTTCGCCAGATAAAACGCCACGTTCAGGCCGTTGCCGCCATAATACGGCGTCGAATTATCTCGATTCTGCACAAGCTCTGTCACACCTACCTTCGGGAGATTGTGAACGCGCAGAATATAGTTGACAGACGAATAGCCGGATACTACAAAATCGTTTTTCATCGATGAGATCACCCGTTTCTAAAGCCGCGTATGTTGTTCTTTCTGTAATCGCCCAAGGAGCTGACAAACATTACAAGCACAATGATCAGATACGGCAGCATCTCGATCAGCGACGCGGTAGCCGCGTCGAACAGCGTTGTGAGCTTGATCTGCAGCGCTCTGGCCAGACCGAAAATCACGGCATATCCCACGCAGCGCGTCGGCTTGCCCTTGCCGCAGTATATCGCGGCCATACAGGTAAACCCACGTCCGCTGACCATGTTATCTGTATACATGCCCAGATTCTCCACAGAAAGATTGATTCCTGCCAGCGCGCACATAAACGCCGACATCGCAACTGCGCCGAACCGAACCGCCTTGACGTTGATGCCGACCGCTTCAGCCGCCTCAGGGTTTTCTCCGCTGACCTGCGTGTAAACGCCGAATCTCGTCCTATATAGGATCACGGACATCAGGAAAATACAGAGCAGCGAAATGTATGTAAGCGGCGTCTGCTTATTGAAAATATCGCCGAGGATCGGAATGCTCCTGAGAACTGGGATATCAAGCATGATCTTGCTCGGTACGATGATATCGGTACAGATGATAGAGGTCCTATTGCCAACCAGATGCAGGCACATGAACGGCGCGATGGCCGCAACGGCATAGTTGATGCCAAGGCCGGTAATGACGTTATGGCCCTTGAACGTCACGGAAAACACGGAGAAGAGCACACCGACCAGAAGCGTGATCACGATTGCGCATACGATGCCGATCCATGGACTTCCGCTGTACCAGCTCAGCAAGATCGAAGTAAATGCGCCGGCCGCCATCATGCCCTCGATCGCGATATTGAGCACGCCCGCTTTATAGGTGAACAGGCCGCCGAGCGTGCCCAGCACCAGCGGCGTCGACATGGCCAGGCCCATGGAAAGCAGACTCGTTATACTGTTCATTTCCTTTCTCCTTCCACGTGCTGTCTTTTGCCGCCGAGCCGGCCCAGCAAGGACTCAAGCTTCAGCGCAAGCATGGTGTCCGTTTTGATATATTTGACGCTGAGGAACAAAATCAGGGCAGACTGAATGATACCGATCGTATCATTGGACACGCCCATAAACGTCTGAAGCGTCGTGCCGCCATATTTCAATGCGCCAAACAAGATCGCCGCGAAGACGATCCCAATGGGGTTATTTGATGCCAAAAGCGCCACCAGCATGCCATCCCACCCGAGACCAGGGTTGGCGGAAAAGCCAGAGATAAATCTGTAGTGGACGCCTAAGACCTCGGTGGCGCCGGCAATGCCAGAAACCGCGCCGGCAAGCAGGAAAATGACAATGATCTTCCGGTCAACCCGCATACCGACAGAGTCGGCAAAGTAGATCTGTTTTCCCATGGCTTCGATTTCATACCCCAGCTTCATCTTTCTGTAGATGATCATGAACACCGCCACCAGAAACAGCGCTATGAAAAATGCCGCTGTGAAGCTGACCTTCGAATTGAATCTTGAAAGCTTTGCGGCATCATTGATAAATACCGTCGCCGGAAAGCCGGCATAGCCGTAAAACGGGCCGTTTGTCAGGTACTTTGTAAATATCATGGCCACGTAATTCAGCATCATGGTAGAAACCATCTCGTCTACATGGAACCTTGCTTTCAGAACCGCCGGAATAAGCGAATACAGCATGCCCATCAGCATGCCGCCGACAATACATATCGTAATGTGGACGATGCTGGGAAGCCCGGAAAGCGTGAAGCCGAGGTACGCCGCAAAAAACGCGCCCATGTACATCTGACCCTCAATTCCCATATTGAACATGCCGGATTTAAAGGAAATCGCAATACCGAGGCCTGTCATAATGATCGGCGTCGCACATGCCAGCGTATTCAGCAGGCCAATCTCACTCAGCAGCGACTGCCTGAGCAAAAATGCATACACCTGCAGCGGCGCTTTTCCTGAGATGGCAATGAAGACCGCGCCGACGGCGAGGGCAAAAACAATCGGCAAAAGAAGATTCATGATACCGAAAATCACTTTTTTGGCTCTTTCCAACTCTATTCCTCCCCTCGGCGTTCTCCGGCGGACTGCCTTTTTGCGCCGGTCATATACAGGCCAAGCTCCTCCGCCATAACGTTGTTGGCGTCAAATTCGCCGACAAGCTCGCCCTTGTACATGACGACGATCCTGTCTGAAAGGCCAATGATTTCGCTCAGCTCAGAGGATATGAGCAGAATCGCCTTGCCCTGCTTACGCAAATCAATAATCCGTTTGTGGATCGATTCGATCGATCCGACGTCAACGCCTCTCGTTGGTTGACAGCAGATCAAAAAATCGGGATTTGCGGAGAATTCTCTTGCAATGATGATTTTCTGCGCGTTGCCGCCGGAAAGTCCGGACACGTTGGGATCCTCCGCTGAGAGTCTGATATCAAATTGCTCTACCAGGTTTTTCTTGTTCTCTTTGATCTTTTTTCCACTGAAAAACGGCGCTTTGTAGACATGCGCGCCGCCGTGATAGCCGGCGATCAGATTCTGCGAAACCTTCATATTCAGGCACAGTCCTTCGTCATATCTGTCCTCCGGAATAATACCCGTTCCCTTTTTCCGAAGCTCGTCCGGCCAGGCGTTGGTGACAAGCTCGCCCTTCAGGCGGACCTGCCCTTCTTCGGCCGTCATCATACCGTATATCGTCTTTGCAAGCTCTGTTTGCCCATTGCCCTCAACGCCGGCAATGCCCAAGATCTCGCCGCTATGCACCTTGAGCGATACGCCGTTTACTGCGACCTTTCCGCTCTGACCGCGCACCTTGAGATCTTTGATCTCATAGACCACGTTGTCTTTGTCTATCTTGCTGACGCCCTTATCCACGTTCATGAGGACCGGCCGTCCGACCATCATATACGCCAGATCTTCCATCGTACTTTCATTGCTGTTTACCGTACCGATCATCTTGCCGTGGCGAATGACCGTGATGGTGTGCGCCAGCTTTTTTACTTCCTGCAGCTTGTGCGTAATAATGAGGATGGTCTTTCCCTGCCTGTTCAGTTCAAGCAGACTCTCAATCAATTCGTCAACTTCCTGCGGGGTCAGCACCGACGTCGGCTCATCCAGGATGAGAACGTCGACGTCACGGTACAGCATCTTCAAAATTTCGACGCGCTGCATAGCGCCAATGGACAGATTCGCTACCTTCTCATCGGCGTTCAGGTCCATGCCGTATTTCTCAATCAGGCTTTTGACCAGCCCTCGCTCCCGCTTCATATTGATGATACCGAATCTGGTTTCTTCCGTACCAAGCAGGACGTTTTCTGCCACGGTAAGGCTGGGAACAAGCTTGAAATGCTGATGGACCATGCCCAGGCCGTGCGCAATGGCATCTTTCGGCGATGAGAGGACGACCTTTTCTCCATTTATCAGGATCTCGCCCGCAGACGGCTGCAAGATGCCGTACAGCATGTTCATCAGCGTCGTCTTCCCTGCGCCGTTTTCGCCGATGATCGCGCGTATCTCGCCTTTTTTGATCGCAAGGTCAATCGCATCGTTGGCGCAGAACTTGCCGAACATACGGGTCAAATTTCTCGTCTCAATTATGTTGTTCAATATCCGTCATCTCTTTTCTGTAGATAGATCGCTGACGCCGTTATACTGTTTGAACGAAAGGATGGGACGCAGAACCGCCCCATCCCCTCAAACCCTGCTACGATATTACTTTTCAAAGCGTTCGCCAAGCGCGCCGTGCACAACGACAATCTCGCCGTTCAAAATCGCCTGCTTCTGTTCTTCGATCTTCGCTTTAAACTCGGCGAACAGCTCCGGATCTGTCACGAATTCTTCAATCGTGCTCATGTCAGAGATTCCGGTGCCGTGATCGAGCGGCAATGCAAGTACACCGCCTTCCAGTGTTCCTTCGCTCAGCCGCTTGCAGACCTCATAGACGGCGACGTCAACGCCCTTGATAACCGAGGTGAGAACGTAGCCGGGCTGAATGTAGTCCTGATCGCTGTCAACGCCGATGGCATAGACATTGTCCTCATAGCAGCCCTGAATGATGCCAAGGCCGGCCGTACCGCAGACCTGGAAGATCACGTCTGCGCCTTCATTTTCGATCATATTCTGTGCGACCTGCTTGGACAGCTGCGTATCTGTAAAGCCGACAGACCAGTCGTAGATCACCTTCACATCGGGGTCAGCCGCATACGCGCCCTGTGTATATGCCTCGGTAAAGTTGTGGAACCCATCCGATTCCAGCGCGCAGATCACGCCGATGGTATGCTTGCCCTGGATCTCACGGTCAGCGATGATGGGATACTCGCCGCTGGCGATCAAGGCGGCAGCGTAGCCGGCAAGATAAGAGGACTGATGGTAGTCAAAGATGATGGAAACGACCTTATCGTTCGCAACCTCCTGGTCCGTTGCCACAAATACGGTGTCAGGATATTCCTCGGGCAGTTCCATCAGATAATCGGCATGGGAATACTCAAGCGTAATCACCGCGCCGTACCCTGCCTCTGCGAACTGTCTGAGATAGGTCTCACCCTGCGAAACATCCTCAGGCTCGACGATTGTATATTCGATCCCCAATTCTTCTTTCGCCCGGATAAGACCCGCGTTGCCGCTGTCGTTGAAGCTCTTATCGCCAAGACCGCCGGTGTTGCAAATCAGGGCCACCTTCTTGGAATTATCGTCCGCCGCAGCCGCGCTGCTGTCATCTGCAGGCGCGGGGTTTTCCGCAGATTTTGCCCCGCATGCGCAAATCATGAAAACCATACACAACACCAATACCAATGCCAATACTTTCTTCATTTTCTCCTCACGGTTCTCCTTTCTAATTTCAGCCTTCTTGCCAGTCACTCTATGAATGTCCGCCTAACGATCATGATGTTATAACGTCATGATGTTATAATTATTCTAGCACACATCCATACCGCCGTCTATTCACATGCTTGCACAAATTATTTTGCAGTATTTTGTCTCTTTTGCCAATTTACTGCGTCCACTCTGCCCGAGATGTCCCACCCCGTGCTCTGTCAGCGCGCCTGCGTGCCGATTCGACTGCGGGCCGCCAGAACATGTCCAACTTTATAAAACACGCAGGCGCCTCTTCGCGATATTGATCATGATATCATGTCCACATTCACTCTACTGCGGTATTCGCATGGTGTCTACTGTAAAAATAGCCAATTGTGAAAACGCTCTATTGTCTAAATCGCGCGAAACACGTTATATTCAAAAAAAGCATTGATTTCATTCTGTGTCCGCGTTATAATTATGATGTCATGACGTCATAATATCAAAAAGGAGTCCATGCTATGAGTTTTCAAGTTATCTACTACATCAACATCGCCTGCCCCACCATCGAAAAGAGTCTTGAAATGGTGGATAAGTATATCGAGCACGGCGCAAAGGCCCTGCAGATCGATTTGCCCTCGAAAAATCCATTTGAAGAAACGCCCCTCGTCAAAAAAATGATGCTTGACAGTATCAAACGCAGCGACAATTATGACCTTTACATGGACGCCGTGCGCGAGATCCGCCGCCGTCATCCGGAGCTTGAACTGCACATCGTCGTCTATACTGACGTTGTTGATTCCATTGGCATTGAAAAATTTGTCGAGTTCGGCAAACAGATCCGCGTAGCGAGTTTTATGATCCCCTTCAATCGCAGACAGATCTGGGAGTATATCGAACAGCACGATATCCCGGATATGAAGGTCATCCTCAACTCCCTGCCCGATGACGAGATCGCCGCTGCGGTGGAAACCTGCCGGAAGGGCTACAAGAGCATCGTCTCCCTGCGCAACCGAAAGCCTGGCGAAACCGACAGACCGGGCTGCGAAACCTGGGCCGGCAGATACAATTACGCGCGCGCAGCCGGTATCACCGCGCCGATCGTCAGCGTCTTTGGCATCAAAACCAAACAAGCGCTGCAGGAAGTCAAGGACTCCGGTGCGGACGGAGCGATTATCGGCAATGTGCTCATGAATCTCTGGAACGACGAAGACGCCCTCTGGGACCTCTTTGACCAATTCCAGTCGCTGCAAGAATGATGACCTTATTGCCGCAAACGCAGCGGCGGGGCGGGAGCTTTTCTCCCGCTCCGCCGTATTTTTATTCACCGGCCGCACCGGCTTTTCGCGATGAAAACCGGCGCCGCAAGTGTAATTTGCCGCATTTCACGCCAGTTGTATGCAGAATAATTGTGATTTTCTTCCAAAGTAAAATGATTGACATCTCTCTTTCACAGTAATATAATAAACAATGAAAGTGCGAGCGCGTTCTTGAACGTTTTTGTACGAATGCCAAGAGAACGCACCCGCTTTTCTTATATCAAAACGAAGCGGGGCGGTCTGTATTCACTTTCGGGATATGCCATACAGCAGGATCACATACGAAGCGCTGGAGCAGCGCTACCGGCAGCTGATACAGGATCTGCGCAGCGCGCCCGACGGCCCGGCCTGTCTTGCGGTGCTGCAGCGGCGCAGCCAGCTGGCGGATGACATGACGGTCATGGAGCTGTGCTACGTCCGGCACGACATGGACGTGAACGATCCCTTCTACGCCGCCGAGCAGGCGTATTACGATGAGATCGGCCCGAAGCTCGCCGAGCTTTCCAACCAGTTTGACCGGGCGCTGCTGGACAGCCCTCACCGGGCGTTTCTTGAGCAGGCGCTGGGCGCGCAGGCGATCACCATGATGGAGCTGGCGCTGCAGGGCTTCGACAGCCGCCTGATTCCTCTGGCGCAGGAGGAAAACGAACTTCTCGGCCGCTACAACCGTCTGGTCTCCAACGCGAGCGTGCAATGGGACGGCCGGCCGATCAAGCGCAGTCTGATGGCGCCGTATCTGCAATCCGCCGACCGGCAGACGCGGCAGCGCGCGGCGCTGGCCGTATCCGCCTCCTGGCAGGCGCAGCGCGACGAGCTGGAGCAGATTTACGCGCTTCTAGTGGATAACCGCACCCGGCAGGCGAGGGCGCTGGGCCTGGGCAGCTATACCGAGCTGAGCTACCGCCTGATGCGCCGCATCGGCTACGGTCCCGACGATGTGCGCCGCTTCCGCGAACAGGTCAAGCGGCATCTTGTCCCGCTGCATATCCAGCTGGAGCAGCGGCGCTGTGAGCGTCTTGGCCTGCAGAAGCTGTACTACTATGATAGCGGCGTGTTCTTTCCGAACGCCAACCCCAAGCCGCTCGGCGGCACGCAGGCCAGTCTTGACGCCACGCGCCAGATGTATACGCGTCTTTCGCCCGAAACGGCCGAGTTCATCGCATTTTTGCTCGACAACGGCCTGTACGACGTGGATATCCGCGACGGCAAGCGCGACGGCGGGTACATGACGTTCTTCGAGAAATACCGCGCGCCGTTTATCTTTGCCAACTTTGACGGCACCAGCGAAAACGCCTATATCATGTGCCACGAGGGCGGCCACGCCTTTCAGGGCTATCTTCGACGCGGCGAGCCACTGCGCGAGCGGCGCAGCAGCACCTCGGAGGCGGCCGAGACCCACGCCATGGCCATGGAGTTTTTCACCTGGCCGTATATGGAGCTGTTCTTCGGCGACCGGGCAGAGGATTACCGCGCCATGCATTTGGAGGACGCAGTGCGGCTGATCGTCAACCAATGCCTGCAGGACGAGTTCCAGCAGCTGGTCTACGACCAGCCCGGCATGACGCGGCAGGCGCGCAGCGCGCTCTGGGCCGAGCTGAGCCGGACCTATTTTCCCAGCCGGGACTACAGCGGCGATGAAAATCTGCTGAATGGCTGCGGCTATCAGCGCATTGCCCACATGTACCAGTGGCCGTTCTACGCCATCGATTACGCGCTGGCGCAGGTATGCGCGCTGGAATATCTGCGCTGGATGAGCGACGACCGCGACGCGGCCTGGCGCAGCTACCTGCGCTTCTGCCGCCAGACAGGGACCGCCAGCTTCCCCGAGCTGGTAAGGCAGGCCGGCCTGGACGATCCGTTCCGGGAAGGGACCCTGTGCGAGCTGATAGATTGGCTGCAAACGCGGCTTTGATCTATAAAACTGCAGCGAAGAGAGAGGATCTGCTGCCGAAAACTACCCGAAATGAAAAGGAGGAACCGCATGAATATGAACAAATGGAAGAAGTCTATCTCCGCCTTGCTGATCTTGGTCCTGCTGGTTGGCCTGTTGTCTGCCTGCAGCAGCAGCGGCAATACGCCTTCCGGCGATGAGAGCGCCGATCCGCAGACCGAAGCGGCAGAGGCCACCTACACCTATAACACGTACCTGTATGATACGCCCACCACATGGAACACGCATGAGGTCGAGGTGATCGAAAACATCACCCCCTATACCGAGATCTCCCTGTGGAATCTGGTGCTGAACGACACGGCGGACGGCTATATGTTCGTCAACGAGCTGGCCGCCGAGGAGCCTGAGGATATCACCGCGCAGTATGCCGGCGATCCCGCCTGGGGCGTCCCTGAAGACGCGACCGAGGGCTATGCCTGGCGCATCACTCTGAATCAAGACGCCTGCTGGGAGGACGGCACGGCCATCAATGCCGACAGCTACGTCTATTCCCTTCAGCAGCTTCTGAATCCGGAAATGAACAACCTGAACGCGTCCGCATACTACTCCACCTTCCCGATCTACAACGCAGAGAACTACGCCAAATCCAGCCAGGGCACCGTTAAGTATCCGGTGGCGGACCTCGATACATATGAGTATGCGGACTACGGCGATTCCGCGCTTTATATCAGCTTCACCCAGCCCGCTGCGGCGTTCTGGGGCTACAGCGGCGAGGAGTACTACTCCGGCTATGAGGATTACTATGTCAACGCAGCCGGCGAAGATCTGATGCAGAAGTATGGCGGCGAGGACTATGTGCCGGCCACGGACGAGGTCGTCGCCGACGTCAACGAAATGCTGATGTACTGGTACGGCCTGGATGAGATCGACGACCAGGCCTATTTGGACATGGCCTTCTACGAGGTCGAGATCCCTCCCACGTCGTGGGATGCGGTGGGCTTCCTGAAGACCGGCGACTATGAGCTGACCGTTATTTTGTATAGCCCGTTGAGCGAATACTCCTTTAAATATCTGAGCGGCAGCTTCGACCTGGTCTACGAAGCGCTTTACGAGGCCGGCAAGCAGAGCAGCGGCGACATGATCAAGACCAACTATGGAACCTCCACGGACACCTATATGTCCTACGGCCCGTATAAGCTGGTCAGCTTCCAGGCCGATAAGGAGTACCGTCTGACCCGGAACGAGAACTGGTACGGCTGGACCGACGGCCAGCATGAGGGCCTGTATCAGACCACCGACATCGTATTCACCGTGGTAGAGGACACCGCCACCCAGGAGCAGCTGTTCCTGCAGGGCAAGCTGGATAAGCTGTCTTTGACCGCAGACACCCTGCGCACCTATCAGGGCAGCGATTATATCGCCTATACCGGCGATCCCTATGTCTATTATCTGAATATCAACAACGACTATGATCTGCTCTCGGCGCGCCAGGAGCCTGGCATCAACAAGACCATCCTGACCTATCTTGACTTCCGCAAGGGCATCTCCTTGTCGATGAACCGCTCCGACTTCGTGGTCCAGCAGGGCTACGGCAAGCCTATGTACGGCTATATCAGCGACTATTTTGTCTCCGACGTAGAGACCGGCGAGCGCTACCGCGACTGTGAGCCTGCCATCGAGACGCTGAAGAGCTTCTACGGCGTGGACGATGTAGACGAGATCACCGGCTACGATCTCGACGCCGCGAGACAGTATCTGGTGTCCGGCTATGAGCAGGCCCTGGCCGACGGCGAGGTCAGCCAGACCGATAAGTTCGTCTTCGACTATCCCACCTGGGACAACGACACCGCCTCCGTCCGCGAGGTCAACTTCATCCAGAACGCGCTGGACGCCGCCACGAAGGGCACCGCGCTCGAAGGCCGCATCACCGTCAACATGGTCGTCAGCGAGGCGTATTACGACCTGCTCGACAGCGGCGAATACGACCTGTGCATGAACGCCTGGAACGGCATCGCCTCCGATCCCTACTATCTGATGGTATACTTCTGCACCACCGAAAGCTCGCCCCAGCCCTACTTTGGCTTCGACGGACAGACCGAGACGCTGGACATCGTGCTTGACGGCGAAACGGTCACCATGACCTACTACGACTGGTATTATGCGCTGTACCGCGGCGAGTACGCCGTTGCCAGCAGCAGCATTAGAAACCAGATCCTGGCCAGCTTGGAGCTTGGCCTGATGCAGAAATACCGCGACTGCCCGTTCTGGAGTCCCAGCCGCGCGCAGCTCTACGGCATGAAGGTCTCCTACCCGACCTATGAGGAAGTCCTTGAGGTTGGCTTCGGCGGCATCCGCTGCATGAGCTTCAATTACACCGACGCCGAGTGGGACGCCTACTGCGCGCAGAACAATTACCAGCTCGACTACAACTAAGCGCTGCACGGCCGCGTTTGCGGCCCTTCCGGGCACGGCCCGCGCCATCGCATCTCCGGCGCGGGCCTGCCCTCCCGTTTTTATCTGGCGCTGATTTCATGTAAAACTTTTTGCCGGTTTTATGTGAAATTGGCACGAGAATTCCTGGAAAGGGCGATTGCCATGAAACACATGGGAACCTATATCATAAAACGAATCGCGCTGATGCTGCTTGTCTGCTTTATCATCATGACGATCTGCTTCGTCATGATCCGGATGCTTCCCGATCAGCTGCCGCGCGGCAACGCCGATCAGGCGTCCGCCATTTTGGCCATGCGCAAGGCCTGGGGCTATGACGAGCCGATTTTGACGCAATACCTCATCTTCCTGAAAAACGTCCTGACCAAATGGGACTGGGGCTTCTGCACCAAGGTCGGCACCTTTTTGAACCCCGTGACGGCGCATATCGCGCAGAAGCTGCCCGCCACCATCGCCGTCAATTTCAGCGCCATGATCGTCAGCGTCCCGCTGGGCCTTCTGTTCGGCATCTATGCGGCGCTGAAAAAGAACAAATGGCAGGACCACGTCATCTCCGTCGTCATCATGTTCTTTATTTCCGTCCCGTCGTATGTTTACGCGTTTCTGGTGCAGTACTGGCTGGGCTTCAAGCTTGGATGGTTCCCCATCGTAGTAAACGCCGGCACAAATTACCTCGACCCGGCCATGCTCAAATCCATGGTGCTGCCGATCCTATCCATGTCCTTCGGCACCATCGCCAGTCTCATGCGCTTCACCCGCGCCGAGCTGACCGAGACGCTGACCAGCGATTATATGCTTCTGGCGCGGACCAAGGGTCTGACCCGCCGCCAGGCCACCGTGCGTCACGCGCTGCGCAACTCCATGGTGCCCATCATGCCCATGATCATCAGCGAATTCGTCATGGTGCTCTCCGGCTCGCTCATCATCGAGAAGATCTTCGGCATCCCCGGCATCGGCAGCACCTACGTCTCCTCGATCCTGGAGCGAGACTATTCTCTGTTTCTCGCGGTCAGTATGTTCTACACGGTCATCAGTCTGGCGGCCACGCTGGTCATCGATCTGAGCTACGGACTGGTCGACCCGCGTATCCGCATGGGAGGAGGAAAGAGCAATGATTAATCAGAGCTTCCCAGAGCGTGCGCCTGAAAAATTCGTCTTCGTGCAGCAGAACGAGGAGCTTCACGACACCAAGTTCCAGACCAAGGCCGTCGGCTATTTTGCCGACGCGTGGGGCCGCTTTCAGAAAAACAAAGGCTCCGTCGTCGCGGCGATCATTATCGTCCTGCTCATAATCTTCGCGGTGTTCACGCCGGTCTTTTCCACCTATGACATGGCGTTTACCGATGTCTACTACACCTACGCGCTGCCCAAGTCCAATTTTTTCAGCCGGTTCGGCTTCTGGGACGGCTGCAGCAGCAGGACCGTCAACCAGCAGACCTACGACTACTATGACGGTATGGGCGCTGTGGCGGCGGTCAAAAACAGCTACGAATCCACCGTCAACGGCCGCACCAGCACGTATTATGAAATCAAGCTCGACTCCTACCGGGCGGTCGGCTACGTCTACATCAATCTGACGCCGTCAGAATATCAAGCGGCGCTGGAATATCAGCATCAGAGCGGCCAGCAGCTTTTTTATCCCCTTGTCAATACCAGCAAAATCATGCAGGATATGAACAAGGACAACGCAAACTACTGGTACGAGCATAACGCAAAGGGCGTCGCAGCGCGGGACGAAAACGGCGCGCTCGTCCCCATCTATAAGACGGATGCGGACAGTGAAGACGGCCTTGCCTACTATTCCATGAAGATGGGCGGCAATCAGTACCAGGTGCGCGTGTATTATTACGACTGGTTCACCTACTGCAACGGACAGGCGCCCTGTTTTCTGTTCGGCACCGACAATCTGGGGCATGACATTTTGTCGCGCCTGGCCTCTGGCGCGCGCTTTTCCCTGCTTCTGAGCGTCGTCGTCTCCGCCATCAATTTCCTGATCGGTACGGTGTACGGCGCGGTCGAGGGCTATTATGGCGGAAAGCTCGACCTGATCCTTGAGCGGATCGCGGACGTGCTCTATTCCATCCCGTATATGGTCCTGTTCTCGCTGCTGCAGCTGCGCTGGGGCAAGCAGATCGGCGTGGTCGGCGCGCTGCTGCTGGCCTTCGTGCTGACCGGCTGGATCGGCGTAGCCAGCACGGTGCGCACCCAGTTCTACCGCTACAAGGGCCAGGAATATGTGCTCGCCGCCCGCACGCTGGGCGCAAAGGACGCGCGGCTCATCTTCCGCCACATTCTGCCCAACGCCTTGGGAACGATCGTCACGGCCTGCGTGCTGATGGTGCCGGGCGTGATCTTTACCGAATCGTCGCTGTCGTATCTGGGCGTTTTGAACCTCGACTCGTCTACGCTGACCAGCGTCGGCACGATGCTTTCCAACGCGCAGACGGCGCTTTCGACCTACCCGCATGCGATCTTGTTCCCGGCGCTGTTCATTTCCCTCATGATGATATCCTTCAACCTGTTCGGAAACGGCCTGCGCGATGCGTTCAATCCCACATTACGAGGCGCGGAGGAATGATGATGGACGAAAGAGAAAAGATTCTAGAAGTAAACGATCTGACCATTTCCTTCCGCACCAACGCGGGGATGGTCCGGGCCGTGCGGGATATTTCCTTCGACCTGTATAAAGGCGAGACGCTCGCCATCGTAGGCGAATCCGGCTCCGGCAAATCGGTCACCGCCCGCTCTTTGATGGGTATTTTGGCGCCCAACGCCGTGGTGGACGGCGGCAGCATCCGCTACGAAGACGTGGACCTTCTGAAGCTGAAGGAGGAGCAATTCCACAAATACCGCGGCAACAAGCTGGGCATGATCTTTCAGGACCCGCTGTCCAGCCTGAACCCGATCATGAAGATCGGAAAGCAGCTGACCGAGTCCATGCGCCTGAACGAGAAAATCTCCAAAAAAGACGCCAAGCAGCGCGCGCTGCGCCTGTTGGCCGGCGTCGGCATCTCCGACCCTGAGCGGCGCTATGAGCAATACCCCTTCGAGCTGTCCGGCGGCATGCGCCAGCGCGTGGTCATCGCCATCGCGCTCTCGGCCAACCCGGAAATCCTGATCTGCGACGAGCCGACCACAGCCCTGGACGTGACCATTCAGTCTCAGATCCTGGAGCTGATCAACAAGATCAAGCAGGAGCGGCAGCTGTCCGTCATCTTCATCACCCACGACATGGGCGTGGTGGCAAACATGTCCGACCGCATCGCCGTCATGTACGCGGGCAAGATCGTCGAGTACGGCACCGCCGACGAGATCTTCTATCATCCGGCCCACCCGTACACCTGGGCGCTGCTGGCCTCCATCCCCGATCTGGATACGAAGGAAAAGCTGGAATCCATCCCGGGCACGCCGCCCAATATGCTCTTCCCGCCCAAGGGCGACGCCTTCGCGCCCCGAAACAAGTACGCCATGGCCATCGACTTTGAAGAGCAGCCGCCCCTGTTCCAGCTTTCGCCCACCCACTACGCGGCCACCTGGCTGCTGCACCCCAACGCGCCCAAGGTAGAGCCGCCAAAGATCGTGACCGAACGCATCGAGAGGATGCAGAAGCTGGGAGGTGAAGGATGATGCCGGATCAGACGAAAGAGATTCTCCGCGTAGAGCACTTGAGGCAGTATTTCACCTCCGGCAAGTCCGTTACCCGCGCGGTGGACGACGTGAGCTTTACCATGCGCGCCGGCGAGATCCTGGGCCTTGTGGGCGAGTCCGGCTGCGGCAAAACCACCACCGCCCGCTCTATCATCAAGCTCTACCAGCCCACCGGCGGCAAAGTATGGTTTGACGGAGAGCTGATTTCCTGCGGCGCGTGGGACGAGCGGCAGGCAGTCCTTCAGGCAAAGGCTGCGCGCAAGGCCGCCGCGCCCGCCGACAGGCCGGCCGCCCTGGCCGCGCTGGAGCAGGCGCAAAGCGCATACCGCCAAGCGCAGGCGCAGGCGCGCGCGCTGCAGAAAAAGCACCCCTGCGTCACACAGATCCAAATGATCTTTCAAGACCCCATCGCGTCTCTAAACCCCCGTATGACCATCAAAGAGATCATCGCCGAGGGCCTGCGTATCCGCGGCATGAAGGACGAGGCGCTGATCGAGCAGCGGGTGCTCGACGTGCTGGGCAAGGTGGGCCTGCTGCCGGAGCATGCCGGCCGCTACCCCCACGAGTTCTCCGGCGGCCAGCGCCAGCGGATCGGCGTGGCGCGGGCCATCATCATGGAGCCGAAGATGATCATTGCCGACGAGCCTGTCTCCGCCCTGGACGTGTCCATCCAGGCGCAGGTCATCAACCTGCTGGGCCGGCTGCGCAGTGAAACGGGCATCTCCATCTTGTTCATTGCCCACGATCTGTCGGTCGTCAAGTATTTTTCCGACCGCATCGGCGTCATGTACTTCGGCCATCTCGTCGAGCTTGCCGAAGCGGACGAGCTGTTCGCCCGGCCGCTGCACGGCTATACGCAGGCGCTGCTGTCCGCCATTCCCATGCCCGACCCGCACTATGAGAAATCCCGCCGGCGCATCACCTATCAGGCGCCGTCGTACACGCCGGAAGAGCAGGCGGAGCTGGTTTTGCGCGAGATTTTCCCCGGTCATTTTGCCCGCTGCACCGCGGCCGAGGCCGAGCGGCTGAGGAATCAGGCATGAAGCGCCGCTGGCCGCAGCTGATCGCGCTTGCGTGCGGCCTCGTCCTGTGCGGGCTGTGCATTTTCTACCAGCGGCCGGCCCAGGGCTGCGGCGCACGGGAATGGTTCCGCATCGTCAGTAACGCCGCGCTTGTCCCCGGCGTCCTGCTTGTGGGCATCAGCGCGCTGTCGTGGATCGCCGGCGAGGGCACGTTCGACGCGATCCGCTACTGCATGCAAAGCCTGTTCGCCCATCTGCGGCGGCAAGACAAGCGCTACGCCAGCTATTATGACTACACCCAGCGGGAAAAGAAAAAAGGCAGCCAGCCCATGCTGCTGCCCGGATTATGCTTTCTTGCTGCGGCGGTCATCTTTACGCTGCTGTACAGCTTGTGACCGGCGCAGATGCTGCGTCTGCGCCGCTCGATCATGAAAAAACGGCAGCCTACTTCATTAGAAGTAGGCTGCCGGCTTTTTGGTGGACAGTACAGGACTCGAACCTGTGACCCCATGCACGTCAAGCATGTGCTCATACCAGCTGAGCTAACTGTCCGTTCAGCGGGATTATTATACGGAATCGTCCCGCATTTGTCAAGCCTCAACTTTCAGAATTCTGAAAAAACTGATACCACGCAATCAGCAGATCCGCCGCTTCCCCGTATGACTGCACGCCGGATTCTTCGTGGAACGCCTTGAGGTACGCGTCGTTGACCTTCTGCGCGGCCTCCTGCACGGCGCCGTCATATTGCGCGTAGTGCTGGTTTGCCGCGTGGATGTCGGCCTGCACGCCGGACGAGAGCGTATAGAAGATCTCATCCGCCGCGGAGCTGTCTACCTTATAGAGCGCGTTGCTGCAGTAAACATACGCCGCCAGCGCGCCGGAATAGCGGAAATCCGCCCGCTCAGACGTCGTACACGCCAGATATGCGCAGAAGTTCGCCTCGTCCTCGGCGGCGACCGCCTGCAGGTGCGCCAGCTCGTGGCACATCGTAAACGGGATCCACGCCTCGTACGTATCGGGGTTCACGCATGCTTCTGCCGTAAAGCAGACAAAAATGCCCGTGTTGCCAAAGTAGCTGAACAGCTTTCCGGAGGCCAGCGGCTTTACCCTGCCGGTATCGGCGGAAAATGCCGAAACGTCCTTGGCCAGCGCCGCATATCCCTCGCCCGCCTGCTTGCTCAGCGCCGAAAACTCCGCCAGCTGCGCGGTGCCGTCCTCACGCCGCGCGACTGCGTCTGCGTAAGAATTGACCTGCGCGGCATAGTATCTTGTCGCGTCGGCAAGCTCATCTCGGGAATATTCGCGTACATTCAGTCCCAACGTTTCGCCAATGGATGGGCCGAAGTGATTGAGGCCCCATAGCCCCACGAACAAAAACGCCGCCGCCGACACGCCCAGCACGACGCCGGCCAGCCAGCTGAGAATGCTGCGGCGCTGGGTGAACACGCGCACGAAGGTGTAGAGGAACCACAGGACGATCAATACCAGCAGCGCCTCCCACAGCGCGATGGGCGCAAGCGAGGTGACGCTTGCGATCGCGCGCAGCACGCCGCGCGAAAACTCCGGATAAAACGAGAACACCAGCTCCGGCGCCCAGTTGGCAAATGCGGCCATGAGCGCGGTCAAAAATAGGAATATGGCCGAGAGAATCAGCCTGCCGATCATTTTCAAGCGAAGCTCTTCCTTTCTGATGAAGCGGTATGCTTCAAAGTATACCACATTTACCGCAAAAACAAAAGCCGAAGTTCACGGCCTCTCACACTCTGCCCTCCAGGCACACATACCCGCCGATCCGCGTAAAGCCCGCCGCCTGCGCCTGCGCTTCACGCGCCGGCTCACACAGATACGTCACATACCGCGCGCCCTGGCGTTTCGCGTGCCTAAGCGCACCGGCGAGCAGCGCCGCGTATACCGCGTCCGGCGCGCCGGGCACGGCCTCGGCCCCATAGAGTTCCCACACGCTTTCCTCCACCGCCATATAGACCGCACCCACATCCGCGCCGCCGTCCTCCAGCAGCAGGATCTGCCAGCGCTCGAGCGTCTGAAGTATCCGGTCCGAAGTCCAGTACAGTTCGCCTTCTGCCGTCGCATGCAGCGGGCGGAAGCGGTCAAAGTTTTCCCGCGTCACGCGCACGAGCGGCGGGCACGGAAAACGCTCCGGCAGCCGCGCGAGCACGCAGGCGTTGCTGCACAGCCGCTCAAGGCAGGAAAAGCCCGCCTCCTGCAAGGCCGCGAGCGCCTGCGTATTCTCCTCTGCAAAGCCGCACACACAGGAAAAACCGGCAAAATGCCTGCGCGCGTACAGCAGAAACTCTGAAAGCGCCGCAGCCGTACCGGCTGCCACGCTGCATGCGGTGAGCTGCAGATACCGCTCGTCGGCCGTCCAGAAATACTGCAGCCAGCCCTGCACGCGGCCGTTCTGGGTAAACAGCAGAATCTGCGCCGTCTCGCTTTCCAGCGCCTCGCGCGCGGCGCGCAGAAAGTCGTCCCTCGTTTTGACGCCGTCAAAATAGGCCGGATAGCACGAGCGCGCCGGGTCGAGCGACAGCTGATAGGCAAACTCCGCGTACTGCGCAAACTGCGCCCGCTTCAGCGGCGTCAGCATGGCGCGTCGTCCCGGCAGCCGATACCGGTCATAAAATGAAGCATTGCGCGGCCTCCTTCTCTCAGCTTCGTCCGTCCTGGTCAGTGTAACACAGCTGCAAATGATTTGCAACACGCGCTTTTTTGCTGTCAATGGTACAAATCCGGCGCTTTTTGGCATGCGCGCGGTTGACTTTGGGCATGATTTCATTATAATAATAGGGTTAGTAACGAAAAAGAGCGTTCTGGAGGACGGATCGTATGATGAACAACAAAGACAAGACCATGGACAAGATCATCGCGCTTTGTAAAAACCGCGGTTTCGTATTCGCAGGCTCCGAAATTTACGGCGGCCTGGCCAACAGCTGGGACTACGGCCCGCTGGGCGTGGAGTTCAAAAACAACGTGAAAAAGGCGTGGCTCAAAAAATTCGTGCAGGAAAGCCCGTACAACGTCGGTCTGGACGCGGCCATCATCATGAACCCGCAGACGTGGGTCACGACGGGCCATGTGTCGAGCTTTTCAGACCCGCTGCTCGACTGCAAGGCGTGCAAGGCCCGCCACCGCGCCGACAAGCTCATTG
>CAZWKZ010000004.1:0-28096 GCA_964633935.1 uncultured Oscillospiraceae bacterium | reverse complement strand
GACGGCCGCTTCGTCTCCGAGGCCAAGACCTCCGCGACCGACGGCTTTGGCCATGCGCAGCTGGGCGGACTTGCGGCGCTGCTGGCAAACGTGGTCAAGGAGAAGACCGGCGCGAAGGTGCGCGGCATCGAGCTGTCCCTGCTGCAGCGCTGCGCGGCGCACTGCGCGTCGCTGACCGACATTGAAGAGTCCTTTATGTCCGGCAAGACGGCGGTCGAGCAGATGCTCGCCGGCGAAACCGATAAAATGGTTGGTTTTGCCTGCGACCGCACGAACGGCTATCAGTGCGAGGCGAAGCTCTTCAACCTCTCCGACGTGGCCAACTTTGAGAAGAAGTTCCCGCGCGAGTGGATCAACGCCGAGGGCAACAACGTCACAGGCGATTTTGCCGGCTACGCGCTGCCGCTCATCCAGGGCGAGACAAAGCTGGAGAAGGAAGACGGCCTGCCCAGATTTGCAAGACTCAAAAAGGTGTTTGCCGAATAATCCAAAAAGAAATGCCCGTCCGGAAGCGGTCTTCCGGGCGGGCATGTTTTTGCCGCGCGAACTGCCGCCGCGCCGCCTGCGTCATGCAAAACGCGCAGCGGCCGGCACGGATTCACAGATCCTGCAGATCGGCGGCCGGGATGTCGTTTTCCAGATTGTCCCGCGCCAGATCCGTGTCGATGACGGGGTATGCGCTGGAGATCGGCCTGTCGTGATAGACCTTCTGCGTTGGCCCGCTGGTTCCGGCGATGATGGGCCGCGCCTTTTTCTTCGTGTGCTTTGCCTTGCCCTGCAGCGCCGGAACCGGCGGCGCGTCATTTTTGGGCGTTTTGCTCTGCTCGGGCCGGGCCATGCCTTGTTTTGCCATAAAATCACCTCGGGCTAGTTTGCCCGGCGCGATCAGGAATTATGAAGCGGGCGGCGCAGCGCGGCCCTGCCCGAAAATCACGGTTGATGCGTAGAACGATTCCAAAGCGCCTGCCGGGGACAAACTGTCAAACGATACGCAGCGTTCGCGGCGCGCGCCGCAAAAAAGTTAAAATTCGTTTTCTCTGGCGGCATGTACGTCGGAGAAAACACGTCCCGGCCTGCAAACGTGCGCGCCGTTCTCACTTAGCGAACGGCGCGTGCGCTGCAGCAGGCCGCAGCCCTGCCGAAAACGCAAAGCTGCGTTTTCGGCACAACCCCCCGGCGGGCGCGACCAAGCGCCTGCCGGGGGGTTGTACCGTTATGACAATACAAGCTTGTCGTCGACCTCGTCCGAGCCGCTGGCCTGACTGAAGAGGCTGAGCAGGTGCTCGACGGTGAGATGCTTCTTTTCCTCGCCGCTGACGTCGACGATGATGCGGCCGTCGTACATCATGACAAGGCGGCTGCCGTGGGCGATGGCGTCGCGCATGTTGTGCGTGATCATCATGGTCGTCAGACCGCTCTTTTGCACGATGCGCTCGGTGGCGTCGAGCACCTTGGCGGCCGTCTTGGGGTCGAGCGCCGCGGTATGCTCGTCGAGCAGAAGCAGCTTCGGCTGCTTCAGCGTCGCCATCAGCAGCGTCAGCGCCTGCCGCTGGCCGCCGGAGAGCAGGCCCACCTTGGTGCTCAGCCGGTCTTCCAGACCCAAATCCAGGATCTTCAGCTGCTCGCGGTAGCCCTCGCGCTCTTCCTTGGTGATGCCGCGGCGAAGCGTCCGGTGCTGGCCGCGGCGCGCGGCAAGCGCGAGGTTCTCCTCGATCTGCATGGTCGCGGCCGTGCCCATCATGGGATCCTGGAACACGCGGCCGATGTAGCGTGCGCGCTTGTATTCCGGCAGGTGCGTCACGTCCACGCCGTCGATGAGGATCTTGCCGCTTTCTACGCCGTAAACGCCGGCGACACAGTTGAGCATGGTGCTCTTGCCCGCGCCGTTGCCGCCGATGACGGTGACGAATTCACCCTCGCGCAGATGCAGGCTCAGATCGCACAGCGCCATCTTTTCGTTGACGGTGCCGGGATTGAAGGTCTTGCTGATTTGTTCGATCTTAAGCATGGGGCGCCTCCTTCCCGGCGTGGACGGTCTTTTTGCCCATATACTTTTCCCGCCAGTAGGGGATGGCGAGGAAGACCGCGACGATGAGCGCGGAAATGAGCTTGAGATAGTTGGAGTTGATTTCAAGCAGGCTGATGACGGCCTGAATGACGATATAGTAGATGATCGAGCCGAGGCTGATGCCGATCAGGCGCAGGCCGAAGTTTCGGAAGAGCTTGCTGAACAGGGACTCGCCGATGATGATCGCGGCCAGACCGATGACGATCGCGCCGCGGCCCATATTGATGTCGGAGTAGCTCTGCCACTGGCTCAGAAGCGCGCCGGAGAGCGCGACGATGCCGTTTGAGAGCATCAGCCCCAGGACCTTGTTGAAATCGGTGTTGATGCCCTGCGCGCGGGCCATGCTGCCGTTGGCGCCGGTGGCGCGGATGGACGCGCCCAGCTCGGTGCCGAAGAACCAGTACAAGATCGCCACGATCACAAGCGTAAAGATCCCGACGGTGAACAGCGGGTGCATGTAAAACGGCCGGATGCCCTTGGGCACGTCCTGCAGATAGCGCAGCGAGACGAGCAGATCGTAATTGTTGACGTTCAGCGCCTGGTTGGCCTTCATGTCCATGATGGCCAGGTTCACCGACCACAGCCCAAGCTGCGTCAGGATGCCCGCGAGGATCGCGGGGATGCCGCAGCGGGTATGGAACAGGCCGGTCGCCAGTCCCGCCAGCATGCCGGCGGCAAACGCGCCGAGCATGGCGAGCCAGAAGTTGCAGCCTGAGATGATCAGCATGACGCAGACCGCGCCGCCGGTGCAGAACGATCCGTCGACCGTCAGATCCGCGATGTCCAGCAGCTTGTAGGTGATGAACAGGCCGATGGCCATGATGCCCCAGATGAGGCCCTGTGCCACGGCGCCGGGCAGGGCGTTCAGAAAGCTTGCCATAAGTAAGTTCCCTCCAGAGGTGTTGGTGGCTCCCGTAGCGTGCAGGGCGCGAACGGGAAAAAAGGGCGGGATGCTTGCTTCATCCCGCCCTGTGCGTGAATGCTTATGCGATCGGCTCGTAGCCGTCCAGCGGCGTCAGGCCAAGATCGCTGCAGATCTCTGCGTTGTACATGGGAGTCACGGTCTCGGCGTAGCCCACGGGCAGCGTGGAGATGTCGGTCTCGCCGGTCAGGACCTTCGCGGCCATCTTGCCGGTGGCGTAGCCGAGGTCATAGTAGCTGATGGACAGCGCCGCGATGCCGCAGCCGGAGCAGATGCCGCTCTCGCCCGCGATGACGGGCACGCCCGCCGGGCGGCAGATACCGTCGATGATGCCGGTGGCGCCGGCGGCGGTATTATCGGTGGGGACATAGATGACGTCGGAGGCGTCGGCGGCCTTCTGCGTCACGGCAGCAAGGTCATTGCTGTCGGCGAACGGATACTGCGTGCAGCTCAGGCCCTTTGCCTCAAGGTACGCCTGAACGGTGTCGACCTGATACTTCGAGTTAGCCTCAGCCGAGCAGTACAGAAGACCCACGGTCTTCGCTTCCGGGCACCATTCGGTGATCATATCGGCCTGCTGGTCCAGCGGAGCCAGATCGGACGTGCCGGAGACATTGCCGCCGACCGTGCCGGAGAAGTTATCGATGCCCAGCGCCACGCCGTATTCGGTGACGGAGGTGCCGAGGATGGGGATCTCAGAGGTCGCGGCCACGGCAGCCTGCAGCGCGGGCGTGGCGTTGGCCATGATGAGGTCGACCTTGTCGGCGACAAAGGCGTTGACGATCGGCGCGCAGGTGTTGGAATCGCCCGCGGCGATCTCGATCTTGATCTCAACGTTGTCCTCGCCGAGCGCTTCGTTCAGCGCGTCGACAAAGCCGTTGGTGGCGAGGTCAAGCGCGTCGTGGGGCATCAGCTGGCAGACGCCGACGACATACTTGTCCTTCTTTGCACTCGACGAGCAGGCCGCCATGGAAAGCAGCAGCAGCGCGACGCATACAATTGCGATGATCTTTTTCATATTAGGCTCTCTCCTTTTTTCTTTTGCGGTGCGGCCTGCCATGGGCTGCACAATCTCTAATTTAAAACTATATCACTTTACAGCGGCAAAGTCAATGCGTTTGTAAGAAAATTGCAGAAATTTCCGGTCATCGGCCATCGGACGGCCGCCGGAGGCGGATGTGCGAAGCGCCTTAAGAAGCAAAGACTTCTCCCCGCAGACGTGCGCGCCTGCGGGGAGAGGCCTATGGAAGAATGAGAGCGTTACTTTTTCTTGCGCTTGGGGATGAGGTCGAGCGCGACCGCGCCGAGGATGACGAGGCCCTTGACGGTCTGCTGCCAGTCGGCGGAGATGCCCATCATGGACATGCCGTTATTCAAAATACCGATGACGAAGCAGCCGATCAGCGCGCCCGCGATCGAGCCTGCGCCGCCGGAGACCGACGCGCCGCCGACATAGCAGGCCGCGATGGCGTCCAGCTCAAAGTTGGTGCCGGCTTTGGGCGTGGCCGCGTTGAGCCGCGCGGCGTATACCAGCGCGGCGACCGCCGCCATAAGGCCGTTGTTGGCGTATGCCCAGAACATGGTCCACCGGTCCTTGATGCCGGATAAAGCCGCCGCCTTGCGGTTGCCGCCGACGGCGTAGAGACTGCGGCCGAACGAGGTGCGGCTGCAGACGAAGCTGTAGACCAGGCACAGCGCCAGCATGATGACCAGCACCGTGGGGTAGCCGTTATAGCAAGCCATGGTGTACGACAGGTACAAAACGGCCGCACAGATGATGACGCAGGTCAAGATCGTGGTGTACAGATGCTTGACCGGGATGCCGTTTTTGACCTTTTGGCGGCGGGCGTGCAGCTGCGTGAAGATAAACACGGCGCAGACGAGAACGGCCAGCGCCATCGTCGTCACATGGAAGCCCTCGACACCGAAGACGTCCGGCAGGAAGCTCGAAGCCATGGCGCGGAAGGTGCCGGAGAACGGGCCGATGGACGCGCCGTCCAGCACGACCTGCGTCAGTCCGCGAAAGACCAGCTCGCCGGAGAGCGTGACGATAAACGGCGGGATATCAAAATATGCGATCCAGAAGCCCTGCCAGCAGCCGATGGCGAGGCCGACGGCCAGCGAGATCAGAAGCGTCGGCACCACGCCAAGACCATAATTGACCTGCAAGATCGCGGCGATCGCGCCGACGAACGCCAGAACGGAGCCGACCGACAGGTCGACGTTGCCGGTCAGAATGACGGGCAGCATGCCGCAGATGAGCAGAACGACGTACGAGTTCTGCAGGATGATGTTCGTCAGGTTCATGGACGTGAAAATGAGGCCGTTGGTCAGGATATGGAACAAGACCGCGATCACGACCAGGATGATGACCATGCTGTAGGCGCGAAGCGTTTTGAATACGGTTTCTTTTTTCAATGCGGTATCTTTCATAGCTGTTTCTCCCATCTTAAATGAGCTGGTGCATGAGGCTTTCCTGCGTGGCGTTTTTCGCTGCGGTCTCGCCGCGGATATGGCCCTCGTTCATGACGTAGATGCGGTCGCAGATGCCCAAAAGCTCGGGAAGCTCCGAGGAGATCACCAGCACGCACTCGCCGCTGGCGGCCAGCGCATTGATGATCTTGTAAATATCGTATTTGGCGCCGACGTCGATGCCGCGCGTCGGCTCGTCCAAAATCAGCACGTCCGGCTGACTGAACATCCATTTTGCAAGCACCACCTTCTGCTGGTTGCCGCCGGAAAGATTGCCCGCCTGCTGAAAAATGCTGGAGCATTTGACGCCGAACTGCCGGGCGTTCTCGCCGGTCTCGCGGATCTCCCGGTTGAGGTCGAGCACGCCGTGGGTCTTGATGCGCTTGAGATTGGTCAAGGAGATGTTTCTGCTGATGCTCTGGCCGAGAATGAGACCGTAGGTCTTTCTGTCCTCGGACAGATAGGCCAGGCCGTTGGCGATGGCCTTGGGGACGGTGCTGACGTCGATCCGTTTTCCTTCCTTATATGCCTCGCCCGTGATGCGGCAGCCGTAGCTCTTGCCGAACAGGCTCATGGCGAACTCTGTGCGGCCCGCGCCCATCAGGCCGGCCAGACCCACGACCTCGCCGCGGTGCAGGCGGATATTTACATCTTCAATGACGGCCTTTTCCGGAAATTCCGGATGGTGGACCTGCCAGTTTTTGACTTCAAAATACACCTCCGGCTCAGGCGTGTTCGTTTTGGCCGGATACCGGTTGGTCAGCTCGCGGCCGACCATGTGGCGGATGATCTCGTCTTCGGAAACGTGCGCCGCGTCGTCAAAATCGGCTACCGCGCGGCCGTCGCGCAGCACGGTGATGGAATCGGCGACGTAGCAGATCTCGTTGAGCTTGTGCGAGATGATGACGCAGGTGATGCCCTCTGCCTGCAGGCTCTTGAGAAGATCCAGAAGATTTTTGCTGTCGCGCTCGTTGAGCGCGGCCGTGGGTTCGTCGAGAATGAGCAGCCGGCAGCGCTTGCTCAGCGCCTTGGCGATTTCGACAAGCTGCTGCTTGCCCACGCCGATCTGATTGACCGGCGTTTCGGGGTTGTCGCTCAGCCCGACGCGCTGCATGAGCGGCAGCGCGTTTTTATACGTCATCGTCCAGTCCATCAGGTGGTGGCTGCCCTGGATATTGCCCAAAAAGATGTTTTCAGCAATCGAAAGCAGCGGGATCAGCGCCAGCTCCTGATGGATGATGGCAATGCCGGCCTGCTCCGACTGCTGAATGCTTTTGAATTTACAGACTTCGCCGTTTACGACAAGATCGCCGGAGTAGGTGCCGTCTGGATAGACTCCGGAGAGGATGTTCATCAGCGTGGATTTTCCTGCGCCGTTTCACCCACGAGCGCGTGGATCTCTCCGCGCCGAACGCGCAGATTGACGCTGTCAAGCGCCTTGACGCCCGGAAATTCCTTGGTGATATTTCTCATTTCGAGGATATAATCCTGCATTTGCCCGGCTCCTTTTCGCGAGATGATACGGGTCTTAGAGGCAAAGCCAGCGGCAAAAGGCGGCTTTCTCTGGCGCCCGTATAAAATTTGCCCAGCCGCGATTGGCCGCCGCGGCCGGGCGTTTGTCATGGCGTATGTGCGCTTCCGATCGCGTGCGGCCGGAAACGCCCCTGCGCATTACCCGTCGATCTCGGCCTGCGTATAGAAGCCGACATCAACGAGGTAGTCGACGTTGTCCTTGTCGATCAGATACGGGTCGTAGGTCTTGGTCGGCACGTCGAAGACGTTGTTGTTATAGGTCGTGTCGGCGGTGGGCGTCTGGCCGTTGAGCAGCGCTTCGACGACCTCGACGATGATCGCAACGCGGGTATCGTCGTCAAGGAACGCGGTCATCGACTGCTTGCCGGCCTTGATGTTCTTCACGGCCGCAAGCTCGGCGTCCTGACCGGTCAGCACCGGGAAGGGGTTGGCGTCGGTGCCGTAGCCCATGGACTCAAGCGACGAGATGATGCCGATGGCGAGACAGTCGGCCGCACAGAGCACCGCGTCAAGATGATCGTCGGCATAGTAGCCGGAGAGCAGATTGTCCATGCGTGACTGCGCCTTGGACGAATCCCAGGACTGAATCGCCGTCTGCGCGTACTCGATTTGGCCGGATTTGACGACGAGCTTGCCGCTGTCGATGTACTGCTGCAGGATGTTCATGGCGCCGGCGTAGAACGAGATGGCGTTGGTATCGTCCTGTGAGCCGGAGAAGATCTCCATCGTGTAGGTCTCAGAGGTGTTGGCCAGATCCAACTGATCGGCGATGTACTGGCCCTGCAGCTCGCCCATGCGGATGAGGTCGAATGTGACGTAGTAGTCGATGGCCTCGGTGTTGGTGATCAGGCGGTCGCTTGCCACGATGTAGATGCCGGCCTGCCGGGCTTTTTCACATGCGTCGGTCAGGGCCGCGCAGTCGACTGCGGCAATGATCAGCGCGTTGGCGCCCTTGGAGATCATGTTTTCGATCTGCATGACCTGCTTGGCGGAGTCGTCTTCGGCATACTCGATCAGGGTGTTATAGCCCTTTTCGCCGAGCGATTTGACCAGACGCTCGCCCTGGCTGGTCCAGGTGGTCTGTTCCTTGGTCGGCATCAGGATGCCGACTGTCTTTGCGTCAGCGTTGGGGGCGTCTGTTTTGGCGGCACAGGCACAGAACATGGCTGCCAGAACGGCAAAGACCAATACCAGTGCGATTGCTTTTTTCATGGTGCATTCCTCCAATTTGTATTTATATCAGACCGGGTTGCGGTCAAATATACCAGTTGGCGGCTGACGTTGTTCAGAAGCGTTATTTTACATAGGCGAGCACATCGCGCACGGACTGCGCGCTTTCATATGTGGGCCAGTACTCAAAGCCAAAGTAGCGGTCATAGCCCGCAGCCTCGGCCGCGCGGATGAGCATGGGGTAGTTGGTCTCGCCCAGCTGCAGCTCGTGCCGGCCGGGCACGCCTGCGGAGTGGAAATGGCCGATGTAGTCGATGTTGGTGCGGATGTTGTTGACGAGGTTTCCCTCCATCAGCTGCATGTGATAGCAGTCGAACAGCAGCTTGATGCTGGGCGAGTCGACGGCCTTCATGATCTCAAAGCCCTTGTAGGCGGAGTTGAGGTAGTAGCCCTTGTGGTCGTACATGGAGTTGAGCGCCTCCAGCACGATGGTAACGCCGGCCTTTTCCGCGATCTCGGCCGCGCGCTTCAGATTTTCGACCAGGAGCAGCTTCTGCGTGTCTTCAAAGCTGCCCTCCAGATCGCCGCTCAGGCCGATGAAGGTCCTGCAGCCGAACTGACTGCCGATGGCGATGGAGCGTTCGATGTTCTGCTTGACGATCTTCCACGGGAAGTTCATGCGGATCGTCCATGCCTGATTCAGACAGCAGGCCGCGACGGGGATACCAGCGTCGGACGACGCCTTGCCCAGCGCCTCGGGCGTGATGTCGGCGCTGCCGGCCCACGGGTCCCAAAACTCTACGGCGTCACAGCCGCAGGCCTTTGCCGCCTGAAAGCGCTCATAAAACGGAAGATCTTCAAATACAGGTTCAATACAAAGGGAAAATTTCATGCTCGCGATTCCTTTCTCCATGTTCGCGCGCCGGGCAGGCTGCCCTGCCCGGTGCGGCTTGCGCGCAGTGCTATGCCAGCACCGCGGCGACCTTGTTGATGGCCTTGGCGATCATGTCGCAGTCTTCCTCCGTCATCTGCGCCGGCAGGTCCAGATGCACCACGCGGCCAAGATACTGCAGCGTATTGGGGTTCATATCGGCGGCATACTGCACATCCTCGGCCTTGTCGTGATACGGGCACTGCCATGGGCAGCAGACGTCGGACGGGGCTTTCTTTTGGATGACGTGCTTCCAGTGCGCGTAGATGTGCCAATCGGGGATGCCGGAGTTGAATACGCCGGCGGCGTCCACGCCCTCGGCCTTCAGCGCTTCGACGAACGGGCCGACCTTCTCAGGCGCGTCAAGATAGAACATGAGACAGATACCGGTGTCGCCCGCAGGATCGTTGCAGGGACGGACCTGGATGCCCGGCGTGTTTTGGATCTGCTCGATGATGCGGCGCTGGTGGCTGCGCATAGCGGCGTTGAGGTAGTCGAGCCGTCCCAGCTGCGCCAGCATGACGGCGCCGGTCAGCTCGCTCATGCGGAAGTTGGAGCCGCAGAACAGCTCGCCTTCAAAGCGCTGCTCGGCGAACCGGTCGGGACGCCAGCAGGCGGCGGTGTCATGGTACGAGCAGCAGCGGTCGTAGAGCTTGGCGTCGCTGGTGAGGATCATGCCGCCCTCGCCGGCGGTGATGGTCTTGTGATACTGGAACGAGAAGCAGCCGCAGTCGCCGAACGTACCGACGAATTTGCCCTTGTAGGTCGCGCCGACGGCCTGCGCGCAGTCTTCGATGACGCGAAGATTGTGGCGCTTGGCGATGGCCATGATCGCGTCCATGTTGCACGGCACGCCGCGCATATGTACGACCACGAGCGCTTTGGTGGCGGGCGTGATTTTCTTTTCCACGTCGGCCGGGTCCATCGTCAGCGTCTCGTCGACCTCGGCGATGACGGGGATAGCCTTGGCCGCGACGATCGCCGCGCAGGAGGCGAAGAACGTATAGCCGGTCACGATGACCTCGTCGCCGGGTCCAATGCCGCAGGCGACAAGAGAGGAAATGAGCGCGCCGGTACACGAGCTGGTCGCCAGCGCGTATTTCGCGCCCATTTTTTCTTTGAAGCTGTTTTCAAACGCGCGGACCTTGGACTGCACGCCTGCCGGACCGTAATATCGGAACAGGTACTTGGTGTCGAGCACCTCGAGGACCTGCTTTTTCTCTTCTTCGCCAATCTCCAGACCGCCGGGATACATCGGGAAATTGGGGGTGGTCTTCGCTTTCGGACCGCCGTGGATCGCCAATGTTTCGGACATACGTAGCCCTCCTTCATGATATGTTCATCCGCAGAGGCCCCGCTTTGCCGGCGAAAGGCCCGCCTGCGTTACTGAACTGTTAAAGTAAGCATATGCCTCGAAAAAACTAAAGTCAATTCAGTTTAGCATTTTAGTTAAATGAACAAAGAAATTTTGTAAAAATTCCATAACTTTTGAAAAAGCATTTTGTAGAATTCTAACGACAAAAAAAGAAACCAACCGAAAAACATATGGGAATCTTTTGGATTTATTGATTTTTGGTTGATTTTTGAGGGACGATCCGATATACTCAAGATGATAAAGCAGCGGATCCGGACGAAATGTCCCAGGGGCGGAAGAAGCGGCAGCGCGGCAGCGCGCCCGCTCCACAAAACTTAAATACTTTAGCAGGAGGGATCGTATGTCGGACTTTACCATACGCGATATTGCAAGGATCGCCGGCGTGAGCACGACGGCCGTGTCGTTTGTGCTCAACGGCAAGCCCGGCGTGAGCGACGCCACGCGCGAGCGCGTGCAGGATATCATCCAGCGCACCGGCTTTACGCCGAACGCGCACACCCGCCGGTTGAACCTCGGGCGCAGCTTTACCATCCATGTCGTGCTCTATTGGCACGAATCGGACCTGTTCAACCAGTTCGCATTGGAGATTATGTACGGGATTTTCCATTCATGCAAGGAACTGGGCTATGGCGTCATGATCACCTTCGTCGATAAGACCATGGACTGCACGGCGCTGATGGAGTCTATCCGCAGCAAGGACTGCGACGGCGTGATCCTCAGCCAGATCGAGGACCCCATTTTCATGGCGCGGCTGCAGCAGGAGAAAATCCCGTTTGTGTGCGTGGACTCGCATGTGAAAAAGGACGGCGCGCTGCCGCTGGTGGAGGTCGACTATTACAACGCCGCCTATCAGGCGGTCAAGTATCTGTGCCGCTGCGGCCACACGCAGATCGGCTTTATCGGCCCATCCACGCCGCTGGAGCTGCGCAGCGCCAACTTCGGCGGCTATACCGACGCGCTGCGCGAGGCGGGGCTGGTCTGCAACCCCGCGTGGATCGGCAGCTTTGATTTTGCGCCCGCGGCGGCCGGCGCGTACTTTGAAAAGCTGATGCAGACGGCCGTGCTGCCGACGGCGTTTTTCTGCGCGGGCGACGCGTTCGCCATCGACCTTATGCAGACGGCGCAGCGGCATGGCTATCGCGTTCCAGAGGATTTTTCGATCATTACGATCGACGATATTCTGGTTTCGCGCTTTGTCAGCCCGCCGCTTACGACCATGACGTTTGATAAAGAGGCGCTCGGCAGCTGCGCGGTGGACGTTCTGTATGCCATGATGAGCGAAAAGGAGTATGAGCCGGTGACGCTGCTGCCCACGCGTCTGTGTGAGCGCGCGAGCGTCCGGCGCATCGGCCCGGCAGCGGGCGGAAAGGAGATGGAGCGATGAAGCAAAAACGTGTGGAGGTTTTGCAGCAGGTGCGCAATGAGCCGGGGCGCGGCCGTGTGCTGTATCTGTCGGACGGAAGGACCGAGGCGGCGGCCGCGCTGGATTTCGGTATCCGCATCGTGCGCCTGTCGCGCGTGGGGATGCAGAACCTGTTCTATGAGCAGCTGGCGGATCTGTCCGACGGGCTGTGTACCCCAGAGGGCTGGAAGATCTACGGCGGACACCGGCTTTGGTGCGCGCCGGAGAGCGAGCTGACGTACTGCCCGGACAATGAGCCGGTGCAATACGAGCCGCTGGCGGACGGCGTGCGTCTGACGCAGCCGGTCGATCTGCGTCTGATGGTGCAGAAGCAGCTGACGCTGCGCTTTGAGGCGGACGGCGGCATTTTACTGGAACACAGCGTCAAAAATATGGCGGACGCGCCGGTGACGCTGGCCAGCTGGGGCGTAAACACGCTCGCCGGCGGCGGCCGGGCGGAGGTCTGGTTCGACGGCGGCGCGCCGGGCGATTTTACGCCCTCGCGCAGTCTTGCGCTCTGGGGGCGGACGAATCTGGCGGATGCGCGCGTGTCGTTTGCCAAAGACCGCGTCTATGCCCGGCATCTGCCGCGGCCGGAGTACTGTAAGCTGGGGCTTTACAGCAAAAGCGGCCGGGCGGAGGTCTGCAATCGCGGCCAACGGCTGGAGCTGACGTTCGGCGCGGACGCCTTCGGGCGCTATCCCGACGGCGGGTGTAATTTTGAGCTGTTTCTGGATGAGAATGTGATGGAAGCGGAGACGCTGGGGCCGGTATGCACGCTCGCGCCCGGCGAGACGGCCGGGCACTGGGAGCGCTGGCGCGTCAGCGCCTGTGAAACAGGCGGGGAGGAAGCATGATTTTCAAGGATATCAACTGCGGCTACTACGAGCAGAAGCAGCCGCTGCAGTACGCCTGCACGCACGACGAGATCGCCGCGCTGGCGCGCAGGAACAACATTACCGCAAGGGCGATCTATAATTTTGACAAGGGCGCCAAGGCGAACGCGCACACGCTGGCCTATGCGGGGGCCTCTTCCGGGGAGGAATATCCTGTTCTGCGGCTGATGCCGCCGGTATACCCGGAGGAGACGTTCACGCGCGAGGAAATGGAGCGGCTGATCTGTGAGCAGAAGGCGCTGTTCCGCATCCATCCGAAGACATACGCCGCGCCGCTGCATGTGTGGATGTACGATTGGATGCTGGACGTACTGAGCGAGAGCCGCACGCCGCTGCTGGTATCCCTGCAGGAGCTGGAGCTGAACGACGCGGCCGAGGTCAAGTCGCGCTACCCCGGCCTGCGGCTCATCATCACCAATACCGATCAGTGGCTCAACCGGCAGTACATTCAGTTTGCGCAGTACTTCGAGAACGTGTATTTCGACACCTGCAACACCATCGAGTACTACGGCCTGGAGAATATGACGGCGCTCATTGGTGCGGAGAAATTTTTGTTCGGCAGCTACATGCCGGAGAAGGAGCCGTACGACAAGCTGTTCCAGCTGCTCTTCTGCGAGCTGAGCCAGGAAGAAAAGGAACTGATCGCGCACGGAAATTTTGAACGGCTGGTGGAGGAGAGAGCGCTATGAACGATAAACAGACCGCCATGCAGGGCAGACTGCCGCAGCGGCTTCGCATTCTTGACGCGCACGCGCATCTGGGCGATGGCGAGCAGTGCGCGGCGTATATCCGCACGCTGCCGGTGGAGGAGAGCCTGCGCCTGAGCCGTAAGATTGGGATCGGCGCGGTTGTGGCCAGCAGCATGAAGGCGCTTACGGGCGCGGTCGAGGCCGGCAACGAGCGCATGATGGAGATGACCCGGCTCTATCCTGGCTATGTCTATGCGTCCATCTTCTATCATCCGCGTTATCATGACGCGTGCATCCGTCAGCTTGCAGCATATCGCCAGGACCCCGGCTTTGTCGGCGTGAAGATCCACCCGCGCGATTCGCATGCGTGCATCGCGGCCAGCGACTATGACGGCCTCTATGCCTACTGCGTGGAGCATGATATCCTTGTGGCCTGCCATACCTGGCAGACGGAACCGGCCAACGACCCGAAGGACTTTGGACCTGTGCTGGCGCGCTTTCCGGCGCTCAAACTGCAGCTGTGCCACATGGGCGGCACGTACCGCGGATGCATGGATTCGCTGGAGCTGGCGAACCGATATCCGAATGTGTATCTGGACATCAACGGCTCGCTTTATTCGCAGATCTGGCTGGAGGAGCTGATCACGTGCGCGCCGTTCGGGCAGTTCGTCTTCGGCACCGACCAGACCTTCAACGACCCGCGCGTCATGGTCGGACGCGTGCTGATGAGCGAGCTGACGGACGAGCAGAAGCAGCTGCTGCTGTGCGACAATTTTGAACGCATCATCGGAAGAAAATTGGTAAAGCCATAAAGCAAAATCAAGGCCCGCGCCAGATGGCGCGGGCCTTGAAGCAAGTCAAAAAAGCGGCAGAGCCGCTTTTTTGAGAAGGCTGCGGCCTGCCGCAGCGCACACGCCCTCGGCCTGCGGCGAAGGGCGTGCACGTTTGCAGGCCGAAACGTGTTTTCTCCGACGTACACGCCGCCGGAGAGAACGGATATTCTTTTTTCGCGGCGCGCGCCGCGAACGCTACCGAGGGTTTCAATCGTATAAAAGGCCCGCGCCAGATGGCGCGGGCCTTGATTTTTTGCCGGGGTTAGACGTACCAGTTTTTTACGTACTGCAAAAGCCGGTCGTATTTTTCGACGTTCTCCCTTGTGACCAGCGGCGAATCGAGCATCGTGAACTGCTCGTAGCCCTTGCCGCGAAGGATCGCGTCGAGCAGGATCACGCCCTGCTGCGACTCCTCATAGATCGGCTGGGCCACAAAGGCGTCCAGCTCGCCGCTGTGGATGAGCGCGATGGAATCGGCGTCATAGTCGGTGCCGACAACGACCATGTCGCTGCGCCCCAGCGCCTTTTTGACCGCCGCCCAGGTGATGGCGGCAAGGCCCGCGGTGGAAAACGCGCCGAGCAGATCCGGCGTTTTTTCCATGAACCGTGTGACCATATCTACGGTGTCGCTGGTGTGATAGGAGAAGTATAGGTCCTGCGTCACGGTGATTTCGGGGCAGCGCTCGCCCAGCAGGCGGATGAGCGCGGCGGTGATAGAGTCCTCGAGCAGGTTCGAGGAGGACTGCGAGACGCTCAGCCGCCCGTGCTTGCCGCGCAGGCGCGCGGCAAAGAAATCCGCCACGTTCTCGGCGATCTTCTGCGGGTTGGGCGTGACGCAGGCCCGCCAGCCGGTGGTCGGCGTCTGGCGCGTGACGCCGTGCAGGCAGACGACCGGGATACCGGCTTCTTTCAGGCAGGAGATCGCCTTTGGCACATGCAGCCACACCAGCGCGCCGGCGACCTCCTGCTTGGTGAGCGAGCGGCAGATCTCATAATACGCGTCCTCGTCGTCGTCGGAGATGGCCACGACCTCGGCCTGATAGCCCATCTGCTGGATCATGTTCAGAAAGCCGGCGCGCGCCACGCGCAGCGTGGGATGGTCCTTCTGGTACAGCGCGATGGCGAACTTTTTGGCGGCCGGGTCAAATTTTGGCGCGGCGATGCTGTTGCCGCTGATGACCGGGCTGCAGGGAACGACGACGTCGTCGTATGCGCCCTTGGGCGATTCGGCCGCCATGCGGACGGCCTGCTTGCCGAGCTGCGCAAAGTTTAGATTGATATAGGTGAGACTGAGATCCGGGATGGTGGAGAAGCCGCTTCCCACAATGGCGGCGACCGATACGTCCTGCGGCACGCGCAGGCCCATTTTGCGCAGCTGGCTGGTGAGCTTCAGCGCGGCGTTGGCCGATGTGCAGATAATGGCGGAGATGTTGTTGCTCTGGATGATGTCGGGAAAGTGCTTCAGCACGTTGGGCGTACTGTTCAGGTCCATAACCGTCTGCACCGGGTCGAGCGGCAGACGCAGCTCAAGGATCAGCCGCTGAAAGCCTTTGAAGCACAGCAGGCTCTTGTTCATGGGCAGATCTTCGTTGAAATAGATAAAGCTGCGGTGGCCGAGACCGGACAGGTGCTTGGTCAGCGCGTAAGCCGCGCCGGCGTAGTCGATGCGCAGGTTCCAGAAGGGCTTGCGCGGATAGTCGCCGTCGAGTACGAGGATCTGCGGCACGCAGGCCGAGAGCTTATCCAGCTCTGCGCGCTTGAGCGTGTCGAAGGTGACGAGCAGCCGGCAATCGGCGAGCAGCCGCGCGTCGGCCAACAGCTGCGCGAGCGTGTGCAGCCGCAGCTGGCCGCCGAACTGCAGCACATAGGCCGTCAGCTCCTGCAGGACGCTGGGCAGCAGCATGCCGTCGTCGTCAGACAGCAGCAAAATGACGGCGGTTGCCTGCGCCAGACGCGTGGGCTGCTGCCGCCGGTACCCCAATTCCTGCGCTGTGCGAAGGATGGTCTCGCGCGTCTGTTCGGAGATGCCCTTCTTTCCGTGCATGGCAAGCGAAACTGCGGCCTGAGAGACGTGCGCGCGCTCGGCGATTTCTTTGATCGTGACCTTAGCCATAATTCTTCTCCTGACAGATATGCTTCATAACGCTTCAGAAATGCCGAAGCGTACACATATAGTATAAACTAAAAAACTAGTAAAAGCAATATTTTTAGTATTTAGTTAAGCGGGAATATTATTTTTTGAGGCGCGTATTTTTAGAAAAAGAGGAGCTAAATGCGAAAAAATATGATGATTTTACGAATGTGACAAATTTTTACGTTTAGATTTAGCTGTTTTTAACATTGCAAAAAACGGCGAAAGATGGTATTTTCAATTAAAAGAAAAGTAAAAAATCTTGGATAACCGACAAAATCGATAAAATTTTAGCAATATTTGGCTAAATATTTAGTGATCCCCGCGCGGGAGGGCAGGTGAGTAACCGGGCGACCGGTGAAAATATTAAAATAGGAGGAACAAAAATGAAAAAAGCGATCGCGCTGCTTCTGACAGCTATGCTGCTGCTGGGCCTGATGGCCTGTGCCAGCCAGAGCACAGAAGCCCCAACGGAACCGGCACAAACAACACAGCAGACAGACAATGAAACCGGTACGGAATCGACCGGCGCCATGAGCGAGGAAGAGGCCGCGGCGGCCCGCGACGCCGGTACGCTTGCCAGCGACGCGGCGACCGGCTACGAGTACAGCGACAACACGAGCACCTGGTACTACAGCAACTATCCGAATTACAAGGATTTCAAGGCTGACGGCGTTGTCAAGGTCGCGTTCGTCTGTAAGTTCTCCGGCGCGTGGTTCACGCCCAAGCAGGAGGCGCTCGGCGAGACGGTCAAGGCTGCGGGCTACGAGTATCTCTACATCGACGCCAACTCCGACGAGCAGGCCTGGCTCGACGGCATCCAGAACATCATCAATCAGGACTTTGACATTGTCGTTATGACGCCTGTCAATACGGCGCTGCTGCCCGACGCTGTGGCCATGCTGCAGGAGGCTGGGATCGCCTATCTGACGACCGACGACCCCGGCCCGGACGCCTATGGCTTCTATTCGCCGCACTACGGTCTGGACGACTACTACCTGCATAACGAACTGGGCAAGGTCGCGGCGGCTGCGATGGAAGAACGCGGCTTTATGGACGACGTTGCCGACGACTACAGCAATTTCCTGTTTGTGCTGCAGGATTCGCCGTCTGTCGAGTCCATCCATCTGAGAAACGTGGGCTTCTATGACGCGATCATGGCGGCCTATCCCGACATCCCCGAAGATCGCATCGTATGGCTCGACTGCGGCGGCTCGCTGTCCGACGAGGTCATGGAGAAGTTCTCCTCCACGCTGCAGGCCAATATCGGCTCGGTCGACAAGTGGGTCATCTCCGCGGGCGGCGCGGACTCGGTCGTGCCGACCATCACGCTGTTCAAAGAGCAGGGCGTCGATCTGACGAACGTCATCATGGCCGACTGCTATTCCACCGGCAACCCGTTTGAGCTGATGATGGACGATCCTGCGGTCGCCGACTGCTGCTTCGGCGCGGGCCTGGCCTCGGCGCCCTCCGGCGTGGGCATGGGCGAGATCATCATCGATCTTGTTGAGAACGGAACGCCGATTCCCTGCTTCACCGGCTATGCGTTCATGCCGATCACGAAGGACACGATGCAGGAGTTCTACGACACCTATTATTGATTCCGCGCGGCGCTTGCGGAATCGTCTGAACAGGCCTCGGCTGATTTGCCCCGGTGCATATGACGCCGGAACCGGCAAAAACGCCCCGCGTCCGCAGGCGCGGGCGGCGGCTTGAAAAGTAAGCGAAGGGCGGCGTTCCGCCGCCCTTTTTCTTTCGCAGCACAGCGGCCCGGCTGCGCGCCGGCCGATGCGAAACGGAAAAGCGAGGAAAAGCAATGAGTGTAGAAACGATTTTACGCGTAGAGGACATCTCAAAGTCCTTTTACGGCAATAAAGTGCTTGACGGCGTGGAGCTGTCGCTGAAGGCCGGGCAGATCCACGCGCTTTGCGGAGAAAACGGCGCCGGAAAGTCGACGCTGTTGAAGATCATCACCGGCCTGTATACCAAAGACAGCGGGCGGATCCTGATGGACGGCAGGCAGATCACGATCGACAGCGTGCAGACGGCGCGCAAATACGGCATCCATGTCGTACCGCAGGAGATGCAGATGCTGCGGGAGCTGAGCGTGGCGGAAAACATTTTTTTGGGGAATACGCCGCGCACGAAGACGGGGCTGGTGGATTGGAAGACCATGTACCGCCGGGCGAACGAGGTGAAGAAGCTGCTCGGCACGCATGGCGAGCGCATCGACGTCCGTGCCAAGGTCGGCACGCTTGGCATGGGCGCGTGGCAGCTGATCGAGATCATGCGCGCGTTTACCAGCGATACGCTGCGTGTGATCGCATTTGACGAACCGACGTCATCGCTGTCGGACAGCGAGGTCGAGGTGCTGTTCAACCTGATCCGCGAGCTGAAGGCGCGCGGCATCGCGATCATATACGTCAGCCATAGAATGAAGGAAATCTTCGAGCTTTGCGACGAGGTGTCCATCTTCCGCGACGGTCACTACGTCGGCACGCGCGAAGTTGTTAATACAACGAACGAAGAGTTGATCTCCATGATGATCGGCCGGAATCTCAATTTGTTCGGCGAGAAGCGGCCGGTCAGCGACGTGCAGGAGGCGGTCGCGCTCCGGGCCAAAAACTTCAGCCACGGCAAGGCCTATCAGGACGTCTCGATCGAGGTACATAAGGGCGAGATCTTGGGCATGTACGGGCTTGTCGGCGCGGGGCGGACGGAGTTTGTCCGGGGCCTGTTCGGCGTGGACCCCAAGGATTCCGGCGAGGTGGAGATCGGCGGGAAAAAGGTCGTCATCAAATCGCCGCGGCAGGCCATCCGCGCCGGTATCGGCTTTGTGACCGAGGACCGCCGCGAGGAGGGACTGATGCTGGGCGCGAGCCTGAAATGGAATCTCAGCATGACGAATTTCCCGGCCATCACCGGCCGCTTGGGGAATTTGAGCATGAAAAAGGAAAATGACTACGCGGCCAAGGGCATGAAAATATTCCGCGTCAAGGCCACGGGCCACGGCATGCGCGCGGGCGGCCTGTCCGGCGGCAACCAGCAGAAGATCGTGCTGGCCAAGTGGGTCATGGCCGACTGCGATGTGCTCATCGTCGACGAGCCGACGCGTGGCATCGACGTCGGCGCGAAGGCGGAAGTATACCAGTCGCTGCACCAGCTGGCCGAGCAGGGCAAGGCCATCATCATGGTATCGAGCGAGCTGCCCGAGATCCTTGGCGTCAGCGACCGCATTGTCGTCATGTGCGAGGGCCGGGTCACGGCCGAGCTTGACAACAGCGCTCTGAGCGAGGAGGATGTGATCCGCTATGCGTTCTCGTCGTAGGCCGGCCGCCGCATACCATCCGAGAGGGGAGTCAATATGTCTGTAAAATCTGAAACGCAGAAGCTGCGGCGGCGCATGAACCGCGATGTGCGGCAGAACATCATCATCGTTGGGGCGCTTCTGGTCGTGATGCTGTTTTTCGGAATCCAGTCGCCGTACTTTCTCAAGCCGGCCAATCTTGCCGCGCTTCTGGTGGCGGCGGTGCCGCTGGGGCTGATCGGCCTGGCTGAAAGCGCATGTCTGCTCACCGGCGCGTTTGACATGTCGCCCGGCATGGTCGCGTCGCTCGGCGGCGTGCTGTGGACGATACTGCTGTCAGAGTACGGCGTGCCGACCTACGCGGGCTTTGCGGCCGCGCTGCTGTTTGGCATTGTATCCGGCCTGATCGCGGGGCTGTCTGTGGCGTATCTCAAGATGCCGCCCTGGATGGCGACGTATGCGCTGTTCCAGATCTGGAAGGGCGTCATCTATATCCTGACCAACGGCGAGGCCATCCGCATGACGACGTTCACAGCCTTCAAATATCTCGGACAGCACAAGCTGTTCGGCACGCCCATCACCTGGGCGGTCGTCATCATGCTGGCGGCATATGTCATTTTATATGTTGTCTTTCGATTTACCAAGCTCGGCCGCGACCTGTTTGTGGTCGGCGGCAACGAGGAGGCCGCCAGAAACGTCGGCATCCGCGTAAATCCGTGCCGGGTATTTGTCTTCACGCTTTCCGGCTTTCTGTCCGCGCTGGCGGGGGCGCTGTTTGCTTCGCGCTCCGGCTCCGGCCAGCCGATCATCGGCGATCTGTACGCGATGCAGGCCATTGCCGGCGCCGTCATCGGCGGCACGTCCATGGCCGGCGGCAAGACGAACGTGGCCATGACCTTCGTCGGCGTGATGTTCGTCGTCTGTCTGCAGAATGGTTTGAATATGATCGCGGTCCCCGCGTTCTACCAGTATATCGTCACCGGCGTGGTGCTGGTGCTGGCGATCCTGGTGCAGACCGACCGGCCCAAGTAACGGACGGACGCGGAGAAAGGAAGGTATCACTATGACTTTGAAAAAAGATAAAGCGCGAAGAACGCTTTCCCGCGATCAGATCCAGCCGGCCATCATTGTGCTGACGCTGATCGTTGTGATTTTGATTTTCACTGCGATCAACTCCAGCTTTCTCTCCTTTGGCAATCTGCACAGCGTGCTGCTGACGGCGGTGCCGGTAGGGCTGATCGCCATCGGTGAATGCGCGGCGATCATGTCGGGCTACTTTGACATGTCGGCCGGCATGGTGGCGGCGCTGGGCGGCCTGACGGCGGCTGCGGTGATGCACGCCAACGGCAGCGTGGCGCTGGCGGTGCTGGCGGGTCTGGCAGTCGGCCTGCTCTGCGGCAGTCTTGCCGGCGCGTGCGTGTCGTATCTGGGGATGAACGCGTTTATTACTACCTACGCCATGCAGCAGATCTACCGCGGCGCCATCTATGTCTTCACAGACGGATTCCCCATCTCGCTCTTCGGCGCCGACTACAACGCCTATACCAAATGGGGACAGATGAAGGTGTTCGATATCCTTCAGTTCCCCATCTTGGTGCTGATCGTCTTGTATGTGCTGACGGCGCTGTTTCTGAAGTACCGAAAGCTCGGACGCAGCATCTATCTGGTCGGCAGCAACGCCAAATGCGCCAAGATCTGCGGCATCAATCTGCATCTGGTGCAGATGTTCGTGTTCTTGCTGTGCGGCGTGCTCTCGGCCTTTGCCGGAATGCTCTATGCCAGCCGCATCGGCTCTGCGCCGGCATTTCTCGGCGAGACGATCGTCACCGAGGCGATCGCCGCCACCATTGTCGGCGGTACGTCGCTTGCCGGCGGCAAGGGAAATTTGGGGCTGACATTTGTGGGCGTGTGCATCATCTATGTGGTGAAAAACGGCCTGATCATGTGCGGCCTGCCGGATTTTTACCAATATATCGCGATCGGTGTGATCTTGTTCGTCGCAGTCATGGTGCAGGGCGAGCGGAAGAAGCACTGAGCGCTGGAAAACGCAGAAAGGAAGAAACGATATGAATATTCTCGCAGTTGGCGCGCATCCCGACGACGTCGAGACCATGTGCGCAGGCACGCTGGCAAAATACGCGTCGCAGGGACATAAGGTATACATTGCCACGGCGACCAACGGCAACATCGGCTCGGCGCATCACACGATGCAGGAGATCGCCCGCATCCGCAAGGCCGAGGCGGCGAGATCCGCCGCGATCATCGGCGCGGAGTACATCTGTCTGGACTATGACGACGAGATGTTCTATGAGACGAAGCAGGTGCGGCTGGCGTTCATCAATCTGGTGCGCCGCTGCAAGGCCGACGTGATCTTTACCCACAACCCGCACGACTACAATCCCGACCATGAGCTGACCAGCAAGATCGTGAACGATATTGCCGTCATGATCCCGATCGCGCACCTAAAGACGGAGGAGGCGCCTTACAACGTGATCCCGTCGATCTGGTATTTCGAGCCGGCCAATTCCATGGGCTTCGTGCCGACAGACTATGTGGATATCACGGATTTTTACGAGACGAAAATGAAGATGCTCGCCTGCATGGAAAGCCAGCGGGCCTGGATGGCCGACAACTATGCGCAGCTGCAGGGCGATGAGGACCGGTTTTTTGACACCATCCGCATCACGTCGGAATTTCGCGGCATGCAGGCGGGCTGCAAATATGCCGAGGGCTTTGTCCGCGCGCTGGACGGCTACCGCACGCGGCTGACCGAACGCGTATTGCCCTGACACCGCAGCGCGCGGGTACGATCACAAGCAAAACAAACTATTTCTTTGAGGAGGATTTTTATCATGGCAGGCGGACCTGGAGCTTATGTATTTGGCGCAGAGGAAAAAAAGGAATTACTCGACGTGATGGAGCACGGAAATCTGTTCCGCTACGGCACGCCGGGCGTGGACGGCTTTGAGGCAAAGGTCGCCACGTTTGAAACGGAGATGGCCGAGCGGTTGGGGCACAAGCATGTGTTTGCCACCAGCTCCGGCACAGGCTCTCTCATGTGCTGCTTGGCGGCGCTGGGCATCGGGATGGGCGACGAGGTGATCGTGCCCGGCTACACGTTCATCGCCTCGATCTCGACGATCGTTTTGATGAACGCCACGCCCGTGCTGGCGGAGATTGACGAGTCGCTCACCATTGACCCCACGAAGATCGAAGCGCTCATCACCCCGCGCACGAAGGCGATCGTGCCCGTGCACATGCTGGGCAATCCGTGCGACATGGACGCGATCATGGACATTGCCGAACGGCACAAGCTGTATGTCATCGAGGACTGCTGCCAGGCGGTCGGTGCGAGCTACCGGGGCCGGCGTCTGGGAACCATCGGCAATATGGGCGCGTATTCGCTCAACGTCTTCAAGACCATCACCTCTGGCGACGGCGGCTTTGTGGGTACGTCCAGCGATGAGCTGTACGAGCGCGGCTTCGGCTTCCATGATCAGGGCCACAAGCCCTGCCGTATGGGCGTGGAGGTCGGCAACCGCTCGATCGTGGGCATGAATATGCGCATGAACGAGCTGACCGGCGCGGTCGCGCTGGCGCAGGGGCGCAAGCTTGATACGATCCTCGCAACGCTGCGCGAGAAGAAGGCCATGCTCAAGGGTCTGCTGCAGGATATCCCCGGCCTCGGCTTCCGCCGCATCAACGACGCCGGCGAATGCGGCACGCTGCTGACGCTTCTGTTTGATACGAAGCAGATGGCAGAGGCCTTCTGCGAAAAGCTGGGCACCGCGCCCATCGCGAGATCCGGCTGGCACGTCTACAACAACATGGAGCAGATCCTGGACAAGAAGACCTGGACCGACGCGCACCCGTTCCACCAGTGCGACAGGACGTATGAAAAGCACATGCTGCCGCAGACGGACGATATTCTGGACAGAGCCGTCAACATCTCGATCGGCGTGGTCGACAAGGGTCTGGGCGCGGGCTGCGGCATCAATATCAATTCCAGCGAGGACGAGATCAGGGCCACGGCCCAGCGCATCCGCGACGTGATCGCGTCGCTGTAAAGGGAGGCTGTCATGCAGAAAGTAAAAGTGGCCATCGTCGGCTGCGGCAGCATCAGCGATATCTACATGAGCAACATCAGCTCCGGCAAGTTTCAGATCCTAGAGCTTGTCGCGTGCAGCGATCTGGTTGTTTCGCGCATGCAGGCCAGCGCGGAGAAATTCGGCGTCAAGGCCATGACGCTCGACGAGATCTGCGCCGACGCCGAGATCGCCATGGTCATCAACCTGACGACGCCGGCCGCGCACTATTCCATCATCAAGCAGTGCCTGCTTGCGGGCAAGCACGTGTTCTCGGAAAAGATGATCGCCGTCGAGCTTTGGCAGGGCGAGGAGCTGGTGCGGATCGCCAATGAAAAGGGGCTGCATCTGGGCGTGGCGCCCGATACCTTCCTTGGCGCGAGCGTACAGACGGCCAAGTATATCGTCGATTCCGGCCTGATCGGCACGCCGGTCTCCTGCCGCGCGTCCATCAGCCGCAATTACGCCATCTACGGCGAGTTCTTGACGCATCTGGTGCGCAGGGGCGCGGGCATCGGCTTTGACATGGGCGGGTATTATCTCACGGCGCTGGCCGCGATCCTCGGCCCGGTGAAGGCGGTAAGCGCGTTCACCGCCATCCATGAGCCGGAGAGAGTCAACACCCGCATCGGCGCGCCGGGCTATGGCGAGCGCTACGCCATCGAGGTGCCGAACGTCATCGCGGCGAGCATGCAGTATGCCTCCGGCGTGCTGGGCACGCTGCACATGAACTCCGACTGTATCCTGGATGAGACCTATGGTCTGGAGATCTACGGCACCGAGGGCATCGTGTATATGGGCAATCCCAATGAGTTTGGCGGACCGGTTTATCTGCAGAAGACGATGGGCGAGAAGCTCGCGTTCCCGCTGACACACGGCTTTGCGGAAAATTCCCGCGGCCTCGGCGCGGCGGAGATGGCGTGGTCCATCGTCGCCGGGCGCAATCACCGCGCCAGCAAAGAGATGGCCTATCACGTCTTTGAGCTGATGCACGGCATTATGACGAGCGCGGAAAGCGGCGAACGCTACAGCATGAGCTCTACGTTTGAGATCCCCGCGGCGCTGCCTGCCGGGTATATCGGCGACGGCGGCTGGACGCGCAAGGAAGAAAGCGCGCTTATATAAGGAGAAGACGGATGCGGACGGTTCAGATGGAATTTTTGCGGCCGCAGGAGATCGTAGCTGAGCGAGAGCGGCGCTCCATCGTTTATTTGCCCGTAGGGCCGCTGGAATGGCACGGCCCGGCCATGCCGCTGGGCACGGATCCGCTGATGGCGCAGGAGGTGGCGCGGCAGGCCGCGCTGCGTACCGGCGGCGTGGTGATGCCGACGCTGTTTTTCGGGACCGAGCGCGAGCGCCCGGCGCAGATCCTGCGCACCAAGGGCTTTGAGGATGCGGACGCGCTGTACGTGATCGGGATGGACGTTCCGAAAAACTGCATGAAGAGCTTCTACGCGCGCGAGGAGATCTTTGCGCTCATGGTGCGCGAGCACCTGCGGCTTCTGGTGCAGCAGGGCTATAGGCTCATCGTCATCGTCAACGGCCATGGCGCATGGGGGCAGAAAGGCTCGCTTGCGCGCCTGGCGGTGGAGTTTTCCAACGAGACGCCCAGCCGCGTGATCGTGCGCATGCCCGATATCCGGCCGGATGGCGAGGCGGAGCTGGATTATGGCCACGCCACGCTGGTCGAGACGTCCACCATGTGTTATCTCGAGGGCGAGCATGTCGATCTTGCCGCGCTGCCGCCGCGCGGCGAGAAGCTCAAGTACACCGACTACGGCATCGCAGACGATTTTGTTTTTCGCGGCCAGCGCGCCGAGGACGACTGCGTGGTCTATGATCCGCGCGACGCGACGTACGCGCTCGGCAAAAAATATGTGGAAGCTGGCGTGGCGCACCTGTGCGCCGACGTCATAGAAGAATACAACATGCTGACAAAGTAAAAGGAGGAACCATGATGTCAAGATTCAAATTTACCGCAGGTCCGTGGAACGTAAACGAAGGCGTGGAGGCCTTTGGCCCCGGCGTGCGCCCCACAGTGGATCTGGAGGAGAAGTTCAAAAAATTTGCCGAGATCGGCCTGTCCGGCGTACAGTTCCACGACGACGACGCCGTGCCCGATATGAACAACATGACGGAACAGCAGATCGTCGACTACGCCAAGGACGTCAAGGCGACGCTGGATAAATACGGCCTGGTGGCGGAGTTCGTCGCGCCGCGGCTGTGGATGGACCCGCATACGACCGACGGCGGCTTTACATCGAACTCGAAGGAGGACTACGAGTTTGCCATGTGGCGCGCCAAGCGCTCGATCGATATTGCAAACGCGCTGGGCGCAAAGAACATCGTGCTGTGGCTGGCGCGCGAGGGCACGCTCTGCGCCGAGTCGAAGGACCCGGTCGAGAAGATCGGCCAGCTGATCGACTCCATCGACCAGATGCTCACCTATGATGACAAGATCAAGGTCCTGATCGAGTCCAAGCCCAACGAGCCGATCGACCGCAGCTACGTCGGCACCATCGGCCATGTCATGGCCGTCTCCGCCGCGTCGAAGGACCCGAAGCGCGTCGGCGCGGTCCTCGAATCTGCGCATGCGATCCTGGCTGGCCTCGATCCGGCCAATGAGATGGCGTTCGCGCTCAAGTTCGGCAAGCTAGGCTCCGTCCATCTGAACGACCAGAACGGCTGCCGCTACGACCAGGACAAGAGCTTCGGCGTGGAGTCGCTGCGCGGCGCGTTCAACCAGATCAAGGTCCTGTGTGACCACAACTACGGCGCGAACGGCGAGATGGTGGGCCTGGACGTGAAGGCGATGCGCACGCAGAAGCCCGAGGATCAGTACCGCCACATCCAGAACTCGATGAAGATCGCGCTGATGCTGGAAAAGAAGGTGGAAAAGTTCGACCGCGCGTTCCAGGCAAAGTGCATCGCCGAGCGCAACTACGAAAAGCTCGAGATGTACGTGATGGAGCTTTTGATGGGCGAGTGCTGAGCGGCCGCGCGCTGGCCTGCATGCGGAAAGGACGGATGGCATGAGAAAACTCAACTACGGCATGGTCGGCGGCGGCCCGGGCGCGTTCATCGGCGAGACGCACCGGCGCGCGATCCAGCTTGACGCGCTGGCAGAGCTGCGCGCGGGCTGCTTTTCGCGGACGCCGGAGAAGTGCCGTCAGACCGGCGAGGCGCTGGGCGTGGCGCCGGAGCGCTGCTACGACAGCTACGCCGAGATGGCAAGGGCGGAGGCCGCGCGCGAAGACGGCATCGATTTTGTCGTCGTCGTCACGCCCAATGCCAGCCACTATCCCATCTGCAGGGCGTTTCTGGAGGCCGGGATCCACGTTTCCTGCGACAAGCCGCTGTGCCTGACGGCAGAACAGGCGGAGGAGCTTTGCAAGCTGGCGGATGAGAAGGACCTGCTGTTCCTGGTCACGTATACCTACGCGGGCCATGTGACGGCAAAGCACATCCGCAGTGTTCTGCGTTCGGGCGAGCTTGGCAGAATTCGCACCGTGATGGCGGAGTATCCGCAGGGCTGGCTGGCCTATGCCGGACCGTGCGGCGGCAAGCAGGGCCAGTGGCGCTGCGACCCCGCACAGTCCGGCGGCACCAACTGCCTGGGCGATATCGGTACGCACGTTGAAAACGCAGTGGCCATGATGACAGGGCTGAAGATCTGGCGCGTGCTCGCAAAGATGGATGTGGTCGTACCGGGCAGAGTTCTGGACGACAACGACGTCGTGCTGCTGGAGTACGAGGGCGGCGCGACGGGCGTGTACTGGGCCAGTCAGTTTGCCATCGGCCACGACAACGGCCTGCGCGTGCGCATCTATTGCGAAAACGGCTCGATTTTGTGGTCGCAGGAGCAGTGTGAAAAGCTGATCCTGGTCTCGCGCGACGGTACGCGGACCGAGCTGCACCGGGGAAGCGGCGCCATATCCGCCGAGGCCGCAAAGTATGACCGCGTCCCTGCGGGGCATACCGAGGGATATCTGGAGGCGATGGCAAACCTGTACCGCTCGTTCACCGAATGCATCCGCGCCAAGCGCGACGGTACGTTTGACGCGTCCATGATCGACTATCCAAGCGTATACGACGGCGCGCAGGGCGTGAGATTCGTGCAGGCCTGCCTGCGCTCGAACCGCGAGGGAAACGTCTGGGTACCGGTCGAAGCGCCGGATTGAGCGCGGCGAACGATACACAAAAAAGCATCCGGCTTTTGCCGGATGCTTCAGCGTGTCAAAAAACCTCGTAGCGTTCGCGGCGCGCACGCCGCGAATCAAAT
>CAZWKZ010000003.1:0-30246 GCA_964633935.1 uncultured Oscillospiraceae bacterium | reverse complement strand
ATACGGAGCTTGTGACGACGAGTGATTGCTATATGCTGGGGAAATGCTGGACGGGAGCCTATTGCCGCTACTTCCGGGAGGCCGTTCTGCCCAACGATTCGGTGCTGGAGACGGCGCTGACCGCCGAAGGCCCGGCCCCGGACACAAAGGCTTGCCCGGTGTGCGGCGGTGCTTTTCTCCCGGATGGCCGGACACGGTATTGCTCTACGGCCTGCGCTCATATCGCCATGCGGCGGCAGCAGCGGGACTATATGAGAAGAAAACGGGGTTGAGCTGTTGAAAATCAGATACTAAAAACCGCTCTGTTTTCAAGGCTTTTTCGGGCCGCTTTTGGGGCGGGGTGGGTAATTTCATGTCCCATCTCGCTTTGGCCCGGATGCTTTCAACATTTGAATGGAGGTAACTTTGGAGAAAAACGCCGATTATACGATTCTGTGTTCCGTCTTGTTCGATAACGGGCGGGGCTTTGTCTTGGGGGAAAATCCTGCGGCCCCTTCCCCCTTTGTGACCTGGCAGTTCATCGAAGAACAGGGCAAGCGGGATTACTATTGGGGCCATTACCACGGCGACGGTGCCTCTGCTGAAAAAGAATTTGCCGCCCGCGCCGCTGACTACCAGCAACGTTACGGAGTACAGGAAGTTCTGCGCCCCATAGCGGAGCAAATGAAGGAGGCCGGGGCGCGGGCGGAGGAAGAGCCTGTGGACAAGGTACGGGAGCACCCGCCCCAGCACCGAAGCCGGGAGCGCGAGGAACGGTGACGAAAAAGCGCCGCCGTTCCGTCCATCTGAATGTCATGGTAACGCCGGAGGAGCAAGAGCTGATCTATGAGCGCATGGCCGAGGCGGGTATTCGCAATATGGGGGCCTATATGCGGGAAATGGCCCTCAATGGCTATGTGCTGCACGTTGATCTGGGTCTCGTCCGAGAGCTGGTGTCCTTGCAGCGGCGGTGCGCCAATAAACTCAACCAAGTGGCGATCCATGCCAACACCTACGGAGTCTATCCCGACGAGATTGCCGCGCCGCAAAAGGACTATGCAGACCTGTGGGGACCGCTGTCCGATTTGATCAAAAAGCTGTCGGAAGTGTTGGATATGTAAAAAGGGTGGCAGCAAACAACTGCTGCCACCCATCTATGTTACCTCAAAGAAGTCAAATTTATACCGATCTGAAAGCAAGATCATTTGATATACTGGAATATGTTTTTTCCTTGCAATTTCTATCACTTTTGTTTTTGCTTTATCTTCCATGTTTACTCCAAGGAATACCTTTCTTGGGGGCGGTAACTTTAATGTCGGTTTTTCTTGATTGATAGTAATAATTCTCCACTCTTTTTCGTATTCCCAGTCCTGACTTTTGAAGAGCAATCCATACAAGATGTTTTTTACAATATCAGTAGGCATCTTTTTGGTTTTCATATATTGCAATAGGATTTTGGGGTTTGAAATTGACTGAGACAATAAAGGCCGTGAATCAGAGTAGATTACAGGAAATAGCATGATCTGTGCAGTCCACAGATCAGGATAACGCTTAATCATGGTATGAGTAAAATCATATTCTAAACAGAATCCATAGTGTTTATTGGCATAATGCGACCACATCAGAGGTGAATTCATTTTCTCGCTAAGACATGTAACCCTGCATTGTTCGGAAATAATTTTCCGAGCCCTTTTCATTACACTATCACTTGATTCTTGAAGTTGATGCTTTATGTCGTTAAACTCTGGAAGCGCTTCTTTGCCAAAAGCTGCATTAAGTAATAGTTTGAAAAAATCTATAAGTTGAAAAGAGGAACCCTCAACATTTCCCAAAAAACTATTTGGAGTTGTTTCGATTTTTAACTTCATATCATGTTGACTTGCCTCTAATATAAAGTCAGCCCAATCTTTATTAGTCGCCTTTAAGGCATTATAGGCCTTGTAATTCTCATTGGTAAACAGTAAATCTACAATCTTCTGTTGATCCGCCACGGTGAGTTGGTTTTTAATCAGCCTTATAAATAAATAACGGTATTCAGGCTTCAATAAAGTAGTCATAACCTCAGATATACACTTTTGAAGTTCTTCATCTTTAGTAGTCTGAGAGATTATTACTGGGATAAGCTCTGAAAATAAATGCTCTAAATTTTCTTCATAAAGTTGATCAAAATCAAGAGATGTGTTGATGTCTTGAGAAAAGAAAGAGGATACCGCTTTACGCATTTGTGGGGTATACTTTTTTTCTTTCCTTAATGTAGCAATTAGCACATTCCTTATTAATTGTACTTGAGAGAATCCTAAATAACAATCAAATGGATCATTAAAATTTTCTGGATTTTGAAAAAACAATTCATCATTTTCAAAATTATCTATATTGTAATCAACCGTGTTTGCTTGCCGCTTGCTTTCTTCGCATACATAGCAATACTTGTAAAGTGGCAAATTGATATGATTTAGCTTCTCTTTTTGTAGCGCTTCTGCGGTTGTAACTGCTTTATCAGAAAAAATATTATCTATATATGGTTTTACCCATTCGGTGTTGGTCATACGCTACATCTCCTATCTGTTACCAATATGATATACAACATAATTTAACTTGTCCAGAAATAAATACAGAACTTATAATTTTGACATCCTTGTGTAGCCACCCAAGCGGAGTTTAAATTATTATAAACGGATAAACAATTAACTTTTACGGGAGATAGCTGTTATGATCGTTCTGAAAAACCTTGCTGCTCCCCTTGTGTTGCTGCTCACGCTGGCCGTGGCGGTGCTGTCGTTCCTGCGCTCATTGATCACCTGGGTGCTGGGTATCCTCGCTCTGATCGCTGCCATCTGTGGTTTGTTCGCCTGCACGATTGGCGGCGATCCTGCGGCGGGTATTCAAATGCTGATTATGGCGTTTTTGTTTCTCCCTTTGGGGTCCCGGCCCTGGCCAAGTGGCTCATTCTCAAGCTGGATGACCTCAACTATTCCCTGCGTTGCTTTATCACCGACTGATACTTCGGGACAATTTGTCCCAAGGTAGCATGACGGCGGCTGAACAAAGTCGCCGTTTTTCATATAGGAAGGAGGGCTGCCCACGGCAACGACCTACATAAAGCCATACAAAAAGGTAGCGGACAAGAGCGCCGTTCAGACCATGCAGGAGCGGTTTGAATATGCCCTTAACCCGGAGAAACTGGGCGCTGTGTCCTCATACCTCTGAGACCATACCACGGCGCATTCTGAGTTGCTGCTGGTGCATAGCCAGTACAAGGCCGACACTGGTCGGGAGACTGACCGTGGGGCGCTGTTCTTCCAGATCCGCCAATCGTTCAAGCCCGGTGAGATCACCCCGGAGGAGGCCAACCGCATTGGCTATGAAACCGCTATGCGCTGGACAAAGGGCAAGTATGCTTTCTTTGTTGCCACCCATACAGACCGCCAGCATATCCACAACCACATTTATTACAATTCGACGGCCTATGACTGCTTCCGAAAGAACTATAGTATTATTTCCAAACATTTTCATTGACTAGTTGATTCGAGGGCCTTCACAAAATCGGTCAACAGATATATGATAAAGGTACATTAACCGTATCGGTCAACAGAGGCGCCAAATATGAATGAAAAATTTTTCACGCTACCTCTTGAAAAACAGCAACGAATTATCAATGCGGCATATAAGGTGTTTGCCCAGAATTGCTATAAAAAAGCTCCTATGTCTGAAATTGCATATGAAGGCGAAATATCCAAAGCGTTGCTCTTTCATTATTTCAAAAATAAAAAAGATTTGTATATGTATCTTTGGGAGAATGCAATGGAACTGACAGAAAAATCTATTAGGGATTATGAAACAACTCAGACAACAGATTTCTTTGAAATGCTAAAAAGGAGTCTGCTTGCAAAATGCAGCCTTATGAGAGACTATCCGTATATCTACCAGTTTTCGTTGCAAGCCTATTACGAAACTGATCCTGAAATTAAGCAAGTGATCCAACTGAGCTTTTCTGATGCCAGCCAAGCAAGCGAAAAAATAGTTCACGAAACAATAGATGCAACGTCACTTCGAAACGACATTGAGTTTGGCGTGATGTACCAAGAAATCATTTATGCGGTAGATGGTTATATGTTAAGCAAATATCGTTCGGGAAAAATTAATGCCGATGAAATTGAAAAAGATATTGATTTGCTGATAGATTTCTGGAGAAAAGTCTATACACACAAATAAGGGGAATTTATGGAACATAAAAAATTTACAGATGTTAGCGGAATAGTTCATTATTGGATAAATAAGATCGGGGAAGATAAACAATGGCTTGTTTTCTTGCCTGGACTGACTGCAGACCATCACCTATTTGATAAGCAAATCGAATTTTTTTCGAATAAATACAACTGCTTTGTTTGGGATGCTCCTGCACATGGCCTTTCGCGACCGTTTGAATTAATTTTCTCTATGCAGGATATGGCCCGTTACCTTAATGAAATATTTGAGGTTGAACAAATAATCATGCCGGTGCTAATTGGACAGTCTCTTGGTGGGTATATTTCTCAAGTCTATATGGATATGTACCCTAATTCTGTATCTGGATTTATTTCTATTGATTCTTGTTCGATGAGCCACAAGTATTATTCATGGTGGGAGCTTGCACTTTTGAAGCGAACGAAAGGTATGTATATGAGCATTCCTTGGAAACTTTTGCTCCAGTGGGGGATTTGGGGAACATCTACAACAGCATATGGACGGCGGATTATGGAGCAAACATGGTCAGTATATGAAAAAGTAGAATACTGCAACCTAGCGGATCATGGTTTTAGGATAGTTGCGGAAGCAGTTGAAGAAAAACAAGAGTATATAATTCATTGCCCTGTGTTGCTGATTTGTGGTGAAAAAGATTATGCTGGCTCAGCAAAAAGATATAACCGCCGTTGGACAAAGGTTGACGGGCATAAGTTGGTTTGGTTGAAAAATGCTGGTCACAATTCTAATACCGATGAACCCGAACAGGTCAATAAACTGATTGAAATGTTCGTAGAGGAGCTACCCTAATCAGAAGATCATAATGTAAGGGATATATCTGCCTTGGGACAAGTTATCCCAAAGTGTATTAGCCAGAAAGGAGGATGCGATGAAGAAAAATATCATGATTATCAATGCGGATCATGGGGCTGCCCAAGTCGTAAAGGACAGCCTTACTTGCCCCAGCACCAATATTCTTTGCGTATCCTCTATGCACGAGGCGCTGCCGTCATTCATGGACAAAGAGTTTTGCTTGGTGATACTGGATGCCTGTATCTCCGCAGAGGATGACCACAAGCTGCTGAAAGCCATGCGGAAGGTCCGGACAATGCCCGTTCTGATCCTGTCCTCGCAGTCCTGTCATGTGGAGCAGTTGAAGGCGCTTCAAGCTGTCCGGGCCGACTACGCCAAAGCTGCCGCCGAGGTGGATATGCTGAAAGGCGAGGTTATCAAATCTCTGCGCGGGGAAAGCTCCTTTCCCTAGGACTTACTGGGGACAATGGTAGCTGAGGCTGAAAAGAAGTGTACCGAAATCCAAGGGAAATTTGAAGCGGCCCAGGCCGCCTATGACGAAGGCCGGGCCATGCTGGAACACTTAAACGCCCAATATGACGACATTATTTCATGGGCTGATATGTACGACACGGCCAGCATAGAAGCCAAGAAGATGATCGTGAATTGCCTGATTAAACGGGTGGAGGTCTATCGGGACTACAAGCTGCACATCGACTTCAATATTGATCTGGAGCAATTCAGCCTGGGGATGGATATTGTCACGATTGCCGCATAAAGCAAAAGCCCCATTTCCGAAGAAATGAGGTTTTTGTTTCACCCTTTTGGTGATGGTGGAGATAAGCGGGATCGAACCGCTGACCTCTTGAATGCCATTCAAGCGCTCTCCCAGCTGAGCTATACCCCCATCGGCATGAAGTATTCTAGCAGATATCGCGGGAAATTGCAAGCATTTTCTTTCGGTTTTTGAAAAAAACTGTAATGGGAAGATTTCCCGTCCACGAAACACCGCAGAAAAAGGAGCGGGCCGCAGCCCATGTGGGCTGCGGCCCGCGTCAAAGCCGGACGGGGTCGGTCCGAACGCCTTCTTCCGCCGGGAAGACTCACTCGACAAAATACAGATAGAAATTGTATACGGCGCTGACGATATAATACCGGCTCATGATGTCGTCGGCCTGCTCAAACACCGAGTCCATTGTGCCGCTGCCGCGCATGACGGCGCTCTTGTAGCACCAGTAGAGCGCGCGCGCCTCGAGATAGCTCAGCCGAGGATACTTCGACATGTAGGTATACAGATCCGTTTCATCCACCGCCGTCGTGGTGTCGAAGCCCTGCAGCTTGGCGTACTGGTAGAGCGTGACGGCCGCGCTCTTGCGCTGGACGCTGGTAAACGAATCGATGGTATACTGTCCGGCGCTGATGAGGTTGTTGGTTTGCGCCCAGGATACGGCGGGCGCGTATTTGCCGGTAATGGTTTTGCCGGAACCGAGCCACACGGTCGTCACGCCCTGCATATCGGGCGAGCCGCTGATGCGGTATAGGATGTCCAGAAGCTCTGCATAGGCGCAGTCGGCCTCGAAGCCGAACTTGGTCTCAGACATCGGCTCCATATAGCCGTTGCCGTAGATGTAGTCCAGCGCGCCCAGCAGCAGCGTGTCGGGGATGTCGGTGAACGGATATTCCGCAAGCTGCGGCTCCTGCTCTGCCGAGCGGCCGAGCAGCGCGTGCGCGTAATAGTCGCTGCCCAGGATATCGAGCGAGATCTGGAAATCAAGCGCGATGCGGTTCTGGATGGCCGTGATCTCGGTCTTGTCCACACTGGACGGATCGGTGTAGTACGTGATGCTGCCGGTGGAGGTGTCAAAGGCGTAGTCCTTGGTGATAAAGCTCTGGTCGGACAAGACCGCGTAATTGTTTGCCTCGGGCGAGAGGACGTCGCGGCCGACCATCAGGCGCGAATCATATTCAAGGCCGAAGAGGTTCAGAAGCGTCGGCAGGATATCGACCGTGCTGCAATACGTATCCACGTCCACCTGCATGCCCGGCACATAGCAGATGAAGCTGTTGCGGAAGCGCCCGAAGGTGGTGTCGACCGGCTCGCCCGCCAGCTCGTCATACTCCGCCTGCGTCAGACCGTAGGGGTAGTGATCGTTTGTAAGAACGATCACGGTCTTGTCGGCCACACCGGCCTGCTCAAGCCGCTGCATGAGGTAGCTGAGCGCGGCCTCCACCTCCTGGTTGCAGGCCAGATATGCCTTGACCGTTTCGGAATAGGGCAGATCCTCGACCAGGGCGCGGTTTTTTGCGCTCATGGGATTGTCCCAGTTGTACTGGTAGTGGCCGCTGAAGGTCATGTAGTAGGCGGTGAACTGGTTGCCGCTGGCAAGATAGTCGTCGACAGAGGCGACCATCATGTCCAGATCGCTCGACGGCCAGCTAAGCTCGATGTCCAGACCGTCGGTCGCAGACTGGAAGATATAGCCCATGTTGGGGTGCGTCTCGTTGCGCGAATAGTACTCGCCCGTGTAGTTGTGGTACGCCCAGGCCTCGGCGCCGATGGCCGTGAACTGATTGCCCAGACAAAACGGCAGATAGTTCATCTGCGAGGCATAGAAGCTCGCGGAGGACTTGCTGCGGGAAAGATCGGGATATAGGCCCATGCACATGGTATATTCGCCGTTGGTGGTATTGCTGGCAAACGAGCCGTAGTAGTTGTGGAACACAAAGCCCTCGGTCGAGAGCTTGTAGAGCGTAGGCGTGCGCTCGGGATCGATGATATAGGGCGAAAACGATTCGGCGCAGATGGTGATCAGATTGTAGTCCTTGAGCAGGCCCGTATACTCGTTTTTCTGCGTCGGCTCGACGCCGGCAAAGTACAGGTCGAGCTTTTTGAGCGTTTCGTCCTCGGTGCTTTCGGCAAGCGCGGCAAAGTCGATGTTGATGGCGTTATAATTGCTGAGATCGACCGACTCGATCTCAGCCTGCTGCGCAGGCTCGGGATATTCAACGGCAGGCTCCGGCTCGGACTGGGTCTTGGACAGCAAAAATTTACACTCGAGCCGCGCGGTGGACAAAAGGCCGATGTTCTTCACGCTGATCTCGGTGGCGGTATTGGGGTTAGTGTAGAGCTGATAGACGGAAAAAGCGTTGTTGTCGTTTAGGCGCATCACGCCCACGCAGAGGTAGTGCAGCGCGAAGATCAGCACGAGCGCGGAAACGGGGAAATACCACCGCAGACGCGGAAACTGCAGCTTTTTTACACACACCAGCACCAGCATCGCGACCCACGGCAGAAGCAGCAGCAGGATCTTCCAAAGCGCCCGCCAAATGCCGTAGAGCATCTGAGAGAAGAAGTTGGTGATGGCCGTCGCGCCGAACGTGACCTGCCAGATGGACATGAACTCGCCAAAGATGGAGTTATAGACGAACTGCACTTCAAAATAGAGCGTGATGAGAAAACCCAGCACGAGCGCAATGACGGCGTTGGCCTTTGCCGGCAGCAGCGAACACAGCGCAAACAGCGCCATTCCCGCCGCAGCAGCGAAGAGAAGGGGATAGACGATCCTGGCGGAGACGCCGCCGTAGACCAGCAGATGCAGCACGAATTCCAGATATATCGGCAGCAGCAGGCATGATAACAGCGACGGCCAGAAGGGATATTTTTTCTCGTTGGGGAGGTTTTGCGCGGTAGCTTTCGTGAGTTTCATATCTTTTTACGCCTCTTTCGCGCGTATTTTACAATAAAATTGTGTACATTGCAAGGGGCGGTATGCAAATGCTTTGGCAAAACGATGAATTTTTGCGCATATTTTTGTGGAAACAGAGGAAGAAAAAGATGCGCTGCGTGTGATATAATATAACCAGTAGAGAAGCGATTCCCCACTTCACTGCAGCGGAGATAGGCTCCGCAGGAAGGAAGCGAAACGATGAAACGATTATTAAAAGGCGGCACGGTGGTCTCCGGCAGCGGCGCGATCCGCGCGGACGTGCTGATCGCCGGCGGGCAGATCGCCGCCGTGGGCGAGAATCTGGCCGTCAAGGGCGCGCAGGAGACGGACGTGAGCGGCAAGCTGCTGTTCCCCGGCTTTATCGACGCGCACACGCATTTTGACCTCGACGTATGCAACACCACCACGGCTGACGACTTTGCCACGGGCACAAAGAGCGCGCTGTGCGGCGGCACGACGATGGTCATCGACTTTGCCTGCCCCAACAAGGGCGAGACGCTGGACTACGGCCTGCGGCTGTGGCACCGGAAGGCGGATGGAAGATCGTCCTGCGACTACGGCTTCCATATGACCATCGACGACTGGAACGAGCAGATCGAGGCCGAACTTCCGGCGATGTTTGACGCCGGCATCTCGTCTTTTAAAATGTATATGACGTATCCCGCCATGATGATCGGCGACAAGGATATGTATTTTGCCCTGCGCGCGCTCAAACGATACGGCGGCGTCGCGGGCGTGCACTGTGAAAACGCGGGTGTGATCGACGCGCTCATTGAGCAGCACAAAAAAGACGGCCTCACCGGCCCGTCGTCGCATCCCGAGTGCCGGCCGAATGCGCTCGAGGCCGAGGCGGTGGCGCATTTGCTGCGCATCGCGCAGGTGGCGGACGTGCCGGTCATCATCGTGCATCTGAGCACGGCGGAGTCGCTTGAGGAAGTGCGCGCGGCCAGAGCGCGCGGCCAGAAGGTCTATATCGAGACCTGCCCGCAGTACCTTCTATTGGACGAGAGCGCCTATTACCAGCCGGAGTATTCCGACGCGGCCCGCTTCGTCTGCGCGCCGCCGCTGCGCAAAAAGAAGGATCAGGACGCGCTGTGGCGGGCGCTGGCCGACGGCACGATCCAGACCGTCTCCACCGATCACTGCAGCTTTACCCTTGCGCAGAAGGACGCGGGCAGGGGCGACTTCACCAAGATCCCGGGCGGCCTGCCCGGCGTTCAGACACGCGGGATCCTGTTGTACTCCGCCGGCGTGGCCGAGGGCCGGATCACGGCCGAGACGATGTGCAGGGTCCTGTCTGAAAATCCCGCGAAGCTCTACGGCGTGTTCCCGCGCAAGGGCGTGATCGCGCCCGGCAGCGACGCGGATATCGTCGTCATCGACCCGGAGGAAGCGGGCGTTATCACGGCGGGCGAGCAGCTTGCGAACGTCGACTATACGCCCTATGAGGGCGTAAGGACGCACGGCAAGATCGTGCAGGTGTATCTGCACGGCCAGCTTGCGGTCGATCACGGAAGGGTCCTTGTAGAAAATGCCGGCACGTATGTGGCAAGAGGCGCGGCGCAGCTGTAACCTCTGGCTGGCGCTTCGGCGTTTTCTGATGCGTTTTTGCAGATCCTGTGTGCAATGGCAGGCTTGATAGGGCAAAAAGCAAAAAAACTGCCCCGGGACGGCGCTTCGGCATCGTCCCGGGGCGTTTTGCTGATTGTGTACTATGACGGCAGCTGCGTGGTCTCGCGCAGCAGCGCAATGGATGCGCCCTGCTCCAGAAGCGACTGTATCTGCCCGGCGGCGTCTGCGCCGAGCACCAGAAGCTGCGTTTGGCCCGGCTCCGGCGCGATCTCGGCCGCGGCAGGTTCCGCTGCGAAGACGCGGTAGCCGTTGAGAGCCTCCTCCTCCGCGTCCGCCAGGGCCAGCACCGTCTTGCGCTGCAGCACGCGGCAGAGCGCCTCGTTCGCCGCGTCGAGCGACGCGCCCACATCCTCGGCCTCTGGCTCGGCCCGCACGCCCAGCACATGGCCGGCGACGAACAGCGCGCGCACCAACGCCGGATCGCGGTCGATCTCGCCTGCTGTGAGGAAGAACGCCGCGTGCAGCTGCTGCGCGCCCAGCTCGTCGGCCGCGGCCTGCATGCCCTCTGCCTGCGTGATAGCCAGATAACAGACGGCAGGCTCGACGGCGGGCGGGTCGTCTTCAGATGGCGGGATCTGGGGCGAGGCCGGCTGGTCCGCCGGCGTCACCGGCTGATCCGGCTCGCTGGGCTGCTGGAGCTGCGAGATGCGGTAGGAGATGAGGTTTTCCGCCTTCTCGATAAACAAGGAGTCCTCGTACACCTGGCTGCCGGTGGTAAAGCGCAGGACGGTGTAGCCGTCCGCGCTTGTGAGCATGGAGGTGCTCAGTTCAAAATGGGACGCGCATAGGCTGAGCGGCACGTACAAAATACCGCTGCGGTAGCTGATCGAGACGGATGAGACGTTGTCCTCTTCATCCTGTACGGTCTCGGCCGCGAGATCGAAGATGAGCCGCCGGGCGCGTGTGAAAAGCACAAAGGTCTGATTGTCGGCGTTGTACGCCGAGGCCACGCCGCCGGGCGCGGCGTCAAACACCGTGTACGGCACGTATAGCCCGCCGGAGGAATAATACGGCGCCGCGCCTGTGAGCGTGAGCGGAATGGTGTCGTTGACGGCGACAAAGAACACGTCCTCGGCCGCCTGCGCCGCCGGCGCAAGGGTGAGCAGCATGACAAGCGCCAGGATAAGCGCAAGAATTTTTTTTCGCCGCATGCGTGTCGCCTCCTGCCGGAAAAGATAAAGTACGGTAGAAAAAGTATAGCATACTTGCGGCGCGTCGGCAAGCAAAATCGGTTGCCGGATTCTGGCGCGCATGGTATACTGAAGAAAACAGGAGGCGGGGATATGAAACGGATCGAAAAGGAAAACTACTATCTGGATATCGCGCAGACGGTGCTTGAGCGCTCGACCTGCCTGCGCCGGTGCTACGGCGCGATCATCGTGCGCAACGACGAGATCGTAGCTACCGGCTATAACGGCGCGCCGCGCGGCCGGAAGAACTGCGTCGATCTGGGCTTTTGCGTGCGCGAGCAGATGCGCGTGCCGCGCGGCGAGCGCTATGAGCTGTGCCGCAGCGTCCACGCCGAAGCCAACGCCATCATCTCGGCCTCTAGAAACGAGTGTATCGGCGGCGATCTGTATCTCGTGGGCAAGGACGCGAAAACGGGCGAGATCTTGGGCGACGCGACCTCGTGCTCGATGTGCCGGCGCACGATCATCAACGCGGGGCTGAAGCGCGTGGTCATCCGCAACACGCCGACCAAGTTTACCGTCGTGCCCGTGCAGCAGTGGATCGACGACGACGAGTCGCTGTTCGATCTGAGCGAGCTGGACCTGTGCGTAGGCGCGGCGGAGGAGGACGTATAATTTTCCAATTTCGGGCGATACTTCCTGAAAAGGAGGGATCGTATGGTCAAGGGTGTGACGCGGCAGGTGGTCATGGTCCGCTCGCCGGACGCGGAGCTGTTCGAGCAGGCGATCTTCCTCGTCCGCACCGACGCCGTCGGCAAGGACGGCGTGACGGACGAGGAGATTCTGCAGCAGGCCAGAGCCGCCGCCGGGCGGTATGTGGCTGCGCGCGTGCCGGGCGCGCGGCTGACGAAGCGGCGGCTGGCCGCGTATCTGGCGTGCGCGGTCCTTGGCGGCGCGCTGGTGGGGCTGATCTGGCTCTTGTCGGCCGTTTTATAGGCCGAGGCAGGCGCGCCAAGGCCCGGACGGGCCTTTGTCCCGCCCGCTTTGGCCGCAAGCCGCCGGAGGTATTGCACAGGGACAACGCTGCAGCAAAAGAAACAGGAACATCAAAGACCGCTCCGCTGCCTGGGGAAAACGAACCAGCGCAGCGGTTTTTGTTGTCTTTGGACGAATTTCATGATAGAATCTTGCATGACGGAAAGAGGTGAGGCCGTTGCGGCTGGAAGAATTGGGGATCGCGGGCCGGATCGTGCTCGCGCCGATGGCAGGCGTGACGGATTACGCCTTCCGCACGGTCTGCGCCGGGCTTGGCGCGGCGGTGACGGTGACGGAGATGGTTTCCTCGCGCGCGCTCGTCTACCGCGACAAAAAGAGCATGGCGCTGCTGAAAAAAACGCCGTCCGGCGTGTGCGGCGCGCAGATCTTCGGCAACGATCCCGCGATCATGGCCGAGGCGGCGGCGCTGGCGCTGGAGCTTTCCGGCGCGGACTTTCTCGATATCAACATGGGCTGCCCGATGCCGAAGATTGTGAATAACGGCGACGGCAGCGCTTTGATGAAGGACCCGGAGCTGGCCGCACGGATCGTCGAGGCCGTGACAAGGGCCGTAAGCGTGCCGGTCACGGTGAAAACGCGCCGCGGCTGGGACAAGGGCAGCTGCAACGTGGTGGAATTTTCCAAGCTGCTCGCGCAGGCAGGCGCGAGCGCCGTGGCCGTACACGGCCGCACGCGCGCGATGCTCTACGCGGGCCGCGCCGACTGGGACTGCATCCGCGCGGTAAAGCAGGCGCTTTCGATCCCCGTGATCGCCAACGGCGATATCTTTACGCCTGACGACGCCGTGCGCTGCGCCGCGCGCACGGGCGCGGACTATCTGATGCTGGGCCGGGCGGCGTTCGGCTGCCCATGGATTTTGCAGCAGTGCCAGGCGGCGCTGAGCGGCCGCGAGATCTTGCCCCTGCCGCCTCTATGCGAGCGGGTAGACGTGGCGCTGCGGCAGTTTGAGCTGGCAAGACAGGACAAGGGCGAGCATATCGCGTGCCTGGAGGCCAGAAAGCATTTCGCGTGGTATCTGCGCGGCGTGCCGTACAGCGGGTATTATAAAGAGAAGATCTCCGCGATCGCGACGATGGACGACATTGCCGCCATCGCGGCGGGCATCAAACGGGATTTGAGGTGAGCGTGTGCAGGACGAACTTATCATCCGCCGGGCGCAGTCCGGCGACAACGACGCGTTTGAACAGCTGCTGCTGCAGCACCAAAAAAGCGTATACAATCTCTGCCTGCGCATGACGGGCAACGCCGACGACGCGCTGGATCTGTCGCAGGAGGCGTTTATCCGCGCCTGGCGCGCGCTGGGGCAGTATCAGTTTGACGCGGCGTTTTCCACATGGCTGTACCGCCTGACCAGCAACGTCTGCATCGACTTCTTGCGAAAGCAGAAGCGGCAGCAGCACGTCTCGCTCACCGTGCCGGACGAAGAGAGCGCGGGCGAGGAATTCACCCTGCCCGATCCCGCGCCCGGACCGGAGGAGCAGGCGATCCACGCCGACGCGCAGTCGGCCGTGGCGCGCGCGATGGCGGCGCTGCCGGACGATTGGCGGATCGTCATGCAGCTGCGCGTGGTGGAGGAGCTGTCCTATGAGCAGATCGCGCAGATCCTCGATATCAAGGTCGGCACGGTCAAGTCGCGTCTGGCCAGGGCGAGAGGGCAGCTGCGAAAAATTTTAAAAGATGGGAACTTTTTTGACGCGGCGTCGTCTGAACGGATGCAGAAGGAGGTGCATGAGCCATGAACTGTGATCGCGCGCTGGAATGGATGAGCGCAATGCTCGACGGCGAGCTGACGGCGCAGGAGCGCGAGCAGCTGCAGGCGCATCTGGATACATGTGAAAGCTGCCGCGCAGTGTACGCAGAGCTTACCGCGATAGATGCGGCGGTCGCGGCAGATCAATCCGAGCCGCCCGAGGCGCTGCATGATCATGTGATGATCGCCGTCCGCGATGAGCAGAAGCGCAAAACGGCCAGACGCAGGCGCAGCTACCTGGGCGCGGGACTGATCGCCGCTGCGGCGCTGGCGCTGGCAGTGCTGTCGGGCCTGGGCGTGGTGCAGCTGCCGGGCGTCGGCGACGAGGGCCGCGCCAGCGTGTCGGTGGGCCAGTCGATACAGACGATCCTGCCGGCCGAGCCTTCAGAAGCCGCGCAGGCCGAGGCGGCATATGCTGCGCAGCTGGCGAACGAATACGGCTGCGCGGTGCTGGCGGTGTGGGGCTGCGGCGGCCTGGATGAGCTGCAGGGCTGCCCGTTTGAAACGCTCGATGGCGGCGCGCGGCTGTATCTGACCGACGGCGCAGCGCTGGAAGCGATTTTAGAGCGCTGCAGCGAGCAGTACGCCATGGGCCTGTATGCGCCCGAGGGCGGCGGCGAAACCGGCGGCGAGGCGCCGGCATATGTCCTGCTCTTCTCGTAAAATTTACCGGAATACAGAAGCTTTCGTCCTGCAAAACTACCCAGAGGGGTGATTTTGTGAAACGAAGGCTTCTTGTTTTTTTGATGACGCTGTCGCTGCTGGTCTTTCCGGTGCGCGCGCAGGACGATTACATCAAGTGGGTGGATCTGGACGTCTCGGCCGACGCGATGCGAAAGGCCGTGGCGCTGAGCGAGCAATCGCTCAGCCAGGAGCAGAGCCGCAGCTGGATCGAGTATCTCGCGCTTGCGGCCGTGTACGGCGGCGGAAAGGTCACGGCGGCGCAGGTCGCGCGCGCAGATGCGTCCTTTGGCTCGGGCAAGAGCGTCAAAGAGCTTCTGGGCGAGCAGAAAAAATATTATGATTATTACCTTGAGGCGTATTCCGCCGCGCTGGGCGGGCTGGTGGGAAATTACGCCGTGGGCGTGACGGACGAGCAGACGGGCGAGCTTGTGTGGAAAAGCCAATACGGCGTAAAGGCGTTTTCGCCCATCGCGGCCGGCTATGGCTACGGCCACTATGACGACTTTGGCGTCGGGCGCAGCTACGGCTTTGCCAGAAAGCACCTTGGAAACGACCTCATGGGCGCGCTCGGCACGCCGATTGTAGCCGTCGAGGGCGGCGTGATCGAGGCCATGGGCTGGAACCAGTACGGCGGCTGGCGCGTGGGCATCCGCTCGCACGATAAAAAGCGGTACTACTATTATGCCCATCTGCGCAAGGATGCGCCGTTCGCGCCGGGGCTGAAGGAGGGCGACACCGTCTGCGCCGGCGACGTCATCGGCTTTATGGGCCGGACGGGCTATTCTGTCAAGGAGAACGTCAACAACATCGACGCCGTGCATCTGCACTTCGGCCTGCAGCTCATCTTCGACGAGAGCCAGAAGGAGTGCAACAGCGAGATTTGGGTCGACGTATACGACATCATCAATCTGCTCGAGAGCCACCGGAGCAGCGTGCGCTATAACGAAGCGAGCGGCAGCTGGGAGCGGCTGTATCCGTACCGCGATCTGGACGCAGAGCCGGACGAAAAATTGTAAACTTTTTCGCGGCGGTTGACAGCCGCCTGATTTTATGAAAGAATAAACGCAAGAATCTTAGAGAAATCAGGTGGCAAGATGGATATGCAGGAATTTCTCAGCGGGAAGTGTCCCCAGTGCGCGCATGATCTGAAGGTCCCGGCAGAGCTTACGAAGTTTTCGTGTATGTACTGCGGCGCGCGGCTGACGCCGGACGAGCTTGTGACGGATGCGCAGATGCCCAGCGCAGACGCCGCCGCGGCCGAGGCGTTTGACGACGCGATCGCTCGGCTGGCCGGCTGCGTGACGAACTATCGCGGGTTTCAGAAAAAGATCACCAGAAACGACTTTGTTTCCACGTTTTCAGAGTACGAGGCCGGCTGCGCGGGCGTGATCGAGCTGCTGAACACCGGCGTGTGCGCCGGCGGCGAGCGGGAGGCGCTGCTTGCGCAGGCGGCGGCGCGGATGCTGGACGATCTTGCGCAGTCGTGGCGCGAAAACGCCAAAAACCGGCATCAGCAGGACGACGACAAGATCATCGTGGCGATCTTCTTTGTGCCGCTGGTGCGCAAGCTGCAGCTGCCGGTGAGCGAGGCGTTCGCCGCCGAGCTGCAGCGGCAGTGGGTCGCGCGCTATCCCAAGTCGCCGTTTTATCTGGGCGATTATGACTCCATCGCCAACGGCTTCCGCAAAAAGCTCCTCGGCCTTTGCTTTATCACCACCGCCGTGTGCCAGGCCGAGGGAAAGAGCGACGACTGCGAGGAGCTGACCGCCTTCCGCGCCTTCCGCGACGGCTATCTGCGCGATTGCCCGGACGGCACCGCGCTCATCGACGAATACTACAACATTGCGCCCGGCATCGTGCGCTGCATCGAGCTGTGCTCCGACGCGGAGGCCAGCTACGCCGCCATCCGGCAAACGTATCTGGCGCCCTGCTATGACGATATCCAAAACGGCAGGCTCGCGAGCTGTAAGCGGCGCTATGTGCGCATGGTGCGCGAGCTGGAACAGCGATATTTGTCCTGACGGACGAAGCAAAAATGACGGTTGGAACGGCCAACCGTCATTTTTTGCGTGCCTGCATGGGGGAATTCGTGTTGCGGGACACAAAAATGTGTGGTATAATTACTCTAATACGCGGACATATGTCCGCGTAAAGAAAGAGATCGCGGATGGTTTTAGGAAGGAGGAGGAAGGCGTGAGTGCGGAGAAGAACGGCCTGAGGGCGCTTTGGCGCATGCCGGGCCGGTCGGCCCTGTTTTTCTGCCTGCTTTTGGCAATGGCGGCCATTTTGTCGCTGTGTCTGTGCATCTATACCGCTGTGAGCGGATATCTTTCCGACTGTGACGAATATTTCCGTACCGTTGCAGAGCTGGAATACATCGGCGAGCAGTACCCGGACAGCCGCGTGTGCGACGAGGGGCTGTGCGCGGCAGTGCAGTCGGGCGAGCTGGATGTGGATGCGCTGATCGGGCTAAACGGCGTGATGGGCTTTGACGCGAATACCAGCGCGCTGGGCGTGGCTGAGGGCGTCAGGCGCAAGGACAGCGGCGTCTATGACCCCGATCTTGCCGTCATTACGGTGTTTCAGCTGCATTGGGATAAAAACAGCCAGGCCTACATGGGCTTTGTTGGAGAGGAGCTGTATTCCTATAGCGGCCTTGCCGGCAAGACGGTCTTTGTTTCGCCCGGCGGCTTGGCGGGGCTTGACTCGCCCGACGCGCTGGACACGTCGTACAAGTATGTGCTGGCGGGAAAGCTCATCCGGGGCAAAAACAGCAACGTCTGGTTTTTGACGCAGGAGTGCACGGTGATCGTAGACGGCGAGCGCATGACGCTCAGCGGCTATGAGGCGCTGCCGGACGGCGTGCTGGCCGAGGACAGCCCGTATCGGGCGCTGGCAAATATGTGCATGTGGCGCAACAACGGCTTCCGCGTGCAGCGCACGTCCGACCTGCAGAGCCTGCGCCCATTCCAGCAGGAGGAGCTGAAGCTGACGAGCGGGCGCGCGTTCACGCAGGCGGAATATGACGCCGGCGCGAAGGTGTGCGTGCTGTCCGACCGCGCGGCGCAGTATTTGAACGCCGGCGTGGGCGATGAATTTGCGCTTAGCGTGAACGAGCTGGAGGGCGGAATTTACTCCGCCCCGATCGACGCGCTTGCCCCGGCGGAGCGCTATACCGTCGTGGGCGTGTATGCCGCCACAGAGGACTATTTCGACTGGATCTTCCTGCCGGAAGCGGACAACGCGGCGCTGCAGGCGACGCCGACGGGCTATCAGGCGGGGCAGTTCCGGCTGGAAAACGATAAGGCAGACGCGTTTTACCAGCAGGCACTTGCGCTCTTGCCGCAGAACTTCCGCCTGACGGTATACGACCAGGGCTACGCGCGCACGGCAGAGCCGTATCAGGAGCTGCTGGCGATCGCAAAGATCTTTTTGGCCGTGTGCGCGCTGGTGCTGCTGGCGGTGTTGGCGCTGTTCGGCTATTTGTTTGTCACGCGCCAGCGCGAGACGGCGCAGACGATGCTGGCGCTCGGCGCGGGCAAGGGGCATGTGTCGCGGTATTTTCTCACCGGCGCGGCGGTGCTGGCGCTGCCTGCGGCGGCCGCGGGCGTGTGGGTCAGCCGCTTGGCTGAGGGGCGCGTGCTGGGCACTGTGGCAGAGTTCGCCGCGCAGTATGGCGGACGCGACCAGCGCTTCTCGGTGAATCTGCTGTCCTTGACGCGCACGCTGGAATTTTTACCGCAGACGCCTGCGTGGGTGTACCTGCTCTCGGGCGGGCTGCTGGCCGGGCTGACGCTTGTGTTCTGCGCGGCGTTCGCGCGGGCGGCCATGCGTCAGGAAAAGCCCCGGCGGAAAAAAGCGCGCAGGGCAAAGACGCCGAGACGCGCGTCAAAGCGCCCCATCGGCAATTACGCGCTGCGCTCGGCCGTGCGCGGCGGGCTGCGGTCGGTCTCGGTGGTGCTGCTGGCGGCGATGGCGGCGGTGTTTTTGGCGCAGCTGACCTCGACGGCGGATGTGTACGACAGGCAGCTTGAAGCGCTCAGGACCAATATGCGCGTGCGCGGCTACGCCACGGACAACACGGGCCGCAAGCTGAATGATCTGGTGGTAGGGGCGGACAAGCTGCAGAAGCTCATCGATACGGAGCTGGTCGAGGATGTGTCGATCACGGACGTGATCTCGAACTACCGCTTTATCGCGATCAGCAAGGGGGCCGACGGCACAGAGTATGAGGTGCAGATGCCGGCGCTGCCCGCCGGCAGTTCCTTTGCGATGGACACGCTTCGCGGGCAGATGCGGTTTGAGCCGGAGTGGATCGCGACGAACGACGTGCTGCACTGCCCGCAGTTCTATTATGACGACGCGCCGCAGATCGCCTGGCTGGAGGGCTACGGTCCCGAGCAGTTTTCTGCCGGCGAGCCGGATATCTGCGTCGTACCCGACGCGCTGGCGCAGGAGCAGGGCATTGCATTGGGCTGCTATATCCGAATCCTTGCGGTGCTTTCGACGAGTAACGGCCTGCAGGCGCGCGGAGTCGATCTATACGTCGTTGGCATCTATGACTCGGCGAGCGTCGAGCGGACGATCTATTCCGCCATGGATTATGATTTCCCGCTGGGGCGCGAGACGGTAGAGGCCGTGCCGCGCGAAAACGCGCGCGTGTCGGCCGGCTATGCCAGCGGCGCTATCACAAGCGGCAAAATGCAGCAGGTGCTGTTTGTGAATGCGCGCGAGGATGATGAAGCGGCGCAGCCGTTTCTTGCGCGGATTTCTGAAGATCCGGACGCATGCCGGGCGTACTATGACGGAAAACCGCTGTCGCTGCTGACGCAGACGAACACGCGCGTGTGCGTGGCCTCGCGGGAGTATCTGAAAAAGTGCGTGATGAATGAGATGATCGTTCCGGATTATGAAGGGCAGAGCGTCTATGATTATGTGCAGAGCCATAATCATGGCCTGTGGCGGTACAATGTGTATCTTGAGTTCCCGGCCGGAGACAGCGTAAAAACCTTTTTGCTGATCGGCGATTATGAGAAGCAGCCCGGCGAGGCGGATGTGTATTTCTCGCCCTTGGGCTGGAGCTGGGAAGGAAGACAGGACTCCACGCTGAACGAGGACACGCTGTATAAGCTCAATTTCTCGGGCGTTACCTTTACTCTGAAGGACAACGCGCAGCTGGATACGCTGCGGCAGGCGCTGGAAGATTGCGGCTTTTCCTCTGCGCGCGCAGAAGGCGATGAGCGGGCCTGGGCCGTGATCGACGACCGGGAATATCTGTCCGCGACGCAGTCGCTCGAACGGCAGGCGCAGTATCTGAACGCGCTGTACATCTTCTTGTATGTGCTTGTGGGGATCGTGGGGCTTGCCGCGGCGTATCTGCTGCTTGGCTCGCGCGCGGCGGAGCTTGCCGTGCTGTGCGCGCTGGGCACGCAGCGCAGAAGGCTTTTTGCCTGGTTTATGGCCGAGCAGCTGGCGCTGACGCTGCTTGGCGCGGCGTGCGGTCTTGGCATATGGTATCTTGCCGGGGGCGCGCTGCAGCCGCTGTGCTATACGCTCACAGCGGCGTTTGCGGCATGCTGGCTCGTTGGGACGCTGACGCATCTGGCGCAGCGCGTGCTGTCAAAATCGGCGGCGGCGCTGGCTGAACGGGAATAAGGAGGCATACAGATGGCGATTTTGGAGATCAAGGATGTTTGCTATAGCTACCGCTCGCGCTATCAGACGGTGGACGCGCTGCGCCACGTGAGCTGCAGCTTTGAAACGGGAAAGTTCTACGCGCTGGTCGGAAAATCCGGGTCGGGCAAATCGACGCTGCTGTCGCTCATGGCGGGGCTGATGCTGCCGCAGCAGGGCGATGTGCTCTTTGCCGGCGAATCCACCCGCGGCATGAATCTCACGGCGTACCGGCGGGAAAAGGCGGCGGTGATCTATCAGTCGTTCCGGCTGCTGCCGCTTCTGACGGCGGCGGAAAATGTCGCGTATCCCATGCAGCTGCGCGGGATGAAGGCAAAGCCTGCGCGCGAGCGCGCGGCGGCGCTCATAGAAAGGGTCGGCCTGCCGGACACGGTCTGCGGGCGCTTCCCAGGCATGCTCTCCGGCGGCGAGCAGCAGCGCGTGGCGATCGCGCGTGCGCTGAGCATGGACACCCGGCTGCTGCTGGCCGACGAACCGACCGGCAACCTGGACACGGAAAACGGCACGCGGATCATCGATATGCTTGCGCAGCTGGCGCATAGCGAGGGCTACTGCGTCATCGTCGTCACGCATGATATGGACATCGCCGCCCGCGCGGACGAGCTTTGGCGCATGCGCGACGGCACGCTGCAGAAGGTCGCGGCAAATTAGCGGCAGAATAACGAAAACGGCCCCGCTTTGGCAGGGCCGTTTTGCGCGTGTTTGGGCGGACGCGGCTTTTTGCGCGGCGCGGAAAAATGTCCAGTCATGGCGGACTTTTTTGCCGCAGGAAATTGCGTTTCAGCCGCGAATGTGCTATACTAGGAAAAAATGTGCGCACGGGCGCGCAGGAAAGAGGGCCAACCGTAATGAAATTTTCTGAAATGCCGTATCGCAGGCCGGATATCGACGCGCTGCGCGCGGAAATGGACGAGATCGTGCGGCGGATTGAATCGGCTGAAAACGTGCAGCAGCAGATCGACGCGTATGAGGCGTATCAGACGCTGGGCCGCGCGGTGCAGACGAATATGACGCTGGCGTCTGTCCGTCATACCATCGATACCCGCGACGAGTTCTATGACAAGGAGAACGAGTTCTGCGACGAGCTTGGCCCGCTGCTGCAGGAGCAGATGCAGCGCGTGGGTCTTGCGATGCTTGGCTCTAAATTCCGGCCAGAGCTGGAGCAGCGCTACGGCAAGCTGCTGTTCACAAACACCGAGATCGCCGTGCGCAGCTTCAGCCCCGAGATCGTGGAGCTGATGCAGGAGGAAAATAAGCTGGCCTCCAGCTATCAGAAGCTGTATGCCAGCGCGATGGCCGATTTCCGCGGCGAGCAGCTGCCGCTGCCGAAGCTTGGCCCGTACAAAGAGAGCGCCGACCGCGCCACCCGCCGCGAGGCGTTTGAGGCCGAGGGCCGCTTCTTCGACGCGCATCAGCAGCAGTTCGACGAGCTGTTTACCAAGCTTGTCAAGTGCCGCAACGCACAGGCGCGCAAGCTGGGCCACAAAAACTATCTCCAGCTCGGCTACGACCGGCTGGGCCGCAACTGCTACGGCTGCGGCGAGGTCGAATCTTTCCGCGAGCAGATCGCAAACGACATGGTGCCCATCGTGGCGGCCGTCAAGCGCGACCAGCAGAAGCGCCTGGGCGTGGAGAAGCTGTACTACTACGACGATCTGATGCTGTTCCCGGACGGCAACGCCAAGCCCACGGGAACGGCCGACGAGATCCTTGCCGCCGGCAAACAGATGTATCACGAGCTGAGCCGTGAGACGGCGGAGTTTATCGACGCAATGTTTGACGGCGAGCTGTTCGACGTGCTCTCCAAGCCCGGCAAGGCCCCCGGCGGCTACTGCACGAGCATCCCCGATTACAGACTGCCGTTCATTTTCTCAAACTTCAACGGCACGTCGGGCGACGTGGACGTGCTCACGCACGAGGCCGGCCACGCCTTTGCCGACTACCGCGCGTACAAGAAGCACCTGCCGATGGAGCTGCAGTCGCCCACCATGGAGGCGTGCGAGTGCCACTCGATGTCGATGGAATTTTTGACGCAGGACTATCATAAATACTTCTTTGGCCCGCAGACGAGAAAGTATGAGATCGGCCACTGCGAGGACGCGCTCATCTTCATCCCGTACGGCTGCATGGTCGACGAGTTCCAGCACCTGATGTATGAAAATGAGGATATGACGCCCGCCGAGCGCAACGAGACGTGGCTGAAGCTGGAAAAGAAGTACCGGCCGTGGATCGATTTTGATAATCTGCCGTTCTATTCGCGCGGCGCTGGCTGGCAGCGGCAGCTGCACATCTATCTGTATCCGCTGTACTATATCGACTACTGCATGGCGCAGACCGTGGCGTTCCAGTTCTGGACGCTGTCGATGCAGGACCGCGCCGACGCGTGGAAGCGCTACCTGGCCTTTGTCGACGAGGGCGGCGGCAAGACCTTTGCCGAGCTGTGCCGCGCGGCCGGGCTGCGCGTGCCGTATGAGCCGGGCTGCATCCGCGCCGTGGGCGAGGGCATCAGCCGCTGGATCGCGGCCAACCCGCTCTAAAATTTGGGAAAAATTGAGAAAGCGCAGACTTGTTTTCCATATTTTTTGTGAGAAAAAATGTCGACGAACGGTTGAAATTCCGGCGCGCGTCTGCTAAGATATGTGAAACGCCGTGCTTGCACGCTAAAGTGTGCGCCATGGGCGTACGATTGCCCGGCTGTGGTGAGAGATTCTGGTAAGGCGGTGCGCGCGATTGGTCTCAAGAAAGTACACGTCGGATTACCGGCTGGAGAATGTCGTTGACCCGCGCACGGGCAGGCTGCGTACGCGGCCGGTCTACCGGGGCGAGTATTACCGCTTCCGCGCCGCGCCGGCGGCCGTGCGCGGAACGAAGCGGCTGTATCTGCTGGCGTCGCTGCTTTGTACGGCCTGCTTTCTTGCGCCGCTGTTTTCCAACGCGCCCAGCGGACACGCGATGTATGTGATGCTGCCATTTGCGGCGCTGGTATTTCCGGTGTTCTATCTGCTGGCCGGGTGCCGGCGGCTTGTTGCGGCGAAGGAGCGTGTCACGCGCGAGCACCGTGATAAGATCACAGACCGCCTGCGCGGGGCGAGCTTATCGGCATGTATTTTGTCGGGGATCTCGGCCGCGGGGCATGTCGTCTATTGGATCTTGAACGGAAGCAGTCTGTGCGACGCGCTGTTTCTGCTGGCGGCGGCCGTGATTTTCGCGCTCTCGCTCGTCATGTTCTGCCAGCGCGCCCGGCTTGAGATGGAGCCGTGCGGCCCGGCGCAGAAGAGCGCAGCGGACGCGCGAAGCGCCGAGGCATAAAGCCCAAAAACGCAAAAGGGGGCGCCCCCTTTTGCGGCATATCCGTTTGGATATGCCGATTCTTCATGAAAATGAAATATCTGGTATATTGCAGCTGCCGCGGGCAAGCGCTCGTAAGCAGGCTGAAATATAAAAATCATTAGGAGGGTAAAAAATGAAAAACCTTACCAAGCTGCTGGCTCTTCTGCTGGCCCTTGTGATGGTCTTTTCCGTGATGGCTGGCTGCTCGAACAGCGCTGCGCCGGCCGAGGAAGACCCCACACCGGCGGCAACGGATGAGCCTACCGAACCTGCCGACGAGCCGGAAGAGCCGACTGACGAGCCTGAGGAACCGGCTGACACCACCGCTGTGTATGCCACCGCTACCTTCGGCGAGAAGTTCAGCCCGTTCTTTGCGACCACTGCGTACGATCAGGAAGTTGCTGACCTGACGGGGGGCACTCTTCTGACGGCTGACCGCGGCGGCAACATCATCCGCAATGGTATCGAGGGCGAGACCGTTGAGTACAACGGCACCGAGTATACCTATTACGGCATGGGCAATGTCGAGGTCGTCATGAACGACGACGGCACGGTCGATTACAATCTGACCATGCGTGACGACATCGTCTTCTCCGACGGCACGCCCGCCAACATCGACGACGTCATCTTCGGCATCTATGTTCTGGCCGACCCGACCTACGACGGCTCCAGCACGCTGTACGCGCAGCCGATCGAAGGCATCCAGGAGTACTACAACTCCATGGCCTACAAGTCCGATCTGATCGTGGAAGCCGGCCGTGACGGCACGTCCGACTACTTCACCGCCGAAGAGTCCGCCAAGTACTGGGCTGCGTTCGACGCTGCCGGCGAGAAGTTCGCGCAGGAGATCATCGATTACTGCGTGGCCGCTTATATCGACTATGCGCCGGATTATATCGGGGCTACCGCTGAGGAAGTTCAGGCCGACACCGCGCTGCAGGTTAAGCTCGGCATGTTCCTGTGGGGCTTTGACGGCGCTTGGTTCGAGGGCGCTACCGCTGCCGATTACTGGGCTGCGATCGCCGACGCCTATGGCAACGTTGTTGCCGATATCGAGGGCGAATCCGCTGGCTCCAGCATCGCTGAGCTGATCGACGAAGAGCTGGGCGCTGACGCTCCTGTGCTCCACGAGGTCATCGCGACGGATTCCGTCGATCATATCGCGGGCATCATCCGTACCGGCGACTACAGCATGACGGTGCATATGACCGAGTACGACGCGACTTCGATCTACAACATGGCGTTCACCATTGCTCCGCTGCACTACTACGGCGACGAGAGCCTGTACGACTACGACAACAACTCCTTCGGCTTCCCGAAGGGCGATCTGTCGCTCGTGCGCGCCAAGACCACCCAGCCGCTCGGCTGCGGCCCGTATGTCTTTGATAACTATTCCAACGGCGTTGTCACGCTGAAGGCCAACCCCTACTACTTCGAGGGCGAGCCTGCGGTCAAGACCCTGCTGATGCAGGAGGCCAATGACGCCGACTATGTGCCCGGCATCATCACCGGCACGTTCGACATTGCGGTTCCCTCCATCTCTGAGGATACCCTCAATGCCATCACGGACGCCAACTCCAACGGCGAGCTGACCGGCGACGTCGTCACCACCTACCTGGTCGACTACCGCGGCTACGGCTATCTGGGCATCAACGCCAACCTGGTGAATGTGGGCGGCGAGCCTGGCTCCGATGCGTCCAAGGATCTGCGTAAGGGCTTCATGACCGTTCTGTCCGTCTACCGTGACAGCGTCATCAACTCCTACTATGGCGACCGCGCGGCCGTCATCCAGTACCCGATCTCCAACACCTCCTGGGCCGCTCCGAGACCCACCGACGAGGGCTATCAGAACTGCTACTCCAACACCGTCGACGGCGAGCCGATCTATACCGACGCTATGAACGACGAGCAGAAGTACGAGGCTGCGCTTGAGGCTGCGGTCGGCTTCTTCAAGGCTGCCGGCTACACCTGGGACGAAGCCAGCGGCACCTTCACCGCTGCTCCCGACGGCGCTTCCTTGACCTATGAGATCCTGATCCCCGGCCAGGGCCAGCAGGATCACCCCGCCTACGGCATCGCGGTCGCTGCTTCCGAGCAGCTGGCTAAGATCGGCATCACGCTGCAGGTCAACGACGTTGGCACCTCCACCTGGAACAACGCGCTGGAAGCCAACAGCGCTCAGATGTGGGTCGCTGCATGGCAGTCCACCGCTGACCCGGATATGTACCAGGTCTATCACTCCAGAAACGCCAACGGCCAGAACACCAACTCCAACCACTATCAGATCCAGGATTCTGCACTGGATGATCTCATCATTGCCGGCCGTACCAGCGCCGACAACGACTTCCGTAAGGCGACCTACAAGTCCGCCATGGAGATCATTCTTGACTGGGGCTGCGAGCTGCCGCTGTATCAGAGAAAAGACTGCACCACGACTTCGACCGAGCGTATCAACAACGATACCATGCCGAAGGATATGACCCCGTACTGGGGCTGGTATGCTGAGATCAATACTCTGGCTGTCCAGTAAGCTTCGATGCGTCTGAATCTTTGATTCAGTTATACTGCAATTCAAGGGCAGAAGGGGGCTTTTGCTCCCTTCTGCCTGCCATCAGTTGACAGATACGCACACGAGGCTGCGTGTGTCTGTCAGCTGATGGTGCCGGCTGTAAAACAAATATGAAAGAAAACGGTGAAGGATATGCTGAAATTTACAGTAAAACGTTTGCTTTACAGCGCTGTGATTTTGTTCTTCGTCATGTTCCTGATCTATGTGCTGATGTACAATATGCCGATGGGTTATCTCGAAACCAAAGCGAGAGAGCTGGCCTCCCGACCCGGCGCAGGCAAGAGCTACTCCGAATGGTTGGCGGATTTGAATGCGCAATACGGTATGGACAAGGGTGTTGTTCAGGGTTATTTTACATGGCTGAAAAGCGCTGTTAGAGGTGAGTGGGGCGAAAGCTGGGCTTGGACCGTCCCGGTCACGGAAAAATTCCATGAGACGATCTGGTATAGCTTTGCGCTGGGCCTGGTGAGCCTGATTCTGGAGATCGTGATCGCGATCCCGCTTGGAATCACCGCCGCCAGAAAGCAGTACAGCTTTACCGACTACTTCACGACCGTCGTGTCGATGATCTGCATTTCGATGCCGACCTTCTTCCTGGCGACGCTGTTGAAGTATGTGTTCTCCGTGAAGCTGGGCTGGTTCGATCTGAGCGGTATGCAGGGGCGCAACTATCAGTCTCTGTCTGACTTCGGGAAAATCCTCGACGTGGCCAAGCATTTCGTCCTGCCGGCGATCACGCTGACGGTCATCTCGATCGGCGGACTGATGCGCTATACCCGTACCAATATGCTGGAGGTTTTGAACGCCGACTATATCCGTACCGCGCGCGCCAAGGGCGTGCCGGAAAGGAAGGTCATCTACCGGCATGCGTTCCGCAACACGCTGATCCCGCTGGTCACGACGCTTGGCGGCTCGCTGCCCAGCCTGTTCTCGGGCGCGCTGATCACCGAGACGCTGTTCGCCATCCGCGGCATCGGCTATACCTCGTATACATCCATGACACAGGCGGATATTCCGTTTACCATGTTCTATCTGGCGCTGATCTCGGTGCTGACGCTGCTCGGCAACCTGATTTCCGATCTTCTGTACGCTGCGGTCGATCCGCGTGTGCGTCTGAGCTGAGGAGGTGCGTAAATGGCTTCATATAATCTGAATCAGGCGTTGAAGGACAAGGCTGCCGCCTCCTCCACCAAGAAGGACGATGGCGAGCTGCACCTCGACGACGTATCGCGTGTCAAGGTCCTGTCCCCCGGACGGCAGGTCTTCAAGCGCTTTATCCGCAACCGTCTGGCCGTTTTCGGCACAGTGCTGCTTGTGCTGATGTTCGTGTTTTCTTTCTTCGGCCCGCTGGTCTACCCCTATGGGCAGAAGGAGATCTTCTATAAATATGATTATCAGAACGTAAACTACGCGCTGGCCAAGGCGAACACGACCTTTAACGGCTATACGATCGATGAATCGGTCGAGATCGATACCAACGCGAAAAACAATATGAATACCAACATCAAGACCCTGAAGGCCAGCGGCGAGAGCGAGCTGTATATGCTCGGCTCTGACGGCGTATATTACAAAACGACGATGTTGGGCGAGTATGTCTATACGCTTAGCCGTGTCGATACGGAAAAGGTCTGCGATTTTGGCAACACGACCGTTTTTGTCGGCACCTATACCGTCGTTGGCAAGGACATGGCCTATGAGACAGAGCCGCTGGGCGCCGAGTTTGAGGCTGCGCTGTCGGCCTGTAAGGGCAACTCCGGCGAATTTACCGTCGGCGATGTGACCTATACCTACGAAAAGGCCTCGGGCGTAAAGGCGTACAGCATCTACGCAAACGCCAACGACGCCTTCGCGTACACGGGCGCCGCGATGGACGAGGGCTTTGAGACGGCCGCCGAGCAGGTCGAGACAAGCGGCGAGCTGTTCACCTATGACGGCCAGACATACGCCGTCTCGATCGACGGCGAGCAGAGAGCGGCCTACCGCCTGGGCGACGAGCACGAGGCGCTGGTCTTCACCAGCTGCGCGCTGGATATGTACGAAGCGGGCAAGCAGGTCTCCAACGAGTTCCGCGTGAACGCGCTGCTGGCCGCCTATGGTACCGGCAGCTTTGAGGCCGACGGCGCCGCCTATACCATTGCAGAGGAAGAAAACGCGCTGATCATTCGCGACGCAAACGGCGCGGAATACGCGGATCTGACCGACTTTATCATCCGCCGCTACAACGGCGACGATACGATGGATTACGAGCTGAAGGCGTCCATCCGTGAAACGATTGCCGAGATGACAGAGCGCCGCGAAATGAGCGGCAGCGTCACCTGTCCGCTGCCGCAGCAAAATGACGCGGGCGAGTACGCCTACGATGACGACGGCAACCTGCTTTACAACGACACCGAGCTGCGCATCACGCAGAAGGACACCGGCGAGTTCGTCGTCAACTGCGATCAGATCATCTACAAGATCGATATCTATGCCTCCCCCACGGCCGCGCATATTCTCGGCACCGACGGCGACGGCTTCGACGTGCTGTCGCGTATCATGTATGGCGGACGGATCTCGCTGATGGTCGGCTTCGTGGTCGTCTTCCTTGAGACCTTCCTGGGCGTCATCATGGGCGGCCTGGCGGGCTACTACGGCGGCTGGGTGGACAACCTGATCATGCGTCTGGTCGATATCTTCTACTGCCTGCCGTCGATGCCCATCATGATCATTTTGGGCGCAATGATGGACGCGCTGCGTATGAATACTTATGTGCGTCTGCTCATTATGATGGCCGCGCTGGGCATCATGGGCTGGGCAGGCGTGGCCCGACTGGTCCGCGGCCAGATCCTCTCGCTGCGTGAGCAGGAATTCATGGTCGCTACAGAGGCCACCGGCATTCGCGTCAAGGACCGCATCTTCCGCCATCTGGTGCCCAATGTCATGCCGCAGCTGATCGTCATCGCGACGATGGGCATGGGCTCGGTCATCCTGACGGAATCGACGCTGTCGTTCCTGGGCCTGGGCGTCAAGCACCCGCTGGCGACGTGGGGCACGATCATCAATTCGGTCTCGTCCGCCTCGGCCATGGCGCACTACGCGTACATCTGGATTCCCGTGGGTCTGCTGATCTGCCTGACCGTTATCGCCTTCAACTTTGTCGGCGACGGCCTGCGCGATGCGTATGACCCGAAGTCGAAACGATAAGGAGGGGAAAACAATGGCCAATCATGAAAAGAAGAATTCCTCCTATATCTCTGCCAGCGATTCCAGAAAGATCACTCGCTTCAACCGAAAAATCACGAAGAAGCTGGAAAAAGAGCGCGCGGATGCGAATAAGGATCCGAAGCTCTATACGACCGTAATGAAGGATGCGAACAACGTCGTCGAATTCGACAACGTCTGCACCTATTTCTTCACCGACGTCGGCACGGTCAAGGCCGTCGACGGCGTCAGCTTTGAGATTCCCAAGTGCTCTACGGTCGGCGTCGTGGGCGAATCGGGCTGCGGAAAGTCGGTCACGAGCTTGTCCCTCATGCAGCTGCTGCAGCGGCCGTCCGGACAGACGGTCGGCGGCGAGATCCGCTTCAATCAGGGCGACGGCACGGCGCTCAATATCGTCAATACGCCGAACGCCAAGATGGAGCAGATCCGCGGCAACCAGATCTCCATGATCTTCCAGGAGCCGATGACCTCCCTGAACCC
>CAZWKZ010000002.1:0-31419 GCA_964633935.1 uncultured Oscillospiraceae bacterium | reverse complement strand
AACCCGCCCTCCGAGCGCATCACGCGCGCGACCGCGTCATCAATGAGGGTGTAGAAATAGGTGATGCCGGCGGCTTCAAACCTTGGCTTATATTCCTCGTCAAAGATGCGCTGGAAGATCCGCTTGAACGTCTGGTCATACTGCTTCGAGATCGTATCCTTCGCCGAGAACCACAGATCCTGCTTTGTGGCAAGGGCGAAGCTGAAGCACGATCTTGCAAACGACTCGATCGACGCGTCCTTGTTATAGATCCCCTGCAAAACGCCGGGGCACTCGAAATCATAGACCGTCTGAGAAAACTCTGTGCCGTCCGCGCCCTTGAAGCTGAGCGTCGCCGTGCCGGGACCGGGCACGCGGTACTCGGTCGCCTTGTAGAGATCGCCGTAGGCATGACGCGCGATGGTGATGGGCTTTTTCCAGTTCGGCACATATGCCGGGATCATGCCGGTCAGAATCGGCGCGCGGAACACCGTGCCGTCCAAAATCGCGCGGATGGTGCCATTGGGGCTTTTCCACATCTGCTTGAGGTGGTACTCCTCCATCCGCTGCGCGTTCGGCGTGATGGTCGCGCATTTGACGCCCACGTGCACGCGCTTGACGGCGTTGGCCGCGTCGACAGTGATCTGATCGTCGGTCGCATCGCGGCTGACAAGGCCAAGGTCGTAGTATTCCGTCTTCAGATCGACAAACGGCAGCAGAAGCTCCTGCTTGATCTCGTTCCACAAAATACGGGTCATTTCGTCGCCGTCCATCTCAACAATGGGGTTCATTTTGATCTTATCCATGCTGCTCGGCCTCCTTTTTCTTTTGCGCCGCGTAGAAATTCATCAGGCACCCGTCAAGCAATATCTGCCGCTCATCCGTCGTCAGATCCGGCAGATGCAGCAGAATACCCTCTGCGCCGTCTTTTGTGATGACGGTAGCGGGCACATCCTTCGCGCCTGCTTCTACAGCCGCGCGGATACCGGGCACAAAGAGATAGTCGTCGCACGAATAGTCAAACGCGCGGGCTTTGTCGATGGTAAATGGCAGCATGCCCCAGTTGATGCAGTTTGAGCGATAGCGCTTCGTCGCAAATTCATAGCAGATATTCGCGCATCCGCCGAGCACCCGCTGGCACGACGCGGCCTGCTCGCGGGCCGAGCCGTCGCCGGGCTTGTTGGCAAAGATGACGGAGCCGATCTGCGTATCTGCCAGCACCTCTGCCGAGATTCCGGCGCGCGCCAACGCGCTGAGCGTCTCGTCCGCCGGACGTCCCGCTGCACGCGCCGTTTCCTGCGCGCAGATGGCCTCGGTCCGCGCCACGTACTGCGGATCGCGGCGCGAGAGCGCGAACGTCGCCAGCTTCATGGGATTCGAGCGGTACGACGACGTCTCGCCCGACGGGATCAGCTCATCCGTGGTGGTCACGGGGTCATGGATGACACAGGCAAGCTTCATCAAAAGATTTTCCTTGAGCGCCGGGATCTTCGGCCATTCGGTGATATTCGGTCCCATGACCAGCTCGGCGCGCTCGTCCGCCCTGCCGAAGCCAAAATAGCAGCGTTTTTCATACACGCTCCGATCAAACTCATATGCGTGCGGCGCGGGCGGAGTATAGTCGATCTGCGTCGCGGCGGTCAGCGCGCCGTGGTTTCTGGCCGTGGCCGCGATCGAGCGCGCGTCCATCAAAATCACACCCGCCAGCTGTCCGCTAGACGGCTTTGAGCCTTCACGATTCGGGAAGTTGCGCGTGGTGTGGCGGATGGACAGTCCGTTGTTGGCCGGAACGTCTCCAGCGCCAAAGCACGGGCCGCAGAAGCAGGGTTTGAACAGTGCGCCGGCTTCCAGCAGCCGCTCTTGCACGCCCGCGCGAATGAGCTGCAGATTGACCGGGATCGACGGCGGATAGACCGAGAGCGAAAAATACCCGTCGCCGACATCATGCCCGTCCAAAATCGCGGCGGCCTCGGCAATGTTGTCATACATACCGCCTGAGCAGCCCGCGATCACCCCCTGGTCGACCCAGAGCTTGCCGCCGCGCAGCTTGTCCGTCAGCTTCAGCTGCACCTTGCCGCCGAACTGCTTGTGCGCCAAAAGCTCGGTCTGACGCAGAATATCCGCACCGTTTTCCTGCAGCTCGCGGATGGTGAACGCGCGCGACGGATGGAACGGCAGCGCCGCCATCGGCTCGATCTTGGACAGATCTAGCTCGATCACGCGGTCATAGAGCGCGCCCTCCTCGGGTTCAAGCCTTTGGTATGCATCGGCTCTTCCGTGCGCGGCGAGATATTCCTCCACCTTTTCATCCGTCTGCCAGATCGAGGACAGGCAGGCCGTCTCGGTCGTCATGACGTCGATGCCGATCCGGTAGTCCATCGGCAGGCCGGCCACGCCGGGACCGGCAAATTCCAGCACGCGGTTTTTCACAAAGCCGCTATCGTACACCGCGCCGCACAGTGCGATGGCCACATCGTGCGGCCCCACGCCGCGGTTGGGCGTGCCGGTGAGATAGACCAGCACCACCTCGGGCATTGCAATGTCGTAGGTGTTGCTCAACAGCTGCTTGACGATCTCAGGGCCGCCCTCGCCCACGCCCATCGTGCCCAGCGCGCCATAGCGCGTATGGCTGTCAGAGCCGAGGATCATCCGCCCGCAGCCGGTCATCATCTCTCTTGCATATTGGTGGATGACGGCCTGATTTGCCGGTACGTAGATGCCGCCGTACTTTTTCGCGGCGGACAGGCCGAAGACATGATCGTCCTCATTGATCGTACCGCCCACGGCGCAGAGGCTATTGTGACAGTTGGTCAGTACATACGGCACCGGAAAGCGGGTAAGCCCGCTGGCTTTGGCCGTCTGAATGACGCCGACGTAGGTGATATCATGCGAAATGAGACTGTCAAATTTGATTTGCAGCTGTTCCTCCGAAGCGCCCGTGCTGTGGCTGTGCAGGATCTTCCACGCCATGGTCTTGCTTCTGCTGCCGTCTGATGCGCCGACGGGCCTGCCGCCGCGCCAGACAGCCGTATCTTTTCTGAGTTGCATATCCATCTCGCCGCCTTTGTATGATAGTTACAGACAGTATAACAGCTGTTTGTAAAATACGCAAGATGTTTTGCAAGATTTTTTACTAAACTTGCACATATTCTAAAATTAAACGAAATATTCCAAAAATATGGATTTAGTTTTGAAGGAAAATAAAATAATACTTGCATTTTTTGCGATTATCATCTACAATAAGCAAAACACATCGGGAGGTATGCGTCATGTCTGAATTCAACACGCAGCTTGTAAGCGATATCCAAAGTCTGGGCGCGAATATCGCCGCGGAATATGCCATTCCGGCAGAGGTCTACGCCGATCAAAGCATCAAGCGCGGTCTTCGCAACGCCGACGGCACAGGCGTCATCATCGGCGTCAGCCACATTGGCAGCGTACAGGGCTACTATGTCGAAGACGGCGAGCGCGTACCCATGCCCGGCAAGCTCTACTACCGGGGCATCAGCGTAGAGGATATCGTCGAAGCGCATCAGAAGGCGGGCACCTTCGGCTATGAGGAGGTCGCGTATCTGCTTCTGATCGGCCGGCTGCCCACAAAGCTGCAGCAAACGCAGTTCGGCCAGATCCTTGCCAGCGCGCGGCAGATGCCCGCCGGCTTTACCGAGGACATCATTTTAAAGGCGCCCAGCCGCGACATCATGAACCAGCTCGCGCGCAGTGTGCTCGCGCTCTACAGCTATGATGACGCGGCGGAGGACACCTCTGCGGAGAATATCCTGCGGCAGTCGATCGAGTTGATCAGCCGTTTCCCACTGATCGCTGCAAACGCTTATGCGGCGCAGCGGCACTACTTTGGCGGGGAATCTCTGCATCTGCACTACCCCAGCCCGGATCTGTCGGTGGCGGAAAACCTGCTGCGCATGACGCGCGCAGACGCCAGCTACAGCGCGCAAGAGGCGCATCTGCTTGATCTGATGCTGATTTTGCACGCCGAGCATTCCAGCAATAACTCCACCTTCGTCTGCCGCGCCATCGCCTCGTCCGGCACCGACACCTACAGCGCCATCGCCGGCGCGGTCGGCTCGCTGAAGGGTCCGCTGCACGGCGGCGCAAACGCGCGCGTGCTGCGGATGTTCCGCGATATCAAAGCCGCCGTGGGCGGCGCGCCGACCGACGCAGCGCTCCGCGCGTATCTCGACCGGCTTCTCGACGGCGAGGCCGGCGACCGCTCCGGCAAGATCTACGGGCTGGGCCACGCCGTCTACACCATGTCCGATCCGCGCGCGGTCATCATCCGGCGCTACGCAGGCGCGCTGGCTAAGAGCAAGGGACGGCTCGCAGATCTCGAGCTGATGGAGCGCATCGAAGCGCTTGGCATCGAGCAAATCATGGCGCGCAAGCGTCAGACGATCCCCATGTGCGCGAACGTAGACATGTATTCCGGCCTGATCTATAACATGCTCGACATTCCAGAGGATCTCTACACGCCGCTGTTTGCCAGCGCGCGTATCGCCGGCTGGTGCGCGCACCGGCTGGAAGAGGCGCTCACCGGCGGACGCATCATGCGCCCGGCCTACCGCGCCGCGCTCAAAAAAGCGCCCTATATCCCAATCGACAAGCGCTAAACGCGTCCCTCCCTTGCCATGCGGCGAGGGAGGGTTTTTGCCGCCGGTACAGCAATTTTTACTGAATTTACGGTTGATTTGTACCGCGCCGCATGGTAGAATAACGGTAATAAGAGTTTTGAGATGAGAGCAGAACGAAACCGGCCCCACCCGGCCGTGTGTTTTCTGCGCTCTTTTCATATCAGGAGGTCGCCATGCAGCAGCGCTTTTATGACGCGTTTCAGGATAACCCCATTGTCGCGGCCGTCCGCAGCGACGAAGATCTTGCGGCGTGTCTCGCCTGTGAGGTGCGCGTGGTGTTCGTGCTCTACGGCGACGTGTGCTCGATCGCCGGCATCGTCGACCAGATCAAGGCCGCCGGCAAGCTCGCCGTCGTCCACATCGACCTCATCACGGGCCTTGCCGCGAAGGAGATCTCGGTCGATTTTCTCAGCCGCAGCACGCGCGCCGACGGCGTGATCTCCACGCGGCCAAATCTCATCCAGCGCGCGAAGGAGCTGGGCTTTTTTACGCTGCTGCGCGTGTTTGTGATCGATTCCATCGCGCTTAGCTCAGCGCTGAACGCCAGGCACCTCTGCCCGGACGCGGTGGATATTCTGCCGGGACTTATGCCGGATATCATCCGCACGGTCCGCGAAAAAACAGGCCTGTGCGTGCTCACAGGCGGATTGATCACGCAGAAGCAGCAGATCCTGCAGGCGCTCGACGCAGGCGCGCTGGCCATTTCCACGACAGACCCCGCCGTCTGGCGGATGTAGCGCAGCTCACAAAGAAGGAGGCTTTCGCATGGCAAAGTATATCATGGCGCTTGATTCCGGCACCACGTCCAACCGCTGCATCCTTTTTGATGCGGCCGGTAATATGTGCAGCGTCGCGCAGAACGAATTCACACAGTATTTCCCCCACCCCGGCTGGGTCGAACATGACGCAAACGAGATTTGGGCGACGCTGCTCGGCGTGGCGGTCGAGGCGATGCAGAAAATCGGCGCGCGTGCGTCGGACATCGCCGCCATCGGTATCACGAACCAGCGCGAGACGACCATCGTCTGGGATAAAACCAGCGGCGAACCGGTCAGCCGCGCCATCGTCTGGCAGTGCCGCCGGACAAGCGAGTATTGCGACAGTTTGAAGGAAAAGGGTCTGACGGAGCTGTTCCGCCAAAAGACCGGCCTTGTCATCGACGCATATTTTTCCGCCACCAAGCTGCGCTGGATCCTGGAAAACGTCCCAGGCGCGCGCGCACGCGCCGAGCGCGGCGAGCTGCTGTTCGGCACGGTTGAAACCTGGCTCATCTGGAAGCTCACAGGCGGCAGGGTGCACGCAACGGATTACTCCAACGCCTCGCGCACGATGCTCTTTAACATCAATACGCTGCAATGGGACGAGGATATTTTGAACGAGCTGGACATTCCCGCCTGCATGCTGCCCACGCCGCTGCCTTCAAGCGGTCTGTTCGGCATGAGCGCGCCGCAGCTGCTCGGCGGCGAGATCCCCATCGCCGGCGCGGCGGGCGATCAGCAGGCGGCGCTCTTTGGTCAGATGTGCTTTACGCCCGGCGAGGCGAAGAACACCTACGGTACGGGCTGCTTTATGCTCATGAATACCGGCGAGCAGCCGGTATTCTCGAAAAACGGGCTTGTCACCACGATCGCCTGGGGGATCGACGGCCGCGTGGAATACGCGCTGGAGGGTTCGATCTTCATTGCCGGCGCCGCCATCCAGTGGCTGCGCGACGAGATGAAGCTGATCGAATCCGCGCAGGACTCTGAGTACATGGCAAATAAGGTGCCCGACACCAACGGCTGCTACGTCGTGCCGGCGTTCACAGGTCTGGGCGCGCCGCATTGGGACCAGTACGCGCGCGGCGTGATCGTAGGTCTTACGCGCGGCTGCAACAAGTATCACATCATCCGCGCGACGCTCGATTCGCTGGCCCACCAGGTGAACGACGTGCTCACGGCCATGCGCGCCGATTCCGGCATTGCGCTCGCCGCGCTGAAGGCCGACGGCGGCGCGAGCGCCAATAACTACATCATGCAGACACAGGCCGATATCATCGGCGCGCCGGTCGTGCGGCCAACGTGCGTCGAGTCCACCGCCATGGGCGCGGCATATCTGGCGGGTCTTGCCGTCGGCTATTGGAAGAGCAAGGACGAGGTCGTGCGCAACTGTTCGATCGACCGCATCTTCCGCCCCAATCTTGCCCCTACTGAGCGCGAGGCGCGCATCCGCGGCTGGAACAAGGCCGTCAAGTGCGCCTACGGCTGGGAAAAAGGCGAACCACATCCATAACGATCTGCCCTAAGAGAATTTGAGCGGGCAGCCTGAACCCCTTCACCCGAAGGGGCCGTTCGGGCTGCCCGCTTTTTGCATGAAAAAGGAGAAAGCAAAACATGTATGACGTTATCATCATCGGAGCCGGCGTCACCGGCTGCGCCGTGGCGCGCGAGCTTTCGCGCTTTCGTGTGCGCGCGTGCGTGCTTGAGCGCTGCGAGGACGTGTGCTGCGGAACGTCCAAGGCCAACAGCGCCATCGTCCACGCAGGCTTTGACGCCAAGCACGGCTCAAACATGGCAAAGCTCAATGTGCGCGGCAGCCGCCTGATGCCGCAGCTCTGCCGCGATCTCGACGTACCCTACCGCCAGAACGGCAGTCTGGTCGTCTGTATGGACGAGGCCGATCTGCCGAAGCTGCGCGAGCTGTATGAAAACGGGCGAAAAAATGGCGTCGAGCGGCTGGAAATTCTCGATGCAGAACAGCTGCGCGCGCTGGAGCCGAATATCAGCCCGCGCGCCGTCGCCGCGCTCCACGCGCCCACTGGCGGCATTGTCTGCCCGTTCACGCTCACCATCGCGTTGGCAGAGAACGCGTATGCAAACGGCGTCGAGTTCCGCTTTGACACGCAGGTGACAGCGCTGCACTGCGCTGACAGCATCTGGCACGTTGCGACGAACCGCGGCGAGCTGCTCACGCGCTGCGTGGTGAACGCCGCAGGCGTTTACGCCGACGTGCTGCACAATATGGTCAGCCGCACAAAGCTTCACATCACGCCCCGGCGCGGCGAGTACATGCTGCTCGACCGCACGGCAGGCGGCCATGTTTCTAGCACCGTGTTCCAGCTGCCCGGCCGGCTCGGCAAGGGCGTGCTGGTCAGCCCCACGATCCACGGCAATCTGATCGTCGGCCCCACGGCTGAGGATATCGCCGATCGCGAGGGCACGAACACCACCGCCGCAGGACTTCGCGAGCTGGCGGAAAAAGCGCAGCTGGCCGTATCCAATCTCCCTCTGCGGCAGGTCATCACCAGCTTTGCTGGGCTGCGCGCGCATGAAGACGGGCATGAATTTGTACTTGGCGAGACGGCGGACGCGCCGGGCTTTTTTGACTGCGCCGGCATCGAGTCCCCCGGACTCAGCGCCTCGCCTGCCATCGGCGAACTGACGGCGCGTCTCGTGCGCGAAAAGCTGCAGCTGATGGAAAAAACGGACTTTATCGCCACGCGCAAGGGCGTGCTCGACCCCAAGACGCTCAGCGAGGAAGACTACCGCGCGCTCATTGCGCGCGACGCCTCCTACGGCCAGATCATCTGCCGCTGTGAGCAGGTCACCGAAGGCGAGATATTGGACGCCATCCGCCGCCCGCTGGGCGCAAAAAGTCTTGACGGCGTCAAGCGCCGCACGCGCGCCGGTATGGGCCGGTGCCAGTCGGGCTTTTGCAGCGTGCGTGTAATGGAGCTTCTATCACGTGAGCGCGGCGTCTGCATGGACGAGATCACAAAATGCGGCGGCAATTCCCGCTATATTACGGGCAAGCTGAAGGAGGACTGAGCATGGAGCGGTTTGATATCATTGTCATCGGCGGCGGTCCGGCCGGGCTTGCCGCAGCTGTGGCCGCATATGACGCCGGCGCGCGCAGCATCCTTGTGCTCGAACGCGACGATCAGCCCGGCGGTATTTTAAATCAGTGCATCCACAACGGCTTTGGCCTTCACACCTTTGGCGAGGAGCTGACCGGACCAGAGTACGCCCAGCGCTATATCGATCAGCTGGCCGCGCGCGGCATCCAGTGCCGCTGCGGCGCGATGGCGCTGCACATTTCCCCGGAAAAGACCGTCACGGCCGTCAGCCGGACAGACGGCCTTATGACGCTGCAGGCAGGCGCCATCGTGCTCGCCATGGGCTGCCGCGAGCGCAGCCGAGGCGCGCTCAACATCCCCGGCTACCGTCCGGCCGGCGTCTATACGGCCGGTACGGCGCAGCGGCTGGTAAACATCGAAGGACGCATGCCCGGCAGGCGCGTCGTCATCTTAGGCAGCGGCGACATTGGCCTTATTATGGCGCGGCGCATGACGCTCGAGGGCGCGAAGGTCGAGGTCGTGGCCGAGCTGATGCCCTACTCCGGCGGGCTAAAGCGCAACATCGTCCAGTGTCTGGATGATTTCGGCATACCGCTCAAGCTCAGCCACACAGTCGTGAACGTGGAGGGAACCGAGCGCGTTACGGGCGTCACCATTGCGCGCGTAGATGCGCGCGGCAAGCCCATTTCCGGCACCGAGGAGCACTATGACTGCGACACGCTGCTGCTCTCCTGCGGACTGATCCCGGAAAACGAGCTTTCGCGCGAATTGGGCGTGACGCTCAGCCCCGTAACGAACGGCCCTGTCGTGACCGAGCGGCTTGAGACCTCCGTCCCCGGCGTGTTCGCGGCGGGAAACGTTCTGCATGTGCACGATCTTGTCGACTTTGTCAGCCAAGAGGCGGCAAGCGCCGGCCGCGCGGCTGCGGCGTATGTCGCGGCCGGATGCAGCAGCGCTGCGCAGGGCGGCGTTTCCCTCACGCTCGGCCAAGGCGTTCGCTACAGCGTACCGGCCGTGATCGGACCGTCGCGCGTCACAGACGATGTCGTCATTCGCTTCCGCGTGAGCGGCGTGATGAAAAACCGGCGCGCGTGTCTGTACCTCAACGACACGCCCGTCGTCCGCAAGAAACGGCCTGTGATGGCCCCAGGCGAGATGGAGCAGCTCACGCTCACGGCCGCGATGCTGCGCGAAAACGAGCCTGTTGAAAGCATCCGCATCGAAATCGAGGAGGCGGCGACATGAAACAAATTTCGCTTACCTGTATTGGCTGTCCGCTCGGCTGCGCGATCACAGTCGAAATGCAGCAAACCGAGATCCTTTCCGTCAGCGGCAACACCTGCCGCCGCGGCGAGCAGTACGCGCGCAAGGAGGTCACGAATCCCACGCGCATCGTCACAAGTTCCGTCCCTGTCGACGGCGGCCGCGCGCATACGGCCATGGTCTCGTGCAAGACCGCGTGCGATGTGCCGAAGGACAAAATCTTTGACGTGATCGCATGCCTGAAGACCGTCCGCGCGCACGCGCCCGTCAAGATCGGCGACGTGCTGCTGAAAAATGCCGCGGGCACGGGCGTCGACATCGTGGCGACAAAAAACGTTTTTTGATTTTTTGTATATTTTTCTTGCTGCGTGGCAAGCTACTGCTGCGGGTTTCCCGCAATCCATTTTTGGAGGATGCAGCATGAATACGCAAAATACCAACAACCAGAATCGCAATCAAAACCAGAAGCAGAACCAGAACAGCAACCAGAATCAGAACAGCAATCAGAACCAGAACGGCAGCCAGAACCGCACGGGCGGCAATTCCAACCAGAATCAGAACAGCAATCAGAACTGCCGGTAAAAAATATCCGCTGCAGAGTACAACTCTGCAGCGGATATTTTTTCTGTCCTTTTTACGCCGGCGCTACAGCTGCACCGCCTCATTCGCGTCAAAGAAGTAGAGCCATGTCTGCCTGACCGGCAGCTGATAGATCCTGCCCAGCGCCGACGCATAGGCCGACAGCTGCGGCGCGTAGTGCTGCGCGCGTTCGGCCGCATGCGCGCCTACGCGGTCGGTCTTGAAGTCCACGATCACAAGCCCTCCGTCCTCGATCCAGAAGCAGTCGACCACGCCCTGCAGCATCAGCCGCTCGCCGGCGCCGTTTTCTACATAGCGCGCCGCGTCGACCAGGATCGAAAACTTGAATTCACGCGTTACCTCTGGCGCGGTCAGGATGCGCCTGCCAAACGCGCTGGTAAAAAGCGCGAGGATCTTCTCACGGTCGACCGCCTCCGCCTGCCGCACGCTCAAAAACCGCTCACGCTGCAGCCGGTCAAGCTCATCCTCGATCCCCTGCGCCGTCGTGCAGCGCTCATAGCGCACAAACTGCATGAACAGGTGCGTCGCACTGCCGCGCTCAGCCGGCGTGAGCGGCTTTTCCGGCAAAAAGCTCGGCTCCGCCCAGCGGTGCGCGCCGGCGCGATCGATCTGCGCGGCCTGCTCGGCCGCCTCTTCATCCAGCCCGCGGCCCTTGAGCTGCGTCGCCGTCAGCTTTGACGGCACCTTTGCCGCCAGCGGGTGCGCATAGCTGTAGCGTAACGTCTGCTCCACCGCCTCGCGCAGCGCAAAGCCCGCCTCCTGCGGCTTTTGCTGCAGGACTGCGCCGGCCGCTGCTCGGCGCAGCGCAGCCGCGCTGTGCAGCTCGATGCGCCATGCGCTATCCCAGACACGGCTGACGTCATTCTCCCCCGCTGCTGCAAACAGAGCGCCTGCCTCGGTCCTGCACAGCGCCGCCAAAAGCACCCAGTCGCCCATCCGCCGCACGGACGCGGCGACCTCTGGCCGGACGGGGACGCTCAAAACGCCGCTCCACTTTTTGAGCGCCGACAAAAGCGCCTTTGAGCAATAGCTCATGATGAGCATTTCCTTCGCGCGCGTCATCGCCACATACAAAACGCGAAGCTCCTCAGACACCGTCTGCGCCGTCTTGCGCTGTGCAATGGCCATACGCGCCGCGCTGGGATAATAGTACTTTTTTTCTGTGTCCACCACGTTCGCGCCGATCAGAAGCTCGCTGTCCAAAAGCACGCCCGCCGTGTTGTCCTGCAGATTCATCTGCCGCGACAGATCGGCAAGGACCACGATCGGAAATTCCAGGCCCTTGGACTTATGGATGCTCATGATGCGCACGGCATCCGCGCCCGCGTCCGGCTGCGGCGCCAGCACGCTAACGCCCTGCTCGCGCAGCGAAGCCAGATATTCGTTGAACGCCGCCAAGGGCTTCGCCCCGCCGGCGGTGAACGCAGCGGCAAGCTCACGGAAGGCCGCGAGATTTTTGCTCCGCTGCGCGCCGTCCGGCATGGCCGCATACACGTCGGTCAGCCCCGTGCGAAGCAGCACATCGTCGATCAGCTCCAGCAGGCTCTGAAACTGCATCCGCGCGCGGCTGTCATGCAGCCAGCTCAAAAAGCTGCGCAGCTTTTCCGGCTTCGGCTCATATGTACATAAGCACTCGTAAAAATCTCCCGTGCGCATCACCGTGCGCGGCTGCGCCAGTTCGTCGGGCGAGAACTGAAACACCTGACTTGCCATCGCGGCAATCAGCGGGATGTCCTGATGTGGGTTATCCAGAATGGATAATATCGCGCACAGTACCTCGATCTCGGTGGTATCGAGAATACTGCCGCCTCGGTCAGACACGCAGGCAATGCCGCGGCTTGAAAGCGCACGCTGGTAAAAGTGCGCGATATTGCCCGGCGAGCGCATCAAAATCGCAATATCGCCCGCGCGCGCTGGGCGAAGCGTCTCGCCGTCTGTGACCATCGTGCCGCCCAGCAGCAGCTGCGCGATCCTGTCGGCCACAAAGTTGGCCTCTTCCTCGGCCTTTTCCGCCGCCGCCTCGTCGCCCGCCGTCTCAATGTCAAGGTCGATACAGTGCAGCTCCACCTTCGTCTGCGGCGAGGGTGGGAACTCGCGCCCAGGCCGCAGGCGCTCATCCTCGCCATAGGCAAGCTCTCCCGCCTCGCGGCTCATGACAAGCGAAAACACGTCGTTCACGGCCTGCAGGATCTCTGGCCGCGAGCGGAAGTTTTCTTGCAGCAAGATCTTGCGCGGCCCGCCGTCCTGCGCATCCGTATACATGGGATACTGCTCGTATTTTTGCAGGAAGATGCCGGGATCGGCCAGACGGAAGCGGTAGATCGACTGCTTCACGTCGCCGACCATAAAGCGGTTGAACCCGTCCTGCGACACAGCCTGGAAGATACACTCCTGCACAGCGTTGGAGTCCTGATATTCATCGACCATGACCTGCCGGTAGCGCGCCGCGATCTCGCGCGCAGCAGCCGTCGGCCGCTTCGTATCCGGATAGACGAGCAGCCGGATCGCCTCATGCTCAAGATCGGAAAAGTCCAGCAGCTTGCGCCGCTGCTTTTCCGCGCGGTAGCGGCCGTCAAATTCCTCCAATAGCTCCAAAAGCCCGCAGATCGGCCCGGCCGTGCTCTGCAGGTCGCGCACGATATCCTCAGACGCGGCATAGAAGCACGCCTGCGCGTCGCGGATCGCCTGCAGCGCGTTCTTGCGCAGCAGCTGCGCCTTCTGCTTCGCCTCCGGCGCGTCGCAGCTTCTGATGGCCGGCAGCGTGCCGAAGCCCGCGATCTTGCCCTCAAACACCGCGTCCCAGCCCGTTTTCTGCATGAGCGCGCGTACCTGACGGATATTTTCTTCAAACACCGGCGCATATTTTTCTGTCAGCTTGCCGTCGCACGAAAGAAGCGCCAGCGCTTGTCTCAGATCGCGCTCGGCGCAAACGAGCGTTTCTTGCAGGCGCTGCAGCAAATACCGGCCCCAGACGGTATCCTCTGCCCGCGTCTGGCCGGTAAACGCATATGCCTCGCGGCACGCGCGCAGCCACGCCTGCGGGTCGACGCGGCAGCGCATCGCCGCATACACCGGCAGCAGCACGCCGCTCAGTCTCGCGTCGTCCCGTCCGTAGCCCAGCTTGTCGATGGTCTGGGTGATGTTGCCTTTTTCGCCGCGGCTTTCATAGCAGTCGGTCAGAAGATCCGACAGCACCTGCTCGCGCAGCACGCCGGCCTCATGCTCCTCCAGCACGCGAAAATCGGCCGGCAGATCGAGCAGATGCGCATATGTGCGCAGAATCGTCGTGCAAAACGCGTGCACCGTGGAGATCTGCGTCAAATACAGCCGTGTCATCTGCCGCTGCAGATGGCGGTTTTCCGGCTGCGCAGCCAGCCGCTTTCCCAGCTCCTTTGCAATTTTGCCCCGCAGCTCCGCCGCGGCGGCTTTGGTATAGGTGATGATAAGAAACTCATCGATATTGGCGGGGCTGCCGGCGTCACACACGCGTGCAAGCAGCCGGTCGATGAGCACCTTCGTCTTGCCGGAGCCGGCGGCCGCCGAGACCAGCAGCGCGCCGCCCGTATCATCAACGACCGCCTGCTGCGCGGCCGTCAAGCGGATCTCAGCCATGCTCTTCCTCCTGTCTTTGCAGCGTCTGCCAGAATTTCTCCGCCGAAACGGATGTGATATAGCGGTTTTCATGGCGGCACGCATCCTTGTGACACGCCTGCGCGTAATCGCAGAACTGGCACGCGCCGTGCATGGGGCCGCGGATCAAGGGATTCGGCGCGACGCCGCCCAGCAGCATCGCCCGCGTAAGCTCCGTCAGCTTTTCACGTACAAAACGCTCCAGCTGCCGCAGCTGACCGGCGCTGGCGGTATCCCCCGTCAGCGCGTCCTTCTTCAGCCGGACAGGCAGATACCGCCCGGAAGCAAACTCTGCGTCCATCGCCGCAAGCACCTGTGCATCCTCCAGCACCAGGCCCTTGCGCCGCAGCGTCTTTGCGCGCACGGCCTCGGCCTCGCTGTCCGTCATGCCCGGCTCTAACCGCTGCATGGGATATTTCGCCGGGATATAGAGCACGCCCGCCGGCTGCGCGCTTCCGCTCTCGGGCGCGTTTTTCAGGGCAAAGAGATAGATGAGCATCTGCAGCCCTTCCCCGGCAAGGATGTCGGCATAGTCAAAATCCTTGCCGCCGGTCTTATAGTCAATCACGCGGTAGTACTGCGTCCCACCGTTTTCAAACACGTCCACGCGGTCGACAAGGCCCGAGATCACGCCGTCACCGTCGGGCGTTTCGATGCGTACCGGCGGCAGCGCGCCGCCGTCGGCAAACTGCAGCTCCTGCGCCACGGGCGCAAACGCGCTCTGCCGCAGCTCGCCCGCGACGTCTGAGACGACGGCCTTGACCTCGTCTAAATTGCGTGAAAACAGGTATGCATACCGCTCCGGCTGGTTCTGGATGTCCTGTAAATACTGCGCGGAAAAGGCGTCGATATGCGACTGCGCAAGCGATTGCAGCCGCTGCTCCGGCACGGCGGCAAAGCCGCCCTGCGCCATCACGTCGCGCACGGTGCGCTCAAGCACATAGTGGACAAACGTACCAAAAACCGGCGCGTCGAATTTCGCCTGCTTCCATGGCTCTGCCTTCAAGCCATAGCGCAGGAAGTAAGAGAGCCGGCAGGCGGCAAACTTGTCGATCTTCGACGCCGACAGCTGCACCTCATGGCCATATAGGCCGCGCACCGTCTCGGGCCTGAGCGGGGCAAAATCATACCCGCTGCGCGCGGCAAGCGCCTTTGCCAGCGGCAAAAGCGCATCCGTGAGCCAGGGCGCTTCCAGTGCGCCCGCGCGCACCACGGCCGCCGCCGCGCCCTGCGCGTCCGGGAAAAACGCAGCGTCCGCCGCGCCGGTGACCGCCTGCTTTGGAAAAAGCGTTTGCGTTCTGGCAAACAAAAACGACGGCGTATCCGACGCGCAGCACAAAGCCGCGCCGGCGCTGGCCGCGCTGAAGGCGGCATAGATCCAGCCCAGCTCACGCTCGAGCCGCTGCTGCTGCGACGGAGCCAGGCTCAGCCCCATCGCAAGCAGCTTCTGCCGCTCGTCGTCGGTCAAGATACCAGGCGCAGGCGCAAACGCGGGCAGCAGTTCTTCCTCTGCGCCCAGCACGATCAAAACTGCCGCACGCCGGTGGCGCATGGCCGCGAGCGAGCCGACATGGACCTCATCGCAGGCAGCGGGGATGCTGCCCACCTGATAACAGCTCAGCAACAGCGAAAACAGCTGCGTGAACCGCTCCGGCTCCATCGGCAGATCGCCCAGCACACGATACGCCTGCTCCATTGCCGCGACTAGGATATCGTATAGCTGCTCCGTCTGCTGCGCGCGCTGCGCCTCGCCACGGTCATACAGCTCCTTCGTCTGCCGCTCCAACGTGCCGCGCAGATCGACGCGCGCAAGAAACTGCGCCAGCGCGCGCAGCTGATCGCCGGCCGTCTTCGCCTGCCGCAGCTCGCCCCACAGCGCCGCAAGCGGCCCGATCGCCGTCTCGCGCCGCCGGTTCAGCTCTGACAGCGCGGCGTAGTCCGCATCTAGCCACGGCTGCGCAAAGCCGCGCGGATGCAGCTGCCACGGCTCGCGCCATGCCGCGCCTCGGATGTTCCAAAGATGCGCGTACTGCTCCAGCCGGTCGGCGTCCGCAAGCGCCACGGGCGCAAAGCCGGATTTGAGATATTGCAGCACATCGGGCGCGTCGAACCGCTCACACGCGCGCAGCGCCGCGAGCACAAACGCAATGAGCGGCAGCGCGCACAGATCCTCATTTCCCGCAAAATAGGCCGGAATACCGCTTCTTGAAAGCAGCGCGCGCAGCGCAGGAGCGTAGCGCGCCTCGTCGGTCACGGCGATGCAGATTTCGCGATAGCGCAGGCCCTCACGCGTAAGCTCGCGGATCATCCGGGCCGCATAGGCACATTCGCCATCCAGGCTTTCAGTATTATGTAAACAAATACGCGTCTGCTCGTTCTGCCAGGCAGCCGCTCCACCGGAAAATAGCTCCTCCAGCCAGAATGTGACCTCGGCCGTGCGCCGCTCGCTCATACCGAGCCGTTCGGTCTGTACCGCCACGCCCAGCGACTGCGCCAGCTGCTTCAGCTGCCGGCAGGTCTCGTTCGCCGTCTGAAACGCCGCCTGCCTTCCGCCTGTCGTAAGACAGATCTGCACTTCATCGGAGCTGCTGAGCAGCGCGGCGATGATCTGCAGCTCCGCGCCGGTAAAATCACTGAAGCCGTCTAGATAGAACACACGCTCCTGCGCGTACGGCACGTCCAGCAGCCGCTGCGCCAGCTGCGACAGCCGCGTGACCGGGTCCTGTCTTGACTGCGCGCAGACGCTCAAGTAGCTCTCATACAGAAGCCCCAGCTCCATCGTCTTCTGGGCAAACTGTCCCGAAAGCTCCTGCGCCGCGTCCATGAGCGCGCGCGGCGTGAGATCATAGCTGAGAAATTCCTCAAACGCCGCGCCCAGGCGCTGCAAAAACTCCGCCTTGCTGAGCGCGGCGGCAAAATAGCGCATCTCATGCGCCACCTGCTGCGCCGCGCGGTAGACGGTGAGCAGCCGCCCGCCCTTGTCCAGATATTCCTCGCATACGCCGCCGTAGATGCTGCTCACACGGTTGGCCAGGCGCGTAAAGCTCAAAACCTCGGCATAGCGGCTGATGCTCTCGCCGCCGGCGGCGCACAGCGCGCGCTCGGTCTCATGCGAAAACTGCTCTGGCACGATGAGGATCTGGTTTTCCATGCCGCCGCTTGCCCGATGGCAGATGCGCGCAATCAGCGCGTCGGAGTTTTTGAGCCGGTCCGGCCCGCAGATCAGGTGCAGCATAGCTTCGCCTCGTTTCAACAATTTTTTCTATTGTATCACACCCGGCCGCAGAAAAAAACTCCGTCAGCCAAAAATGATCTGCTTGAGCTTCTGCAGCAGCTCCAGCGTCTTGAATTTGAGTACGACGCCCTCATTCTCACCCGTGATCAGGCGCAGCTCGCTCTGCGTCAGGCCGGCCGTCTCGGCCGCCTGCTCCAGCTCGTCCATCGACGCCGTCAGACAGATCGACGGAAATACCACGCACCACCAGTTATGGCCGCCGGCCTCGCCGATCGACACACGCAGCGACTCATACACGCCGGCCGGCAGCGTGAACGTATCGTACTCGCGCGTGGGAAAAACCTCTTTTCCAAGCGTCACGCGCACCGGCTCATCACAGCCAAGCTGGCGCAGCTTCTGCTCTGCCGCCGCTCCGATCTCCTCCAGACCGCCGGCGATCGCCTGCTTCGGATTGTCCTGCCCATTCTGCAAAAGCGCGCTGGTCTTTTCCAATACCGCGTCGCGCACCTGCAGCTTGACCGCCTGATCGTAGTCAGAATCCGAATTTGCCACCACGTGCAGCCGGATGAGCTTCCCGGCAAGGCGCTGCTGCTGCGACTGCAGGACCGTTCCTGTCACGACCATAAGTACGGATAACACTGCGAATGTAAGGGATAGATATCGTTTTTTCATAAAAACACCGCCTAAACTGAAGATACAATCAGTTTAGACGGCGTTTTGGAAAATTATACAGTTTTTGTCAGAAATACCTCGGCAAATTCTGCCTTCAGCATCGTACACGCGACCGTTGCATATTCGAACGAGTCGTAAATGCCGAACACCGCCGAGCCTGTGCCCGTCATCTGCGCGCCATAGGCGCCGTAGGTGTACATCATGGAGCGGATATAGTTGATGGGAAAATGCTCCTGCATGACGATCGGCTCAAACACATTGCACAAGCTGCCTCCGATGCCGAGCAGCTCGCCTTTTTGCAGGTTCGCCATCATGGCCTTGTGGTCGGGTCGCTTTTGGGGATGCGTCTCGTCCAGCCGGGCAAAGAGCGCCGGTGTGGAGACGGAAAAATCCGGCTTGCAGACGACGATGAACATCTCCGGCGCGTCAGGGAGCTTCGTCAGCCGCTCGCCCCGGCCCTCGACGAGCGCGGTTCGGCACAGCACACAGAACGGCACGTCGCTGCCCAGCTGCGCGCCAAGCTCACACAGCGCCATCACCGACAGCGGGCTGCCGTAGCGTCGGTTCAGCGCGCGCAGCACGGCCGCCGCGTCGGCGCTGCCCCCGGCAAGCCCGGCCTGCATGGGGATGCGCTTGTTGATGAAGATCTCAAGCCCCGGCTTTTCCAGTCCCGTTCTTTCATAAAACGCTGCGGCGGCCTTCCACGCCAGATTATCCGCATCCTGCGGGAAGCCTTCCGTGCAGAGCGTCGTTACCGGCTGCTCCGGGTCGGTCTCATCCAACACCTCGCGGTAGCAGTGCAGCTGCCAAGCGCGCTGCGTGTCCAAATTGATATTCACGTCGTCGCGCAGCGAGATCGTCTGCATGATGGATCTGATCTCATGATAGCCGTCCGCCCGCTTTTGCCCCACGTCCAGCGTCAGATTGATCTTCGCAAACGCACTTTCGGTCAGAATGTCCATTATTTGATCTTTCTGCCCTCTAAATAATACCGCTTTTCGCGGCTGTGGCCCATCGAGAAGGTCTTGCGCGGCAATACGCCGTCAGCAATCACGCCGCGGAAGAGCTGACTTTTTTCCATGGCCGGCAGCAAAAAGCCGATCGCGTCGGGCTTCTTTGCCAGCTCGATAAGCGCGTCGTCGTCATGGATATAGTCGATTTCGCCCTCATTTTCCTTTAGGTATGCGTCAAGGAACGCCTGCAGCGCGCCAACGGCCAGCTCGCTCTTTGCCCGGTCGAGATACACCGTGCCGCTATTTTCGGCTGTGAACCACTGAACGCGATAGCCGCCCTCGGCGCACGCGTCCGCTTCAAGCGCCGCCAGCAGCTTCTTCACGTCGGTCTTGAAGATCACACGGTGGATCGGCTCAAATACCAGCGACGGATCGTGGATGTTTTCCAGCTCCACAAGCGCGTAGCGCGCCGGATGGTTCGAAAGGTCCTCGCCCGGGTGGTTCTTCTTCAGTTCCTCATAGCAGCTCTTGGCCGTGGCCAGCGAGTGGTTGCCGTCGCCTACGGCGAAAACCATCGGTACGCCCTTGAGGCCCTCGTACTTCTTGCCCACATTCTGCGTATATGCGGCAAGCACCGCATCAAACTGCTTTGCGTCTTCGCCGTCTACCAAGTATCCCTCGATATGGCCGCCGCCCTCCATCAGTTCGAAGTCGTAGAGCTTTCTCAGCGTTTTCTTCTTCTTGCCGATCGGCTCGATGAGCACGTTCTCGTGGTCGTCGCAGAGCATCAAAATGTGCGGCAGCTCGATCGGCGCGTCGCGGCGCACGCGCTGGCGCGGCGGGATACGCTCGGCTACGGTGCGTTCGGTGGCGCGAATGGCGGACGTCGCGCCGGGCGTGTACGCATACGCGTCCAGATCGACCATACCGACAAGACCCTTGCGGATCGATCCGTTTTCCATCGTCCGCTCGACATAGACGTAGCTCGCCGGATACGTGGCGAATACGTCGTCTTTCATATACTGCGCCATGGTCGCGTTGATGACGGCCGTGTGCTCGGCCTCCATGGGCGTGCCCAGCTCCGCCTCAGGCAAAATGAGGTTGATCGTAGACGGCGCGCCCTTCGCGTTTTCGCGCACACGGTCCCAGTACGCCTGGTCGGAGGTGAACTGGTCGCAGGCGATGACCGCCCACTTTTCCATCTCTTTCGTCTTCGGAATCAGAATATCAGCGGGTAAAAATGCATTCATAGTCGTTACACCTTTCCTTTTGTTTTGTTCTGGATTTCCTGTTGAAAAAGCAGCCGCATCAGCTCGCTGCCATTTTCGATGAACGGACCTTGCTCAGCGTTCGTCTCGGTATAGCCCAGACCACAGCCGTGCGGATTCGTGCTGTCATAGAGCAAAAACGGCACGGGCGAGCCGTCGTGCCCGCGCGTGGACATGAGCGTCTTGTGGTCGGACAGCAGCAGCACGCGGTAGGCCATCTTTTCTTGATCGAGCGCGGCGAACAGCGGCGCGAGAATGCGCGAATCGAGCCATTCGATCGACTGCAGCTTGCCCTTCAGATCGCCGTTGTGCGTGCACTCGTCGGGCGCTTCAAGATGCAGGCAGATAAAGTCCATGTCGTCCCGGTGCAAAAGCTCGAGCGCCTTGTCGCGCTTGCCCTCAAAATTGGTATCGATCTCGCCCGTCGCGCCCGCGACCGAGACCATCTCCAGTCCGCCCAGCGCCGCGATGCCGTGGCACAGCGGAACGGCCGAGATCACGCCGCCCCAGTGGCCGTATTTTTCCCGGAACGACGGCAGCGTCACCGCCGAGCCTTGCGCCCAAAACCACACGCCGTTGGCTGGCAGCTTCCCGGCGGCGCGGCGGCGCTCATTCACCGGCGCATGATCAAGCACGCGGTGCGCCTCACGCATGAGCCGGTCCAGCATCCGCGCGTTCTCGCATCCCGTAGGAAGCAGCGGGCCGATCGCCTCGCCCAGATGGTCGTGCGGCGGAATGGTGACAAGGCCGGCGTTATCTGCGCCGCGCTGCACCGGAATCTGCCGGAACGCCGGGAATGGGTAGATCTTCATCTGCGCCTGGCGCAGCAGCGCCGCAAACTGTGCGTCCGCCTCGAGCGTGCGCACGGCCTCCAGCGCGTCGTCGCCCGCGATCGAGCCTGCGCTGTGCGACAAGATCCGTTTCGCTTCATACGGCATCTCGCCGTCTTCCAGTGCGACAAGGTTCATCCGATAGGCCACGTCGCCGGGCAAGAGCGCAATACCGGACGCCGCCGCCTCCATGGGCGACCGGCCCGTAAAATAGTCGCGCGGGTCGTAGCCGAAGATGGACAGAATCGCCGTCTCGCTGCCGGCAGGCAGCGGCTTGGGGCAATTGACCGTACTGCCTAGAACGCCGTCTGCGGCCAGGCGGTCGATGGTCGGGATATTCGCCGCTTCCAGCGGCGTTTTGCCGTCAAGCGCCGGCACGGGGTTGTCCGCCATACCGTCGCCGATGATCAGGATATACTTCATATTGATTCACCAGGATTCTAAAAAAAATTTAGCAGGCCAAAAATAAATTGGTTCTGTTCCTATTATACATATTCCTTCTGCAAATGCAAACGCATTTTTTCTTTCTCGCGCGCCGATGGAATAACTTTCTCACCGCGCGGGCATACTGCCCATGTGCAAACTATAAAGGAGTTGAAGCAATGGACACGTTATCTCTCATTCTCGCCATCATCGGCGCGATCAACTGGGGCCTGGTCGGCTTTGCCCGCTTTGACCTCGTGGCCTGGATCTTCGGCGGTCAGACCGCAAGCGTCAGCCGCATCGTCTACGCCGTCGTGGGTCTGGCAGGACTTTGGTGCATTACGCTGCTGTTCCGCCGCCGCAGCAAGCGCGAGGCGGCCTAAAACCGTACAAGCGAAGAAATGGCCGCCCTTTTGGGCGGCCATTTCATATTTAGATCGGTGCCGTCTTGGCTGCGGAGCACCTCGCCATGCACGCGGAGCCTTCCGCCGTCAAGGCATTCGGCGTCAAATCTCTTTGCGCAAACATTGCCGTGATCCAGTTCCGCGCCATTTTGCAGCGCATACACAAGCAGATATAGGCTATGCCAAAGCTCATGACACCGCGCGGGACACAGCTGCCCGGCGATGCATGCAGCGCCCTGTTTACAAAACCCGCCTCAGCAGCCGCTCTGCAGAATCGCCAGCTTCACCGTTTCCATTTCGATTTTCAGCCGTCCCCCGTTATCCCACGTTGCAGCGCACGATGCACTCGTAGCTGACGCCGTCATACGTTGTCGAGACATACGCCGTGCCGCGGCCGACGGCTGTGACGACGCCGTTGGCGTCGACCGTGCAGACAGAGTTGTCGGACGAGGTCCAGCTGAGTCCTGTGACCTTGTCGCCGTCGGCGTCCGTCAGGCTGAGTTTAAAATACTCGCCGACGATGGACATGGTGACGTCGAAATGACTGATGGTGCATTTTCCCTCGCCGCTGCCCGTTTCGGCGCTGTCGTCAAGATTGCAGCGCACGATGCAGCTGAAGCTCTGCCCGGCGGCCGTGGCCGTGACGGTCGTGGTGCCGCTGCCCATGGCGGTCACGACGCCGGTAGACGAGACGGACGCGATCTGCGGATCGGCGCTTTCAAACGTGACCGTCTGATCCTCTGCCAGATTCAGCACCACGAGCGTGAACTGCTCGCCGGGGCTAAAGAAGGTCATGTCCGTATTATTCAGCTCCGGCGGCTGCGTCTCAGTTGTACCGGGCTGCTCGGTGAACGAGAAGTCGCACGTAACAAGGCACGTAGCCGACTGCGTGCCGCAGGTGACGGTGATGATCGTGCTGCCGCCGTTCACGGCGACGATCTTGCCCTGGGCGTTGATGGTGGCGATCGATTCGTCCGCCGAGGCGTAGACGACCTCCTGCGTGCAGTTGGCAGGCTCGACCGTGGCGGTGATGTTGTAGAACTGCTCCGCCTCGTCAAAGGTGATGCTCGACGTACCGAGCGTCAGCCCCGTGCACTCCACGATCGCAGGCGCCTGCGGCTGATCGTCGGCGACATAGTCCTCTTCATTCATATATTGCTCTTCCGTCGGCCCCGTCCCGGTCTGATCGCTGGGCTGCGTATCCTGTTCTTCCTCCGCCGCCGGCTCTTGCTCGACCGCCGAACTCTTTTTTAAACCAAACCAGTCCAAATTGTAAATGGCAAACGCCGCCCCCAGCGTGACCGCCACGCCCAAAATCACGCAGATCGTCACCATCATCCACTTGGGAATGGCGTATGGGTTGCCGCCGTCCGGCGTTTCCGGCGCGGCAGACCTCTGCCCCTTGGCGGATTTTGCCAGGCGCGCGCCGCCCTTTTTCTTTTTCGCCGCCGCGCGCTGTGTCGCAGCCGCAGCGGAAACGTCTGTGTTTCTTCCGCAGAGCGGACACTGCGCCAGCGAGGCGTCATATTCAATACCGCAGTATTCGCAGGTTCTTAGATCCATAATCATCCTCCGTTGTATCGCTAAAGACCACTGGCCGGCTGTTTCCGGCAGCGCAAAACGCGCCGACTCGCCATAGTTTATTTATGATACCACAAATTATCCGAAATTCCAAGTATGTACTACAATATCTCGTATTGCTTTTTCCGGGAAAATGACCTAAAATAAAAGCGTCTATTCATGAAGGAGGCGAAGTATTTGGCAGAACTCAAGCTTATATCGCCACTGCTCTCCAATATGGAGGTCGTCAGCTGTCTCAGCGAGCGCGGCGGCACGTCTGTCTATCTTGTCCGGAGCACACGTTCCGGGCAGAGCTACATCCTGAAACACATCTCTGTTCCGGAATCGCAGAAGCAGGTCGACGCATTGCTCTTTACAGGCGCCGCCGCTTCCAAAGAAGACGCGCAGAAGTATTACGAGCAGGTCGTGTCCGACTATCAGTCCGAGCTTGAAACGCTCGAATCCATCTCCAGCAGCCCGAACCTGGCCTGCTACCGCAGCTATCAGATCGTCCCCAAGGAGGACGCGATCGGCTACGACGTATATCTTCTGGCAGAGCAGCGCAAAACGCTGGTCGACTATCTGTCCGACAACGCCATGACGCATGTGTGCGCCGTGAACCTCGGGATGGATCTTTGCAACGCGCTGATCGATCTGCGCGCGTCCGGCCTCATCCACCGCGATGTGAAGCCGCCCAATATCTACCTCAGTCCGCAGGGCCACTTTGTGCTGGGCGATCTTGGCATCGCAAAGATCAGCGAGCTGAAATACTGCTCCATGCCGGAGCACATGCTCAGCTCCTACTCCGCGCCCGAATTGTTCGAGCTGGTCGGCTCGATCGAACCGACGACCGATATCTATTCCGTGGGGCTGATCCTCTACCGCATCTATAACGGCAATCACGGCCCGTTTGAAGACGAGAAGACGTCCGCCAAGGCCGCCGACCGGCGCCGTGTCACGGGCGAACAGCTGCCGGCCCCCATGTACGCCGACTATGAGCTGACTGAGATCATCCTCAAAGCCTGCGCCTTCAAGCCGGAAGATCGCTATCAGACGCCCGATGAGTTCAAGGATGCGCTGTGTGAGTACATGAAGCGCAATCAGGTCTCCGACACGCTGATCGTGCCGCCCATCGTGGCCGACTTCGAGCCGATCGACCCCAATGAGGAACCGGAACCAGTCGAGCCGGTACAGTTTGCCGACACCGACACGATGAGCGAGGATTTCAAAGAGAGCTTCTCCCCTGATACGCAGCTGCTCAACGCCATCATCGACTCGGTGCACCGCGACATGGCGGGCGAGAAGCTGCCCGGCATCTCCAACTCGCTCGAGCATTCTGACGATGAGGACGAGATCCCCATCGAATCGCCCGCAAAGCGGCGGAGAAAACGGAAGAAGCGATGGGTCCCGGTCGTCGCCGTTCTGGCGGTGCTGGCAGTCGCTGCTGCGGCGCTCGTCTATTTCTTCGTCATCGCGCCGAGCACGATCCATATTGGCAGCATCACGCTCGTTGACCGCGGCACCGACTATATTACCGTGCGTGTGGAATCGTCTGAAAAAGACGGCGCGTTCGGCGTCATCTGCTCCGACGCCTACGGCAACACCAGCCGTCTCAGCTATGTCGCCGGCGAGGACAACACCTTTGACGCGCTCGTCTCCGGCACGCAGTACACGGTGACCGTAGAGCCTGCCAACGGAGAAAAGCTCACCGGCTCGTACACGCTCGCGGCCAGCACCATTGCCCAGACGGAGATCCTGAGCTTTACGGCCACGGCCGTGTCCGTCACGCAGGCAGAGCTGAATCTCATCATCAAGGACGGCCCCGACCCCGGCGTATGGACGCTGCGCTACTTTGCCGACGGTGTGCAGGAGCAAACGGCTACCTTTACCGGCCACTCGACCACGATCGCCAATCTCCAATCCGGCGTCGAGTACACCTTTGAGCTGCTCGAGCCAGAGGGCACGCGCCTGAGCGGCCAAACCAGCACGCTGTTTTCCACCGTGCCCAGCGTCGACATCGACGGCTTCAAGGTCGCGCTGTCCAGCTCCTCCGCCATTTTATCGTGGCAGTTTACCGGCGATGAGCCGGAGGCGTGGACTGTGACGATCTCCGGCACCGACGGCTATACCGACACGCAGATCGTCTCGGCCTCGACGATCACCTTTGAGGGTCTCACCTCGGGCGAGACGTATACGGTCACGGTCTCCGCGCCCACCATGCTGCAGCCGGTTGAGACAAGCTTCATTCCCACGGTCACAGTGCTGGAATCCTTCACGGCTGAGCCAGACGAGGACGGCGGCATTGTCCTGCGCTGGGTCTGCGAGGCGGATCCCGCCGAGGACAACTGGATCGTCACCTATGCCCCCGCCGATCTGAGCAGCAGTAAGTTCGAGCCGGTCACACTGGAGGTCAGCCAAACCGGCACGGTCAATATCGCGCCGGAGGAGCTTCTGCCCAACACGACGTACAAAGCGACACTCACGCTCGCCAGCGGCGAAAAGCTCGAGGGTGCTGAAAGCACCGTCGCCTTCACCACCGACGAGGCAGAGCCTTTCACCGAATATGGCTATCGCGATTCCTACGTGGGCCTGTTCCTCCTTCCTGAGCAGGAGGAATGGACGTATCTGAATCTCACCGGCTCGCGCAATTCCTTCAAGACCGATGAGCAGATCGCGTTTGCCGTACAGTCCATCAGCACGCTGAGCAGCAGCAGCGATGAAATCGTCATCGACATCGTCCTGCGGGATGAAGACGGCAAGCTCGTCGATTTTACACACACCACCGCCGTGTGGGACGAGATGTGGAGCAACAGCTTGTTCGTTGGCCCCGCGCCCTCTACACCGCAGCGCGGCGGGACGTATACGCTGCAGATCTACTTCAATCATCTGCTCGCCGCCGAAAAAGAGATTCCAATCGAAAACTGAACGCGAAACGCGCATGGCCCCAGGCCATGCGCGTTTGCGTAAGGGCAAAACGGTAAAAAGGAGCGGCAGCATTTTAGCTGCCGCCCCTTGTCATCTGTTCTGCGACAAATGGGAGGTTATAATCCCCCGCTTCAATCTTGTACATAAGTCATTCGTCGGCGCCGACCAGGCGGTTGAGCCAGCTGACGTAATAGCTGCTGTTGATCATATAGGGATAGTTGATGACGATCAGATCATCGATCTGCTGCTCGGCCGCAAAGGCCTTCAAATCGAGCGAGGGCTTGCCGTCCCGGTTGAATTCGCGCGGGTCGATGACGATGATCTTGCCGTAGTGGCTGGTCAAAAACGGCGCAAAGGCATTGCCGTAGGACTCCTTGAGCATGATACAGGTCGGTCCGTCGGTCTCCGTCTCGATCACGCACACGGGCGTATCGCCGCCGATAAAGCACAGATACTTGTTTGACACCGAGTCGTCCAGCTTCGTGTATACCACGCTCACCGGCACGCCGTTTTCCAGCTGCGCATCGGCAAAATACTGCGCGTGCGTCTCGACCACGGGCAGATAGTAGTCCAGATAGTCGGGATTGTCCGCCAGCGTCTGATTCTGCGGGTAGCCAGAGGTGAAGGTGTACATCGAACCAAGGAACGTGTCGTACCGCCCAGTTTCAAATTCCTCCAGCGGCACGGCCTCAAACCCCACCGCCTCACAGAAGGCCGTATAGGCGTAATACGCGCCCAGCTGCGTCCAGTGGTGGTCGGTGCGGAAGAAGATATACTCGTCTGTATGCGCGCGCAGCGCGCTGCACGCATCGACGGTGATGATATCATCCGCCATCGCGTCGTAGCAGCGCTGGATCATCTCCTTCTGGCTGTGCAGTCCCGTGTGCATACTCTCGGGCGAATAGAACTCGCCGCCGTTGCACGTCACAAGCGAGATCGTCCGCGTGCCCTCCGGCATGGCGGCAGCCAGATTGTTGACGGCCTCGGCGTAAGACGCGATCACATCGTCCAGCGCCGTTGGGATCTCCATCGCGCGCGTGCGGACCACAATGACATTGCCTGCGTAGCTGGCCTCAGATTCGTCCGGCTCGTCCAGCGCCGGAGGCGTATCCTCTTGCCCTGGCTCCTGCTCCTGCTCCTGCGGCGTATCCGCCGCATCCGGCTGCTCTGGCTGCTCTTGGCCGTCGTCCGCTTCATCCGGCGGCTCCGGCGTGAGCTGCGTCTGATCCGGCTGCTGCGGCTGCACGCTCTGCAGCGATTGCCCTCCCAGCTCGGCGCCGGTGTTGCCGCTGATCACAAGCATGGTATTTTCGCCGCTGCCGGAATAGTAATAAAATTTATTCAGCGTCCGATTGGCCTTCAGCAGCGCGTCGCGCATGGGAAAGGTGTCGGAATAGTACGTCTCAAGCGCGGAGATATAGCTGCCGTCAAGCAGTGAGGAAACGGAGAATTCCGGTTTTTTCGCCAGCTCGCGGTTTTCCAGCTCTGAGCGCGTCGGGTCCTTGTCTACCAGTGAAATCACGCCCACCAGCAGCATCAGCGCCAGTACCGCCGACAGGAGGATGCAATAGATTTTCTTCATGACATGCCCTCCTTCAGAAGCGGAAATACAAGAACGCGTTGTACGACGTACCGGCCAGCGCGACCGTACACAGCGCCAAAAGCGCAAGATCAAACGCGTACGTCACGAACACATACACCTTCTGCTTCGTCCCCTCATGCTCCTTGCCGGCGCAGAGCATGCCGAACGCATTGCCCAGCATCTGCGGCAGCGGCGTACAGCCGACGGCGCACGTCAAAAGCAGCGGCAGGTTATTCAGCAGCTGGATCGACGTTGTCTGGCCGCTGAAGCCCGCGCCGTCAAAGCCAAACAGCACGGCGAAGCTCTGTCCCAGCCGTGAAGCGTCGGTAAAGTAGAAGATGTTCCAGCTGATGACGATCAGAAACAGCGTCAGAACATGCCGCAGAGCGGTGGGGATGCGCTTGATCTGCGCTTTGAACAGCCGCTCGATGCACAGCAGCACAAAGAAGTACATGCCCCAGAGCACAAAATTCCAGCTCGCGCCGTGCCACAGCCCCGTCAGCGCCCAGACGATCAGCAGGTTCAGGTATACATGCTTCCGGTTGCCGCCGAGCGGAATGTAGACGTAGTCGCGGAAGAAGGTGCTGAGCGAAATATGCCACCTTCGCCAGAACTCTGTGATCGAGCGCGCGATATACGGCAGGCGGAAGTTCTCAGGATACTTGAAGCCAAAGATCCTGCCAAGGCCGATGGCCATGTCGGAATATCCGGAAAAATCAAAGTAGATCTGGAACGTGAACAAGATCACGCCCAGCCACATACCAAGCGTCGTGGCCGCCGAGAGCTGCCCATCCAGGATCTGGCTCGCGACCTTGCCGGCGCAGTCGGCAAGCAGCACCTTTTTGCCAAGGCCGATGCAAAAGCGCGTCATGCCGTAGAAAATATCCTCATAATTGCACGCCCGCGCGTCCATCTGCTGCTCGACGTCGCTGTAGCGCACGATGGGTCCTGCGATGAGCTGCGGAAACAGGCTCACGTACAGCAAAAATCGCCAGAACGAGCGCTGCACGCCGACCTGACCGCGATAGACGTCGATCACGTACGAGAGCGCCTGGAACGTATAGAACGAAATGCCGATGGGCAGCGGGATCTGCGGAACAGCAAGCGACGCGCCGAAGATCGCGTTGAGATTCTCCACAAAGAATCCCGCGTACTTAAATACCGCCAGACAGCCGAGGTTTACGATAACCGCCAGCACCAGCTGCAGCTTCCGCCGTCCCCTGCCCATCCACAGGCCGAACGCCCAGTTCGCCGCCGCCATGCCGATCATCAAAAAGACATACAGCGGCTCGCCCCAGGCGTAAAACAGCAGGCTAAATGCGATCAAAACCGCATTTTTTGCCGCAATTCCCCGACTCAGGAAGTAAAGAAGCAGGCAAAGCGGTAAAAACAGATACAAAAAGATAAGATTTGAAAATACCATGGGCGCAGCACTCCGGACGAAAGCGATTTACATAATTCATGCATTTCCTAATTTAGCAGACGTTCCCTCTTTTTTCAAGCTTTTTCGTTTTTTTTCGACAGATTTTTTCCAATGTAATTTTTACCTGATCTAACCTATGCCCGCCCAGAGCGCGCGATACCGCCGGCTGTGTGCAGATGGACAGAAAAATCATCGCTTGCTTTCTTTCCGTTCGCGTGGTATACTAATGTTGTTTTATGTGGTTTTTATTCCATCGCCTACATTTCAAATTCAGGAAGTGACGCCCATGCTGGCTATCGAGCGAAAAAATGAGATCCTGGCCAAGCTGCGCGCCGACCAGCGCGTACTGGTCAGCGAGCTTGCCGCACACTATGGCGTCACGGAGGAGACCATCCGCCGTGATCTGGATAAACTGGAAAAAGAGGGCTACGCCACCAAGACCTACGGCGGCGCGATCTGGGGCAACAGCACCAAGACGGACCTGTCGTATACGATCCGCAACAAAACCAACGTCGAGGCCAAAAATATCATCGCCGGTCTCGTCTGCGAGTTTGTTGAGGACGGCGACCACCTGATGCTAGACGACAGCTCCACCAGCCTCTATATCGCCAAAAAGCTGAAGGAAAAGAAGGCGCTCACGGTCATCACCAACTCGGTCGAGCTGGTGGTCGAGCTTTCCGGCGTCGAGGGCTGGACGATCATGCTCACCGGCGGCCGGCTCAAGCCCGAGTCTCTGGCGCTCGTCGGCGGACAGACGCAGGAGGCGCTCAGCAAGTACCACGTCGACAAGGTCATCATGTCCTGCAAGGGCGTCGATCAGGACGCAGGCGTCACAGATTCGAGCGAATTCCATTCGCAGACCAAGCAGTCGATGCTCCGCGCGTCGAAAAAACGAATCCTGGCGCTCGACAGCAGCAAATTTGACAAGGTTTCCTTCGTCAATATCGCGCCGCTCGGCGTATATGACATCGTCGCCACCAACGTCCGCCCGTCGGATGAATGGCTGCGCTTTTTCGAGCAAAACAAGATCGAATGCGTATATCCAAAATAAAGCCGCCGCCCCACATACGTGGGGCGGTAATTTTTTACGCGGCAAATACCGTCATGAGCAGCGTTCCGGCCGTCATCAGCCCAAGCCCCGCAAGGGCCTTCCTGCTCAGCCGTTCGCCGAAGACGATATAAGAAAACGCCACCGTGATCACAACCGACAGCTTGTCGATCGGCACAACCACGCTGAGCACGCCATTTTGCACTGCATAGTAGTAGCACAACCATGATGCGCCCGTCGCCAGACCTGAGAGCGCGATAAAGCCCGTTTCCCTGCCGTCAAGCGCTTTTATCTGCGGCAGCTTTCCCCTTGCCAGCACGATGATCCACGCCATGACGAGTACCACGCCCGTGCGCATAGCCGTGGCGAGGTTGGAATCCACGCCGCGCACGCCCAGCTTTGCCAGAATCGAGGTGAGCGCCGCGAACACGGCCGAGCCTGCCGCATAAAAAAGCCAGCCGCGCGAGGAGGCCCTCTTCTGCTTCGGCTTTTTCTCCACCATCAGAAAGATCCCCACGGCCAGCATGGCCGTCCCTGTCAGCTTTATGGCAAGATTTTCCGTCTCCTGAAACAGTACGATCGCCAGCAGCACGGTGAGCACCGTGCTGGACTTATCGACCGGCACGACCTGATTGACGTTTCCCAGCGCCAGCGCCCGGAAATAACAGATCCACGACGCGCCGGTAGCAAGCCCCGACAGGACCAGAAACGCCACCGACCGCCGCTGCAGCAGCTGCAGCGGCGTATAGGCGCCTGTCAGCGCCACCATCAGCCACGAAAACGCCAGCACCACCACGGTGCGCAGCGCCGTCGCTACGTCAGAGTCCGTCTTTTGGATGCCGCATTTTGCCAAAATCGACGTCAGGGCCGCAAACACCGCCGAAAGCGCCGCCATGAGTAACCACATATCAATTGCCTCCTGTCTGCGCTGTTATCCTCTTTGCCATCATCATACCGTATACGATAGATTTGTCAACTTTCGCTCGATTGATTCGTTTTTCCGCCCGTCTGGCGCATGAGAAAAAATGCCTTGACTATCCGCAAAATCTATGATATATTGTTGGGGCCAAATTGAAATGCTGGTATAGCTCAGCCGGTAGAGCAGCTGATTCGTAATCAGCAGGTCGTGTGTTCGAGTCA
>CAZWKZ010000001.1:0-33708 GCA_964633935.1 uncultured Oscillospiraceae bacterium | reverse complement strand
ATTTCTTTCTATACCCAAAAATAAAATTTAATATAGATTTAACCGTGTTTTTTCCTTCTAAGACAAAGAAAGTTGCGATTGTCGGTCCGAATCCTCCTATAATATGTAACATAGTGCCCAAAGGATGCGAAAATGGGATAATATTGAAACTCGTTAACACAGCAAGTCCAGACCAGGCTATCCATGTAATAACAAATGTAATTATAAGAAATTTTGCTAACCGTTTAGTATCCAATCCAGCATATCTCCTTTTCAAATTCCAGTTTATCACCCCGCTAAAACTCGAAAAATTGCATAAGCATACTGTCCCCATGCAAATTATAATCAGTAAAGAGCGTGAATTACCCGGTCACCTTCCTGATATGAATATTGTTCGCTGATATCGTCACTGGTAAAAACCTTGTACATTTCCATAAATGAAACTGCCAACCGATATTCTGAAAGTTTTTCGGGGCGAATCCAAAACACTTCTCCTTCGTCGGAGGATACAATTTCTCCGCTGAATTGATTGGTCTTAAAGAGTAGAACAATATATCGTTCTCCGTTATCAGTATAAAACTGTTTTATGCCACAAAGTTGGGGCTTCGATATGTTCAAACCAGTTTCTTCTTTTATTTCACGAATAGCGGATTGCACAAACGACTCTTCTTTTTCCACATGTCCGCCGGGAAAACAGAGACCCGTCCAATCGTCATCTACTTTCTGCTGTACCAGTATTTCACCGTGGTCATTGTATACCATGACCATATTTGTCAGAATAACGCTCTCAGCACGTGACATCTCTCCACCTCTGCAAACACCGATTTGTCGCTCAAATATGAAACAATAATATCATGGATTTATGAAAACGTCAACTGCGAACTTGGGCATAAAAGAAGAAGCGGCATGAGTATCTACATACCGCTTCTGAAGTGTGATTATGCGTAAATTATGTCTGTATCGGTAATCCGTTATACCAGCCGAAGGGAAAAGCTGCTTCCTTACATAGCCTCTCCCTTCGGGCGCGCTTTTTCTGTTTTCTCTCACGCGCCGGTTTTCGCAGGGGCGGCCTTTGTCATACCGCGTCCACCGCCTGGTAGATGCGCCGGAGCAGCGCGGGATGAAGCTCGGCATAGCTGCGGAGATAGTTCAGCACGTGCTGCGCATAGAAGATGGAAAGGCGGCGGCTCGGCTCGATGATAGCTCCCGCGCCGGCCGCGCCGTCCCAGCCAAATTCGCCCACGGGAACGGTGCCGTCGTCCACCATATGGACCCGCACGCCGAGACCATATCCCTCTGTGGCGGGCTTCATGCTGCTGTGGTAATCCTCCAACGGAACGCCCTGCAGATGGTTGGCGGACATGAGAGCGATGGACTCCGGCATCAGAATCCGCGCGCCGCTTTTGCCAACGCCGCTGCAGGCCAGTGCGTCGGCAAAGAGAATGTAGTCCTGCACCCTGCAGCAGACGCCTGCGCCGCCGGAATCATAGTTGGGCGTCAGCTGGTGGGAATTGCCCTTTTCACAGCGGAAAATGATCTGCTTTTGATCGTGGTAGCACAGCTGCTCCGGCATATTGGAAAGCTCCTTCGCGCCGGGGCGGAAGGTCAGTCCGGTGATGCCAAGCGGCTTGGCAATATGATCGAGGATATAGTCGGAGAAGCGCTGGCCGGAGACGATCTCGACAAGCGCGCCGAGCACATCATGGCACATGCTGTAGCGGTAGTGGGTCCCCGGGTCAAAGGCCAGCGGCTCTTGGCACAGGGCGTGGATCATCTGCTGGGTGCAGGCCTGATTGCCGGTGTCCTGCTTCATGGCAAGAAGGCTGGGCAGCGTTTGATCGTAGGTAAAGCCGCCGGTCATGGTCATCAGGTGCCGGACCGTCAGCACGGTTTTTGCCGGGCGCACCTGCTCGCCGTCTTTTACCGTCAGGCGGGCGCAATCCGGCAGATACCTGTAAACCGGGTCGTCCAGCTCCAGCTTGCCCTGCTCGCGCAGCTGCATGACGGCGGTCATGGTCATCAGCTTGGTGCAGGAATAGATCCAATACCACTGGCCGCCGGTCAGGGGGACGGTTTTGCCATAGTCCAGGAAACCGGCGCTGTGCTGATAGAGCAGCTTGTGATCCTGCCAGACCATACATTCACAAGCAGGTACGCCGAAGCGCGCGTCTACCTGATCCAAAAATTCTGTGACAGGCTGGAAATTCATAGCCATTGCCCCTCTCCCGTTTGAATTTTGACCTGCAGCGGCGCCAGCGCGACCACCGTGTCTGCCAATAAGAAGCGGTGACACTGCCGGGTGTTGTTAAAGAAGAACCGGTAGGTTCCGCCGGGGCCGGTGCGGGTGGTGACCTCTACGCCCTGGGGTAGATTTTCCACCGTAGAAATACCCTGTTCCCGGAAGATCTCTAGCAGCAGCGCCCGATACAGCGCCTTTTCGCCCACGGTGCCCACATAATAGGCCAGGCCAGCGCCGAACGGATTGCGGGTGATGGCCGGGGTCCCGGCGTAGAAGCGGTCCTGATATCTGGCCCAGGCGGCGGCCGTGTCCAGCGCCAGCAGGTCGCACCAGCTGGTGATCTGGTAGCTCCCGCCGTGGACCGTGCAGAGCCGCTGACGGGCCGGTCCGATGGCGTCGGACTCGGTCACATAGCAGCCGCAGAGTCTGCGGAAGACGGTGGGCAGCATCTGACCCAGGATACAGTTGCCGTTCTGGTCCTTGACGCCGCTGCGGTTGGTCAGCACCACCGTACCGCCGTTTTCAGCGAAGCGTTCCAGCCGGCCGGCCAGCGCCGGATCGGTGATGAAGTGCGTGGGGACCAGCACCACCTTGTAGCCATCGAAACAAGCGCGTTCGGGCAGAATATCCAGATCGACGCCCAGATTCATGCAGGCGTTGTGGAACAGCTTGAGCTGCGTCCAGTAGGCGAAGCCCTCGGACTGGATCTGATTTTTTAGGGCGTATTCCTGCTCTGCGGAATAGAGCATGGCCACTTGCGCGTGGATCGTAGTGCGGTCGAGCTCCGGCATTCGTTCCAGCCGCCGGCACAGCCTGTCCAGCTCTTTGAGGCGGCGGTTGGGCGCGTTGTTGTGATCCAGGATCCCGTAGCAGAACATCTCCGCGCCGGTGCAGGCCGTGCGCCAGCGGAAAAAGCTCAGCAGATCCGCCCCATGCGCTACGGCCTGCAGGGCGTAGCCCTCCAGCATTCCCGGCTCCATGGCGGGGGAGATCGGCCCCCAGCATCCAAGCGGACCGCCCAGCTGCTCCATGATCCAGAAGTTCTTCTGCTTGAAGCTGCGGATGAAGTCCAGCGCGAAGGCATTGGAATACAGGGCCTCCGGGTCCTCCGGCAGACGGATGGGCGGATAGTTGTCGTAGCTGGCCACATCCAGCGCCGCGAATAGCTGATGAAAGTCCGGTATATTGGCACAGAAGCAGCTGTTTGTGGTGATGACGGCCTTCGGGTCGTAGGCGCGGATGATATTGGACTGGAAGCGGACGTAATCCGTCGTACAGGCTGCGCCGTAACGCTCGTAGTCCAGCATCCAGGCGGGATTGTGCCAGTTGGGCAGGCAGTTGGGCGCCAACAGCGGCGTGATCTGATCCCAGCTGCTGTACTCGCCGCTCCATACCACGGTTCCCCATGCGCTGTTCAGGGCGTCCAATGTGCCGTATTTGGCCTTCAGAAAGTCCCGAAAGCCCTGCGTGCAGGCCGGGCAGGTGCAATGGTTGCTCTCAAGCTCGTTGTCCAGCTGCCAGGCCGCGATCTCCGGCCGCCCCGCATAGCGCTGGGCCATCTGCGCAACGATACGGCCGGCATACTGGCGGAACACGGGACTTTGGATGCAGCGGTGTCCTCGGATGCCTAGATCCGTGGGGCGGCCGTTCCGTTCCCATTGGCGCGTTTCCGGGTGGCTGTGATAGAGCCACAGGGGAGCGCAGTTGGTGGGGGTGCCGAGAATGACCTGCATCCCATGGCGGCGGATCACGTCGATGGCGTCGTCCAGCCACGTAAAGTCAAACATGCCGTCCTCCGGCTCCAAGCGGCTCCATGCGAACTCGGCCATGCGGACCGTGCGCACGCCAAGCTTTGCCATATCGGCGGCGTCCTGCTCCCACATGGAGCGGTCCCAGTGTTCAGGATAGTAATCGATTCCGATTTTGATCATAGGCGTTTCCCCTGCGATGCTGCGGCGTTATTTCAGGATGATATCACAGTCGGTACCGATCTGTTCTACCGTTACGGACTGCTTGGCGCCGCGCAATTCTACACGGATGGCGCCGCCGGCGCGCACGGCCTTGACGCGCAGGACCACTGCGCCGTGGACGTCGCAGATATCGCGCTCTACCTGCGCGCCGTCGCTGAGATAGTACAGCCGCAGCGTCAGATCCGCAGCGTAGTCATAGTCGGGCCGGCTGTCGCAGCTGCCGACGGGCAGGATGGTGTTCTCGCGCACGAACAGCGGCAGGGAGAAAAAGTCGTATTGCTCCCGCCGCCAGCCGCCGCCCTGGACGGTCTCACCGCGCAGCAGGTGCGTCCACTTGCCTGCGGGCAGGTAGTAATCTACGACACCGTCTTCGCGCATCACGGGCGCGACAAGCAGCGCGTCGCCCAGCATATACTGCCGGTCGCAGTCCTCGCAGCCCAGATCGTCAAACTCCAGCAGCATGGCCCGCATCATGGGGACGCCGGTCTCGTGGGTCTGCACGGCCTGCGCATAGAGATAGGGCATCAGTGTATTTTTTAATTTCGAGAAGGCGCGGCAGACCTGCACCGCCTCGTCGCCAAAGAGCCAGGGCACCCGGTAGGAGGTGGAGCCGTGCAGTCTGGAATGGGAGCTGAGCAGGCCAAAGGCCAGCCAGCGCTTATAAAGGTCCGGCGTGGCCGTGCCTTCAAAGCCGCCGATGTCATGGCTCCAATAGCCGAAGCCGGACAGGCACAGGCTCAGACCGCCTCTTAGCGATTCGGACATGGAGACATACGTGGAGTTGCAGTCGCCGCCCCAGTGGACCGGGAACTTCTGCCCGCCCACCGTGGCGCTGCGCGCGAACAGAACCGCTTCGTCCTCGCCCTTGACCTCTTGAATGACCTCGAAAACCGCCTTGTTGTAGAGATACGGATAATAATTGTGCATCCAGACGGGGTCGCTTCCGTCGTGATAGACCACATCGGTGGGGATCCGCTCGCCGAAATCGGTTTTGAAGCAGTCCACGCCCTGCGCCATCAGGCCGCGCAGCTTGCCTTTGTACCACGCGACAGCGTCGGGATTGGTGAAGTCCACCACGGCCAGACCGGCCTGCCAGAGATCCCACTGCCAGATGTCGCCATTGGCGGTTTTCAACAGGTAGCCTTTCTCCGCCGCTTCATCAAATGCGGCGCTCTTCTGGCCCAGATAGGGGTTGATCCAGACGCAGATCTTCAGTCCCTTGTCGTGCATCCTTTGGAGCATGCCCTCGACGTCGGGGAACATGTCCTTGTCCCACTCGAAGCCGCACCATTCATTTTCGCGCATCCAGAAGCAGTCAAAATGAAAGACGCTGAGCGGAATGTCGCGCTGGGCCATGCCGTCGACGAAGCTGTTGACGGTGGCCTCGTCGTAGGAGGTGGTAAAGGAGGAAGTCAGCCACAGGCCGAAGGTCCATGCCGGCGGCAGGGCGGGCCGTCCGGTCAGGGCCGTATAGCGGCGTAAAACGCCCTTGCGGTCGGGCGCGCCGATGACGATGAAGTCCAGCCGCTGGCCCGGTACGCTGAATTGTACCTTGGTCACGGCCTCAGAGCAGACCTCAAAGGACACGGGGCCGGCCTCGTTGACCAGCACGCCGTAGCTGCGGTTGCTGAGATAGAATGGGATGTTTTTATAGGAGATCTCGCTGGAGGTGCCGCCGTCCTCATTCCACATCTCTACCGTCTGGCCGTTTTTTACGAAGGGCGTGAAGCGCTCGCCCAGGCCGTAGAGCTTTTCGCCCACGTCGACCTGAAGCTGCGCGCGCATGTAGGGGCCTTCCGGCGCAGCGATATAGCTGAGCATGGCCGAGCCGTAGCGGCTGCCGATGTTGGTCAGCTTCCGGTCCTGATAGTAGTAGGTAAAGGCACACGGCGCCTTTTTCTGGATGACAAGGCGCGTGTCGCCGGAGGTCACAGTGAGCACGTTGCCCTGCTCCTGAAAACCGAGCGGGCATTTCTGACCGTCCAGGTCGAACTTGGGGTATTTCCGCCGGTCGCCCTTGAAATGAACGGCCTGCAGGCGGATCATATCCGGCTGGGGCGCGGTGATGGTCAGCTCTTGCGCGGGGCCGTCCATGCTGCGCTCGTCCTTCCGGTAGGGCACCACGAAGAGCGAAAGGACTGTGCCGTCCGGAGAAAGCCGGACGTCGCGAATCTGCTCGCAGTTGTAGGTGGTGACGCCTGGCTTCATGCGCCATTCTCCGAGATTGAATTTCATAGTTTCTTCCTCGCTTTATTCGCTTTATTTAAACCAGGATTATATGCCCGGTGGGCATAAAAATCAAGAAGAGTTTTCAGGTGGAATATCGTTTTCTTTCGGCGCTCAGCCGCCGATGGAAAAGCCGTCGTGGGCGGTCGCGTCGCCTTCGAGTTTGCGGAAAATCGGCATGGCGATCTGGCTGGTCGTATAGATCATCAAAATCGGCGCGCAGAACAGGCCGATGTAGGTTATGACGGGCGCGACTTGGGTAAAGAGTAAGACCTGCAAGAACAAAATACCAACCAGGCCCAGGGTCCTGAGGAAAAAGCGGACGCAGATCTTACGGGAATTGGCCAGGCTGGCAAGGAGCTTGTTTTCGTATCGAGCCTCCAGCGCGAACACATACAGATAGTGCACAAGCAGCATCACAATGATCAAAATGGCCACGATCAGAAATCCGATGGGGTTATCTTCCAATTGGTTGAACATTTGAAAATCCAGCCAGACGCTGTAGGCTGCGGCGGCGAGAATCAGCGTCAGCGGAATGCCGTGCTTTAGGTTGTGGATGTAGGCGGACCAAAATTGGGACGTCATACCAGGGCTTTCACGGTCTTCTGTCATTTTTAAGGTTACGGTGAAGGCTGCGATGGTAGAGGTTCCAATGGTGATGATGGGCAGACAGCCGATGAACCAATACAGATTCAAAATCAGCAGGTTGGTAATCTTGATGCCGGTTGTGATGATGGGCGAATCGATTTGCAGCTTCACAGCGCTTACCTCCTAGCAGGCGACCCCGGTTTTCAGGGAGCAAGCTCCCCGGAAACCGGGGTCACAGTTCAATTAGACTTCGGTATCATTTGGAAATGGATCGGGCTTACTGCATAGAGAACTTGCGCGCGGCCTCTTGGTTGCACCACTCGACGCACTCGTCATAGCCATAGCCTTCGCAGGCGGAAATCATGCTGGCGACCGCGGCCTCAAAGGCGGCGTCGTCCTTTGCATACATAGCGTTCCAGGAGCCTTCCTTGATGGCCTTGATGACCTGCTGCCACTTGAGGTCCAGCTCAGCCGAGCGCTCGGACAGCGAGAAGTCGGAGACGACGGGTACCATCGCGTAGTCGGTATTGCCCAGATAGTCCTGAGTACCGGTTGCGCCGGTGAACTCGCGCCAGTCGGCCTCGGTGTCATTGTGAGGCTCGCCCTGCTCGCTGGCCCAGCTGGTGTACTGGAAGGTTTCTTCGCCGTTGGCCTCGGGGTTCAAAGCGCCGTAGGCCCAGGTGGTATTGTTGATCTGGATCTTGCCGTCGTTGAAGGTGCCGCTCAGCGTATAGGTCTCGCCGGTGTCGGGAGAGGTCCATTCCACGCCGCTCAGATCCGTCGAGGGATCCAGATAGCAGGTGCGGCCAAGCTCGGTGAAGTAGGTGTTGCCATTTTCGTCGATATCCCACATCAGGCCGCGGATGCCGTATAGGATGGTCATGCCGCCTTCCGGCGTGTAGAGCCAGTTGATGAGCTGCATGCACTTTTCAGGATACAGGGTATTGTTGCCGATGGACCAGATACGGTCGGCGCCGCCGGTGCTCAGACCGTAGACAATAACATGGGCGTCCTCGGGAACCAGCGGAGCCATGTATTCATTGTTGGCTACGTGGGTATCCGTGTTGAACAGGAGGGAACCGGAATAGTCGAAAATGGAGAAAAGAATGTTGCCGTTGGTGACTTTGGGCTGCATCTGGTCATAGGTCTGCGTCATGGAGTCTGGATCTAGAAGGTCGTTCTGATACAGCTTGTTCATGAACTTCAGAGACGTCAGATAGGGGCCGTTTTCCTCCAGCGCACCATGGAAGGCGCCGGTAGAGGCATCGTACAGACCCATGCCCAGCTCGTCATAGCCATAGTAAGCGGAGGCCAGCGCCTTGACGTACATGACCATGTCGCCGTCCCAATCGGGCCAGGAGCTGACTGCGTAGGTGGGCTTGCCGTCGTCGCCGGTGGGGCAGATCTGCTTCATCTGGCCCAGCACGTCAGCCAGGTCGTCCAGATCCTTTACCTCGGGGTGGCCCAGCTGCGCGTACAGATCCCAGCGGATGCCCCAGTCATAGAAGAAGGTATCGTGCTGGCTGTCGTCGTTGGTGACGGAATGACCGATGCCATAGAGTTTGCCGTCGCTGTTGAGCGAGCGGTTGGCGTCCAGGGCGTCGGGGAAGTTCTCTTGGATGTACGAGCCATAGGTGGCGAGGAGGTCTTCTTCTTCCCAGTCAAACAGCAGGCCCTTGTTGACAGCTGCGGCATATTCATCGCCGTTGCCGCCCCAGGCTACGATGTCGCCCAGGTTGCCGCTTTCCATACGGGTCTGGTAAGCGCCGTTGGTATCGGGGATAATGGTCAGCTCAATGTTGAACTTATCCTTCAGCAGAATGCCGCCCCAGCCGCTCTGCGCGCCGGACCAGTTGGCCAGCTGACTGAACACGGTCAGGTTGATGGTTTCTTCGTTGTTTATAAGCGGATCATTGGCGGGGTCGGTAGTGGTGGAGCTGTCGGGGTTGCTAGGAGTGCTGGAGTTGCTGGCGCAGCCGGCGAACACCGGCAGGATCAGAAGCAGGCACAGCGCCAGGCAGATAATACGCTTTTTCATTTGATTCTTCCTTTCATCGTGATTATCCAATCAACCCTTCACAGCGCCGAGCATCATGCCCTCTTCAAAGTAGCGCTGCATGAAGGGATAGACCAGCATAATGGGGATAACGGTGACCATAGAGATGGTGTACTTGATGACCTTGTTGTTGAGCATAGCGGCTGCCGAAACTGCGCCGCCGCCGCCCATGGCGTTGGCCAGGTTGGAGGAGCTGTTCAGGTACACCCACAACCGGTGCTGCATGGTATACAGCTGCGGGCTGTTGGACATGAGGATCAGCGAATCCTGCAGGGAGTTCCAGTTGCCGACCGCGCCGAAGATGGCGATGGTGGCCAGGATGGGCTTGGCCAGCGGCAAGATGATCTTTGTAAAGACCTTCATGGCACTGGCGCCGTCGATGGTGGCGCTTTCCTCCAAGGAGGCGGGGATCGACTCGATATAGGTCTTGACCAGGATGATGTTGTAGGGAGCCACGATGCTGGGAATGATGTAGCCCAGGTAGTTATCGGTCAGGCCCAGACCCAGCATGTTCAGATACCAGGGGATGGTGCCGGCGTTAAAGTACATGGTGATGACCAGCGCCCGATACCAAAAGCTGCGGTTCCACATCTCACGCTTGGTGGTGAGGTAGCCCGCGAAGGCGGAGGCCAGCACCATCAGCGCCGTAGCCAGAATGGTGCGGCTGACGGTGACGAGGACCGAGTTGCCGAAATCCTGCACATCCTTCAGTGCGATGTAGTTATTGAAGTGGATGCCGCGGGGCAGCAGCGTGATCATGTTGGCGCCGACCAGCGCGTTGTCGGAAATGGTGTTGATGAACAGGTAGTAGAAGGGGAAAATGCACAGCAGCGTGAACAGTGAGAAGATGACGATATTGATGACGTTGAACGTTACGTCGCCCACGGTTCTGCGGTAGCGGACTGCGCCGGTATTCTGTTTCGCCATAGTTCCGCCCTCCTTAAATGATGCTCTCGCCGCGCAGCTTCTTAGAGGCTGTGTTGGCGACAAAGAGCAGAATGACGCTGATGATGGACTTGCACATACCAACCATGGTGGACATAGGGATCTGGCCGTTGACAATACCAAGATTGTACACGTACAGGTCCAGCACCTCGATGCTCTGAGAGTTGATGGCGTTGGAGAAGACCAGGTACTGCTCCATGCCGTTGGACAGGACGTTGGCAATGCTCATCAGCAGCATAACGAAGAAAGTGGGCATCAGCTGCGGGATCGTGACGTTCCACATCTGCTGGAACCGGCCCGCGCCGTCGACCGTGGCCGCCTCATAGAGCACCGGGTCGATGCCGGTGATAGAGGAGATGTAGATGATGGCGCTCCAGCCCAAGCCCTTCCATGTGCCCCACAGCCACATTTTCAGCCACATGTGGCTGCCGTCCATGAGGTAGTTGGTATTGGAATTCATGCCGAGGATATTGTTCAGGAAGCTATTGATGAAGCCGTCTGTCGAGAAGATGGCCAAAGCCACGGCGTAGATGATCGCCCAGCCCAAGAAGTTGGGGACCGTGGTGAAGGTCTGGACGATGCGGCGGAACTTCCGGCTGTGTACCTGAGTCAGGAACACGGCGAAGATCATGGGCAGCCAGCTGGTAATGATGCCGATGCCGCTCAGAGCCAGGGTGTTTCTCAAAACCCGGACGATGTCCTTGCGCGTAGCCTCGCTTTCAAACAGGTAGGTGAACCATTTGAAGCCGACGAAGTTTTCCATGGTCAGCTCGCCGCCGGCCTTATAGTCGAAAAAGGCGTAGCGCCAGCCCCACAGGGGCAGGTAGGAGAACACGAACGCCAGGGCCAAAATGGGCAGGAACAGCAGGAACAGGTGATATTTTTCCTGCATCTGCATCTGGTTCTCCAGCGTCACAGGCTGCTTGCGGTCGGCGGCAAGCAGCGCGAGCGTGGTGAGTAGGGTGATGGCGGTCAACACGGCGTAGAACCAGAGGCCGCCGGGGAAATTGGCCGGAACACGCTCATTGTTGGCGGTCACGATCTGGCCATGGGCGATCACCAGGCCAACCAGGCCGGCGGCTGAGAGCACCGAGCCGCCCAGCGGGAACAGAAGGCCATAGTGGCGCATTCTGCGGTTGCCGACGGACATGCAGCCGCCGACGGCGCAGAGAATGATGCCGGCGATCATGATGATACTGGCGATCATGACCAGAACGAAGGTGGATTTTTGCACCCAGCCGCGCGCCAGCGGGCGGGTCAAATTGCTGACTAGAGAGGAATAGGAAATCGCGGAAGTAAACAGTGATACGTTGCGGTTGATGGCTGTGGTGACCCGGCCGGGGTTGAGGCCCGGATAGAAGATCGCGACACAGGCCAGCAGGATGGCGACACGGTGCAGGATGTATAGCTTACTGCCCGGCGCCTTGACTGCATTTTTTGGTTTTGTGCTTGTCAATGCGCATCCCTCCAAATCTCTTTTCTTACTGCATTGCGAACCGGTGCGCTGTGCGGCCGCGGCAGCGCTTCGTCCAGGTCGAAGCAGACGGGCGGGCCGGCGCTGCGCAGCGCCGTGGGAACGAAAACGTTTTCGTTCCCATGATGATCTGTCCCCTGCGTACGGCTGCCGGATTCGCTGCGGAAACCGCTGCTGCAGGGGAAGACGTTTGTATTTTGTACCTCCTTCCACTTGGGATAGATTCGCTTTTGCCTTAAAGCCGGATCACCATATGGTGGACGCCGCCGTCCTTCGGACGGACGATGATATGCGACGCGCTCGCGCCGTCTAAGGTGTAGGTGGTCTCCGGACCGGTGCGGAAGCGAAGTCCGCCGCTTAGAATTTCGACCTTCAGCGTGGCGTCTGCCAGCTGTATCGTGCAGGCCATGCGCGTCTTGCCCGGCTGCATCACGGGGGTGAAGGCGATGGTCTGGGACTGCACGTCGATACCAAGGAATTCATATACGGCCAAGGTCAGCCACGAGGCCGTGCCGGAGAGCATGGGGCCGATGGCCTCACAGGTCTCGCTGTTGTTATATTGCGTGCAGAAGCGGGGGTTTCCTTTGATGGTGAAGGGCCGGTCCATGGTGGCGTAGGGGACGGTCCGCTGGATCATGAAGAAGGCCAGCTCTGCCAGCTCCTGCGCCAAGGCCGGATCGGACACGGTCTTGGCGGCCTTCAGCGAGGCCACGGTGGCCATCATGGCCGCGTGCTTGAACACGCCGCCGTTCTCGCGGTCGCCGGGGAAGTAGAGGGCTGTGCCGGTGTTGACGCCCAGCCGGTCGAACTGGACCAGGGTGCAGAGCTTCAGGCCGGCCTCGGTTTTCAGATGCCGCTGGACGATCCGCAGCATTTTGGCGATCTGCGCCTCTGTGGCCACGCCGGCCAAAATGGACCAGCTGTAGGAATTGAGGAAGTAGCTGCCGTCGATGGCCGGATCCAGAGACAGGCCGTCTCCGCCTGCGCCGAGATAGGTGTAGCCGCCCTCGCGATCGTCGTTGATGAGACAGCGGGCGAAGAAGTCGCCCTTCCAGGCGTTTTGCTGCATGCTTTCCTGCACGCTGCGGGCAATGGCGGCGGCTTCTGCGCCGTCGGCCTCATTTCCGGTGAGCGCGGCCAGCTCCGCCACCTCGTCGGCGGCAATTTTCAGAAGGCAGGCGTTCATGACGCTTTCGCTCAGCTCATTTTCCCAAGCCGCACCGTAGACCTGCCCCTTTTCTGCCAGCTGAAGACGGTAGCGGCGCTCTTTTTCGGGGCCTTTCAGGACCTCGCGGTCCAGCTTCAGCGTATCGTTCCAGTCGGCCTTGTCCAGAAGCGGCAGGCCGTGCTTGCCTACGGAGATTTTGCCGCTGTAGGTCAAAATGGCCATGAGCGTCTGCCACAGCGGACGCGAGCCGCCATCTTCGCCGGCCATGGGGAACGACTCGGACAAAAAGCCGGCGTCGCCAGTCAGCGTCACATAGCGGTATACCGCCTGCACGAGCCACAGCTGGTCGTCGGAGCAGTCGCCCGGCTCCTTGCCCTGGAAGGTGAAGTCGTGATAGGCGTAGCCCATGGGGAAGACATTGCGGATCCAGTTTGACAGCAGCTCTTTGACGAGCGCATTTTCGCCCATGGCGCTGAGGTAGTACATCGAGGCGTAGATGTCCTGAATCTCCCGGAAGCCGGTCTCGCGATAGGACTTCTGCGTCCATGCGAAGGCCCGGGATACGTAGGTCTGATAGAGGACCTGGAAGGGCAGATTGTGACTGACATATGCTGTGAAGCGCGCATCGCCGGTATCGGGCGTCAGATAGGCCGGGTAACGGTTCCAGAAATCCACGACGCCCTGGAAGGTTTCGGTCAACGCGGCGGGATCCTGATATTTTTCCAGCAGGCAGTGAAGCGCCTGGTCAAATGGCCCGGTTACGTCGCCATCAGACTCCATCATGCCTACGAACTCATCTATGACGGCCGTTTCGCCGGGCGCTGCCGAGAAGGTCTTTCCCATGGCGAAGAAGGGGGCGATCTTGCGGTTGTAGCGGCTGGGCAGATGGGCTACCAGCTCCGGATGGGACAAGGTGCCGCTGCCGATGAAATCGGACAGGCTGACGCAGAACTCGTCCATGGTCTTTCCGCCGCACAGCAGCGCAGCGAAGCGCTTTTCGCCCTGGCATTCCTTGGGCTTGTGGTGCAGGGTCAAAGCTGCGGCCCGGTCGCCTGCGTAGAACACCTCGCTCTGCGCCACCACGTTGGCATAGACCACATCGTTGGCAACGGTGGACGGCCCGGCAATGCCGAACATACCGGTCATGACGATTTTTAATTGCCGGGGACGGCCGCTGTGATTGGTGATCTCTACCCGCTGGGCCTCCACGGCGTTGGGCATGCCCGCCTCTTGCGGCAGGATGAAGATGGTGCGTTTGATTTCCAGCCCACAGTTGGTTTTATAGGTAATGATGGTCCGGTTCTGGGAGTGCAGGCAGGTCGCAGAGCGCACATTGTCCTGCACATCGGCGGAATAGAAAATCTGCCTGCCGTTTTCCACCAGATAGAACTGACGGTTGGCCGGCTCGCCGTTTTCCTCTAGCTGCAAAACGCATCGGGTGGCCAGCACCTGCTGGCCGCCGGTAGCGCGGAACGAGCCGCGGCCTAGAGAATCCAGCGCGCTTTTTGGCGTGGTGCACAGCGGATAGGCAAAGCCTGCCCGGTTGCCGAGCAGCAGATTGACAGGATAGTGAGGGCCGACGGGATATGCTTTCAAATCCAGCAGCAGCTCGCCTTGCTCGTTCAGCTGACCGGGGCTGGCCAGCACCCGGTCGTAGATCTCCAGCACGCTGCCGGCTACGGCCTGGGGCACCGGGACCTCGCCCTGCTCGGTCCGGTGGCGGACCGTGCGGCCCTCCACCCAGAATAGCTGGCTGCCGCCGCGGCCCTGCAAATCAGCCGCTACCTGGGGCTGATTCATGAGGTAGGCGCAGATCGGCGCTTCAAAGGGAAGACCGGCGAAGCCCAGCGCATGGGAGCGCGACGCGGAAAGAAATTCCGCGTCCAGCGCGCCGGGCAGCGCCTGACTGCCGAAGACGTCGCGGATCAGCTGCGCGGCGGTAAGGCGCTGGGTGCGCGCCTGTTCGTTGCTGTAGTGCATGTCCGTGTTCCTCCGTATTACGGGTTTGTATTCAAATTTCGAACGGTCTGGCCCTGCTGAATGCTGCCGGTGACCGTGACGATCTGCGGTACGTAAAACTTGGGCGATTCAATGGCGCTGATCAGCTGCGCGGCGGCCTGATGGCCGATCTCCTCGGCGTTCTGCCGGTAGGTGGACAGCTGGGGACGCAGAAGCCTGGAAAGCAGGATCCCGTCATAGCCGAAACAGCTCATATCCTCCGGCACGCTGAGGCCTTGGGATTCCAGCTCAGTCAGACCGCCCAGATAGGACATGTCGTCCGGGTACAGAATACAGGTGGGCCGCTCGGCCAGCTGCAGAAGCTGCCGGGTGGCTAGGCCGGAATCCTTCGGCTCGTGGAAGCGTGCCGACACGACATACTCGTCGGGGACCTCGATGCCGCAGCTGCGGCAGCCGCGGTAGAAGCCCGCCAGACGCTGGCGGGTGACGTCTCCCATTTCGCCGTGGATCATGGCGATTTTCCGGTGGCCCAGATCGTAGAGATAGCGGACGATGGACTCGGTGCTTTCCACGTTGTTGTTCATGATGGCAGTGCGTCCGTTGTAGACCTGGTCGATGGTAACCAGCGGCAGCTCACTTTCCACCAGCCGCAGCAGTTCGCCGGAGCCGAGGTTGCCGGGGGCGACAATAACGCCGTCGCACTGGCGGTATTTTGCATGCTCGTAATAGCCCATGCCCGGGTTGCGCAGATTGCTCAAAAAGGTGATGTCATATCCGTGCGCCTCCGCCGTTTTGCGGAGCGTATCCAGCACGACCGAAAAGTATTCGTGCATCAAGCCATTCTGGAACAGAATGCCGATATTGTGGCTTCGGTTGGTTTTCAGAGTTCTGGCGGCGGCATTGGGATAATAGCCAAGCTCTTGGGCTGTCTTTCGTACCAGCTCCGCCTTTTCAGGACTGATGCCGGGCTGGTGATTCAGCGCCTTGGACACGGCCGCCACCGACACGCCGCATTTTTCTGAGATTGTTTTGATGGTTACCACGGCAATCCTTCCTCTATCTGAAATTAAACGTTTTCTTTGCTTTATTATAATTTCTGGTGGAGAAAACGTCAATATTTTTTTGGATAAATTTAATAAAACTGGTAAAAACGACGAGACGAAAAAGAGAAGCTAGAAAAAATGAAGAATTTCAACCGGAAAGCAGTTGATTTTTTGGTGAAACCTCCTCTATAATAGGAACGAAAAATGCGAAAACGTTTAATTAATGCGAGAGGAGCGTCTGACATGACATCTTCGACTGACCGGCGGCCCGTACAGCGGCGCTGCCTGTGGTACCGGCAGCCTGCGGCCGATTGGAACGAGGCGCTGCCCCTGGGCAGCGGCAGTCTGGGCATGATGGTGTTTGGCGGCATGGAGCGGGAGATCTTGCAGCTCAATGAAGAGACGCTTTGGAGCGGGTATCCGGCCCAGTGGGACAATCCCGAGTGCCTGGAGCACCTGCGGCAGATACAGCAGCTTCTGTTTCACCGGCAGTATCAGCAGGCGCAGGCCTTGAGCCGCCGCTATCTAGTCTGTCAGGGGAGGGGAAGCGACGATCCGTATTATGGCAGCTATCAGACGGCGGGAGAGCTGCACATCGCAAGCCCGGTCGAGTGTGCGGAAGGGTATCTGCGCCTGCTGGATCTTGAGCGCGGCGTGGCGGAGACGTGCTTTGGCACAGTGCGCCGCCGGCACACGGCGTCGCACCGCTATCAGGTGACGGCCAGCCTGCTGGAGGGCGGCAGCGGCAGCTACACGCTCAGCTTCCACCGGGAAAACGTGCAGGTGCTGTGCGATTTGCAGGGGATCACGGTCTACGGACGCAACAGCGGTCCTGGAGCGATCTCCTTCTGCACCTTGATTCAGGTGCAGACCGACGGGGAAACGTCGGTCCGCGGGCAGACGCTGGAAATCCGCAGCAGCAGCCGGCTGGTCCTGTGGACTTGTACCGCCACGTCCTATGGCGGTCAGGAGCCGGAGGCTATCTGCCGAAGCCGGCTGGCGGCGGCGCGCCGGGCCGGGATAGAGGCGGTTTTGCAGGACGAAGCCCGCTGGGTCTCAGAGGCCATGGACCGATGCCGATTGCTCCTGCCGGAAGAAGCGGCGCTGCAGGCGCTTCCCACCGACCAGCGCCTGCAAAGAGTCCGGGCGGGAGCGCTGGATACCGGCTTGTGCGGGCTGTTCTTCGACTATGGCCGGTATCTGTTCATCGGCTCGGCCTGGGGGCGTTTGCCCGCCAATCTGCAGGGCGTCTGGTCCAAGGACCTCGTTACCCCCTGGACGGGCGATTACCACATCAATATCAACCTGCAAATGAACTATTGGTTTGTAGACGCCGTGGGACTTTCAGAATACGGCCAGCCCCTGTATCAGTACCTGGCGTTTTTGGCGCGGCATGGGGCGCGGACGGCCCGCGTTATGTACGGCTGCCGCGGGTGGGTGGCCCACACGCTGAGCAATCCCTGGGGCTTTACCGCGCCGGGGCAGGACCCGGACTGGGGCAGCTTTCTGTGCGGCGGCGCATGGTGCTGCCGCCACCTGTATGAGCACTATCTCTACACCGGCGATTTGGAATTTCTCCGGGCCTTCTGGCCGGTGTTGGAGGGAAGCGCGCAGTTCTTTGCCGATTTTCTGGTCACGGACCCCAAGACCGGTTGCCTGGTCACGGCGCCGTCCAGCTCGCCGGAAAATAGCTATCTGGATCCGGTCACGGGGGAGAAAACGGCGGTGTCTCTTGCGCCTACGATGGACGTCATGATCATCCGGGAGCTGTTTACCATCACGCTCCGCTGCGCCGAGGCGTTGGGGGAGAAGTCGGCGTTGACGGCGGCCCTGCCCGGCCTGCTGGCCCAGCTGCCGCCCGCGCGCGTGAGCAGCAAGGGAACCATTCAGGAGTGGTTGGAGGACTATGAAGAGTGGGAGCCGGGTCACAGGCACATCTCCCAGCTCTATGGCCTGTATCCCGGCTTTCAGATCAGCGCCTCTGCAACGCCGGAGCTGGCACAGGCCGCGCGGCAGACGCTGCGGCGGCGTCTGGCCCACGGCGGCGGACATACCGGCTGGAGCCGCGCGTGGATCATGAATTTCTATGCCCGGCTTCTGGACGGGGCGGAGGCGGAGGCGCACTTGTACGGCCTTTTGCGGCAGAGCACGCTGCCGAACCTGTTTGATAACCATCCGCCGTTTCAGATCGATGGCAATTTTGGCGGCGCGGCGGGGATCCTGGAAATGCTGGTCCAAAGCCATGAGGGCCTGATTCGCCTGCTGCCGGCGCTGCCGCCTTCGTGGCCGGAGGGGCGTTTGGAGAGCGTGCGGGTCCGGGGCGGGTTTGTCCTCTCGTTTGCCTGGGAGAACGGCAAAGTGACAGAGGGAAAGCTGTTCTCCTGTTTGGGGGGAACGGCCAGCCTGAAGCTCAACGGGCAGCTGTGCTCCTTGAAAACTGAGCCGGGGGCGGTATACGCGCTCCCCGTGCCATGCTGAGCCGCAGGAGGTATCTATCATATGGCGGCGCAAAGAAAAAACGGCATACGATCCCATGCGATCCATCCCAAACCAATTGATAAAATGAGGTGCTGACAATGCAATTCGGACATTTTGACGACCAGCGGCGGGAGTATGTGATCTCCACGCCCGCCACGCCGCTGCCCTGGATCAACTATTTGGGCAGTGAGGATTTTTTAGGCATGATCTCCAATACCGGCGGCGGCTATTGCTTCTATCGCGACGCCAAGCTCCAGCGGCTGCTCCGCTACCGCTACAATGCAGTCCCGGGCGACGTGGGAGGGCGCTTCTACTACATAAAAGAATCCGGCAAGGCCGCGTGGAATCCCGGCTTTCTGCCTACGCGCACAGCGCTGGACCACTATGAGTGCCGCCACGGCATGGGCTATACCACCTTTGACAGCAGCAAGGACGGCCTGCGGGCGAAAATGACATACTTGATCCCCTTGGGCGAAAACTGCGAGCTGCACGATCTGACGCTGAGCAATGAAACGGCGCAGGTCAAGACCGTGCAGGTCTATGGCTGTATGGAATGGTGCTTGTGGAACGCGGTAGACGACAGCCAGAACTACCAGCGCAATCTGAACATCGCCGAGTCCGAGGTGGAGCCGGGCGTCATCTACCACAAGACTGAGTACCGCGAGCGTCGGGATCACTACGCCTACTATGGCGTCAACGTACCCACGCAGGGCTTTGACACAGACCGGAACACATTTTTGGGCCACATGGGCGATTGGTCCGACCCGCAGCTGGTGCGGCAAGAGCGCTCCGCAGGCTCACAGATCGTAGGCTGGTATCCCATTGGCTGCCACAGGCTGGACCGGACTTTGGCGCCGGGCGAGTCCGTACGGGCCACCTTTATCCTGGGCTACGGCCAAAATCCGAGAGATCAGAAATTCATTGCGCCGGGCGTCATCCGCAAGGACACGGCAAAACGGGTCCTGGCCAAATTCGCCTCGTTTTCAGCCGTAGATCAGGCCAAGCGGGATCTGAAGGCCTACTGGGATGTGCTGTTGGACAAATACCAGCTGGAATCGGACGATGAAAGGCTCAACCGTATGGTCAACATCTGGCACCAGTACCAGTGCATGGTCACATTTAATATGAGCCGGTCCGCCTCTTACTATGAGACTGGTACAGGACGGGGCATGGGCTTCCGGGATTCCTGTCAGGATCTGTACGGCTTCGTCCATATCGTACCCGAGCGGGCGCGTGAGCGCATCATTGACATCGCCTCCATCCAATTCCCCGACGGCTCCACCTATCACCAGTATCAGCCTCTGACGAAGCGGGGCAACGCCGATATCGGCGCGGGCTTCAGCGACGATCCGCTGTGGCTGGTGGGTGCGGCCTGCGCCTATGTGAAGGAGACCGGGGACTTCGCCATTCTCGATCACCCCACGCCCTTCAACAATACCCCTGGCAGCGAGGTTTCGCTGATGGAGCATCTGCGCAGGAGCGTGGGCTTCATCACCTCGCACCTTGGCCCGCACAAGCTGCCGCTCATCGGCCGGGCCGACTGGAACGACTGCCTGAATTTGAACTGCTTCTCGCAGGAGCCGGGAGAGAGCTTCCAAACCTTCGGCCTATCCGAAGGGCCCGTGGCCGAATCTGTTTTTGTCGGCGGCATGTTTGTCAAATATGGCGGCGAGTATGCCGACTTGTGCGCCAGAATGGGGCTGGAGGAGGAGGCCGCCCAGATCCGGCGTGATGTGGCGCAGATGGAGGCCGCCATTCTCAAGGACGGCTGGGACGGAGCGTGGTTCCTGCGTGCCTACGACGCCTTTGGCAACAAGGTCGGCAGCCACGAATGCAAGGAGGGACAGATCTACATCGAGCCGCAGGGCTTCTGCGTGCTGGCCGGCGTGGGCAGGCAGACCGGCCAGGCGCTGAAGGCGATGGAATCCACCCGCAGGCGGCTCTTGGGACAATACGGCGTGGAACTGCTGGCCCCGTGCTATACCGAGTATCATCTGGAGCTGGGCGAGATTTCCTCTTATCCGCCCGGATTCAAGGAAAACGGCTCTGTCTTCTGCCACAACAATCCCTGGGTGGTCTGCGCTGAGACGGTCCTGGGCCGCGGCAACGAGGCCTTTGACGTCTACCGCCGGACCTGCCCCGCCTATCTGGAGGACCAGAGCGAGATCCATGAGACCGAGCCGTATGTCTATTCCCAGACGCTCACCGGCCGGGCCTCCGGCAATCCGGGCCATGCCAAGAACAGCTGGCTCACCGGTACCGCCTCGTGGACCTTCCTGTCCATCAGCCAGGCGATTTTGGGCGTACAGCCGGACTATGACGGTTTGAAGATCGATCCGTGTGTGCCGGATGACTGGAATGCATTCACGGTCCGCCGCCGGTTCCGGGGTACGCAGTATGTGATCCATGTTGTGCGCACCGGCAGGCGCACCATGACGGTGGACGGCAGCGCCGTAGCGGGGAACATTGTACCGCTGTTTCCGGGCAAGGCCCGGGTGCAGGTTGAGATGAGCATCTGATGCAATACGTCAATCCTGTGCTCAAGGGCTTCTATCCAGACCCAAGCGTCTGCTTTGCCGGCGGGAAATATTATATGGTTTGCAGCAGCTTTCAGTATTTTCCCGGCGTGCCGCTGTTTGAAAGCGAGGATCTGGTCAACTGGACCCAGATCGGCCACGTGCTGAACCGGAAAAGTCAGGTGATGCTCGACGGCGTGCGGAGCAGCGGCGGCGTGTTCGCTGCCACCATTCGCTTTCATGCGGGCAGATTCTATGTGGTCACGACCAATGACAGCACCCATGAGAATTTCTATGTCTGGACCGAGGATATTCACGGCCCATGGTCTGAGCCGATTTTTGTGGATCAGGGCGGCATCGACCCGTCGCTGTATTTTGAAGACGGCCGGACCTGGTTCATGAGCAACGGTCGGGACGATGACGGAGCCAGCGGCATTGCACAGTGCGAGATCGACCTGGCCACTGGGCGAAAGCTTGGCCCCAGCCGCTGCATCTGGAAGGGAACCGGCGGCCGCTTTCTGGAAAGCCCGCACTTATATCGGATCGGCGGACGGTACTACCTGATGGCAGCCGAGGGCGGCACGGAATATGGGCATATGATCACCATTGCCCGCGGCGATTCGCTTTGGGGCCCGTTCGACTCCTTCCCGGAAAATCCGCTGCTGACCAACCGCAACAAGGCGCCCTATCGCATTCAGGGTATCGGGCATGGAGATTTGATTCAGGGGCCGGATGGCGGCTGGTATATTTTGAGCTTGGGCTTCCGGCAGATCGATCTGTGGCAGGCGTATCACCATCTGGGCCGCGAGGTGTTTCTGACGCCGGTGACATTGGACCGGGACGGCTGGTTTCGGGCCGGGAACGGCGGAAGCACCGAGGAACGCTATGAGATCCCCGGCCAGGCGGTACAGCGGGAGAAAGCCTTGTATACCTTTCAAAACACCCGCTGGGATGTGGACTGGTGCTTTCTGCGCCACCCGCACATGGAGAATTACACGCTGGAAATGGATCGGGCTGTTTTGCGGGGTACGGACGTGACGCTTGAAGAGGAGGCTTCCGCCACCTTTGTGGGACTGCGGCAGCGGGATTTTTTTGGTACGCTGTCCTGCCGGGTGCATGTAGACGGCAAGGAAGCCGGGATCACGGTCTATATGAGCCAGTGGGAGCATTACGACCTGGCGCTGCGGCCCGGCGAGGCAGTTTTGAAGCTGCATATCGGCGACGCCAAGCACACGCAGGTCAGATTGCCGCTGGAAAAGGACGAGGCGGAGTTGATCATCCGCATGGAGCCGCTGCGGTATAGCTTCTTCGTCCGGCAGGGCGGACGCGAGCACGCCCTGGGCAGCGCGCAGAGCAAGTATCTCTCCAGCGAGGTGTCCGGCAGCTTCACCGGCGTCGTTCTGGGCCTGTACGCAATTGACGGCTGGGGGACATTTACGCAGTTCCGGTGCGAATACCGCGCCTGCTGATGGGGCGTGATGCCCGGTCCAGGGATGACAGGCACATAAAAAGAGCAAGCACCCCCGTACACGGTGTACGGGGGTGCGTTTTTGTTTGCCGGCGGGCATACGCGCAAGAATCCTGGCTACTTTGGCGCGCAGCTCAGCCGGGCTGCGCCGCGGGCTTTACAGCCGCAAGGGTGAGCGCAAGAAAATAATCCAGCTTCTGCATGCATGCTTCCCGGCTGTACTGGCTGATGTGCGGCCACTGAAACTGTGTGGTCAGATACAGCCCCATCAATAGGTCCACGATGTCGTCCGCCGGGACGTCTGAGCGCAGCTCTGCCTGTGATTGCGCCTGACAGACCAGCTCGCGCAGGATCGCGAGCATATCCAGACGCGTCTGGTAAAGCTCGCTCTGCTCACAGGAGTTGAGATAGGTGATTTTGCGGCACAGCGCGATGTAGTTGATGGAATCAGAGACAAAGGTCTGCATGACGCGGCGGATTTTCTCCAGCGCGCTCTGCTCGTCCTGCATGGATGCGACCAGCTGCCGGATTTCTTCCAGCACGGCTTCGGCAATGCCCATCAACAGGCTGTCCTTGCTGGTAAAGTAGTTATAGAGCGTCGCTTTGGAGACCTCGGCGCGCGCGGCGACGTCCTCCATGGTGGTCTGTTCAAAGCCTCTGGCACTGAACAGCCGCCGGGAGGCTTTCAGGATGCGCGCGCGGCACTGCTGCTTATTCTGTTCCCGCCTGCTCTGATTCATCATGCTTTGCCGGTTTCCTTTCGCGTATTTTCCATCAGTATACCGGAAACGGCAGGATTTTGCAACCGCTATCGTCAAATTGCATAAATTTGACGGAAATTTTCTACATGCTGCACGGCAGCTTGCCATTTATTATACTTGATTCTAAAATTAGAATGGAGTATAATAATTTTACAGAAATCCATGTGAAAGGAGTGGACTGTGTATGTCAATCAAGGTGATTGCCTATGACGTCGGAACGACCGGGCTGAAGGCGTGCTTGTTTGCCGTGAGCGCGGAAAGCGGCGTCGAGTATCTTGCAAGCACCGTCGAGGACTATCCCCTGCAAATGCTTGGCGGCGGAGCGATCGAACAGGATCCGGACGATTGGTGGACGGCCATGGCAAAAAGCACGCGCCATCTTCTGCAGAAGACCGCCGTGCCAAAAGAAGAGATCAAGGGGATCTCCTTCTGCTCGCAGATGCAGAACGTGCTGATGGTGGATGAACGCGGCGTGCCGCTGCGTCCGTGCATCAGCTGGATGGACACGCGTGCGGATTTCCAGTTTAGCCGCTGCATGAACACAGGGCTGAAGCTCGAGGGTCTGAATGTGTGGAAGGTCCTCAAGTTTCTGCAGATCACGGGCGCCGGCTCGTTCGGGTCGAAGGATCCGGTCTGGAAGTATCTTTGGGTGCGGGACAACGAGCCGGAGATCTTCCAGAAGGCGTACAAATGGCTTGACGCGAAGGAATATCTGGCCTGCCGCGCCACCGGCATAATGAAGGCCAGCCGCGATACCGCAGGCGCAACGTTCCTCTATGACGTGAAGCATGACTGCTGGAGCGAAGCGCTTTGCAAGATGACCGGCGTGCAGATGCGGCATCTGCCGGAAATATGCGCCTCGACCGACTGCGTGGGCGGGCTGCTTCCGGCATCGGCGGCAGAGCTGGGGCTGGCGGAGGATACGCCTGTTTTTTCTGGCGGCACCGACGTGAGCCTGTGTCAGATCGGCGCGGGATGCACGGACGTCGGCGACGTCAACGTCTATTCCGGGACCTCCGGCTGGGTGGAGACGACGGTAGGAAAGCTGCATACCGATATCGGCTGCCTGATCGGCACGCTGCCGGGCGCGGATCCGACGGTCTATAACTACGTGGCGGAGGTCGATACCTCCGGCAAGTGCATGGAGTGGGTCAAGGACCGGCTCGACCTGCCGGAGATGAGCTACGGCGATCTTGACCGGTACATACAAGACGTTCCCGCCGGAAACAGCGGCGTGATCTTCTCGCCGTGGATGCACGGCAACCGCTGCCCGTTTGAAGACGCCAACGCGCGCGGCATGTTCTTCAATCTCGATCTGAACACGCGCGGCCGCGATCTGGTCAAGGCCGTCATCGAGGGCGTCTGCATGCACATGCGCTGGCTTCTGCAGGCGAGCGAAGCGACCTTCCAGACGCGCCCCGTCGTCCGCTTTACAGGCGGCAGCGCCATCTCGCCGGTGATCTGCCAGATCCTTGCCGACGTGCTGGGGCGGCCGGTGGAGACGATCGAAAGTCCGCGGCTGGTTGGCGCGATGGGCGCGGCCGCGCTGATGGCTGTGGGCCTGGGACTGCTGCAGGATATCAAGGACGTGAAAAAGATCATCTGCGTACATGCCACATATCAGCCGAATGCGGAAAACAAGGCGGTATATGACCGCATTTTCCCGATCTTCAAGCAGCTGTATTCCAACAATAAAAAGGCGTACGCCGCGCTGAACGGCGCCGCAGAATAGGAGCTTGCGTACTATGAATGAAACTTCTATCACCTATCGCGTATACGGTTACCGCTGGGTCGTGCTGGCGCTGTACGGTCTGGCGACGGTCGTGATCCAGCTGATGTGGACCACCTTCTTTTCCATCACCACCGAGGCGTGGCAGTTCTACGGCTTTGCCGACGCGCAGGCCGGTGAGAACGCCATCAGCATGCTGTCCGTGATCTTTATGGTCGGCATGATCGTTCTGTCGGTGCCCACGATGGCGAGCTTTGAAAAGGCGGGCTTTAAAAAATCCGTCGGCTTCGGCGTGGTGCTGACGGGGCTTTGCGCGCTGGCGCGCGGCGTTTGGGGCGCGAGCTTCCCTGCGGTCGTGGCGGCGACAGTCGGCTTTGCCGTGGCGCAGCCGTTCATCCTCAACGCGCCGGGATTGGTCGCGGGCAAATGGTTCCCCGAAAATGAGCGCGCCACGGCAAACAGCGTCGGCATGCTCTGCAATTATGTGGGCATGTGCGTCGGACTGCTTTTGACGCCGCTTCTGCTGCAGGGCGGATGCGATATCCGCGCGATGCTGATGATCTATGGCGCAGTCGGCGCAGTCACGGCAGTATTGTTCGTGATCTTTGTAAAAGAGCAGCCGCCCACGCCGCCCTGCGCGCCGGAGCTTGCCGTGCGCGAAAGCTTTGGCGCGGGCATGAAAAGCGCGATGAAAAAGCGCGGCTTCGTGGTGGTGCTGGTCGTATTTTTCTTCCTGATGGGCGTATTCAACATTTTCTTTACGATGATCGAGCCGATCCTGAAGACGTGCAGCGGCGGCGCGGTCGACGCCACGCAGGTCGGCGTGGCGGGCGTGCTGGTTCTGGTTGCGGGCATCGTCGGAAGCCTTGTGATCAGCATGGCCTCGGATAAGGACGCAAAACGCCGCCGCCTGCCGTACGCCATCGGGGCAAACGTCATCGGCGTGATCGGCCTGGCGCTGTTCGTCGCTGCAAAAAATCTGCCCATGATTTTGGCTGCGGCCGTGCTGTACGGCGGCTTTACCGTCGGTTCTGCGCCGCTTCTTATGACGTTTGCGGCCGAGGAGACCTATCCCACGTCAGAGGGCACGTCGGAGGGCCTTCTGATGTTCGTGGGCAACATCGCCGGCGCGCTGTTTATTGCTGGGGCCGGCCTGTTCGGCGGCAATTACCGGCTGATGATGATCGTATTGACGGCGATCTCGCTTGTCTGCATCCTGCCGCTTTTGCCGGTCAGAGAATCTAAGCTTCAGAAATAACGGGAGGGGACATATGAACGAACATTACGGCGTATCCAGATGGCCGAATATCCCAGAGGTCTACGAAAAAATGGACCGGCTGGTGAAATCTCCGCTGCTGCCGATCCGGCAGGATGCGATGGAGCGCTATCTGCGCTACTTTGATGAAAAGTGCGCCGGCTCTAAGCGGATGATCGAAGAAGCAAAGCGCTATATCCCCGGCGGCGTACAGCACAACCTTGCGTTCAACTATCCGTTTCCGCTGGTCGTCACCAAGGCAGAGGGCGCGTATCTGTACGATATCGATGGCAACCGCTACGTCGACTATCTGCAGGCCGGCGGGCCGACGCTGCTGGGCAGCAACTACGCGCCGGTCAATGAAAGGGTCTGGCAGGTCGTGCGCGAGTCCGGTCCTGTGACGGGCCTGTTCCATCCGTATGAGATGAAGCTGGCGGAAAAGATCCATGCGTGCATGCCGTGGGTGGAGCTTTACCGCTGCCTTGCCAGCGGGACAGAGGCCGATATGGTGGCCATCCGGATCGCGCGCACCTATACCGGCAAGCAGCGCGTCGTAAAGGTCGGCGGGGCATATCACGGCTGGTCTGATCAGCTGGTGTATTCGCTGCACATCCCGTACACGAAGACCTATGAGGCGCATGGCATCCCGAAGGAGATCTCGTCCAACACCGCCGAGTTTTTCCCCGGCAGCATTGAGAGCCTGCGCAGAGTGCTTGAGGAGAACGAAAAATACGGCGGTACGGCGGCGGTGCTGGTCGAGCCGTTCGGCCCCGAGAGCGGCACGCGCCCGGTGACGATGGAGTTCAACGCCGCCGTGCGGCAGCTATGCGACGAGTTTGACGCGCTTTTGATCTTTGACGAGGTGGTTACGGCGTTCCGTGTGGGACCCGGCGGCGCGCAGGGCTTCTTCAACGTCCGGCCGGATCTTACGGTATTCGGCAAGATCGTGGCCGGCGGCTACCCGATGGCCGGCGGCGTCGGCGGCAGGGCCGATATCATGAGCTGTGTGGCCGCAGGCGTCAAGGCTGGAAAGAAGCGGGCCTATGTCGGCGGTACGCTGACGGCCAATCCGCTCAGCTGCGCGGCGGGCTACTTTGCCGTCGACGAGATCGTCCGGACGGACGCGGCGAAAAAAGCCGGCGAGAACGGCGATAAGCTCTGCGACGGGATCCAGCGGCTGATCGATCAGTATCAGCTCCCGTTTGTGACGTGGAATACCGGCTCGATCGTCCACTTTGAGGTGTCCGGCGTCATGTATCTGGACGCGGCGGACCCGGATATTTTCCGCAAGATCCCCGAACGGCAGCACTATATCGAGCAGTTCGGGGCCGCGCTGACGGCGAACGGCGTCATTACGCTCGCCGGTTCGCGCATCTACACCAGCATGGCAGACAACGACGAGACCATCGAGCAGACGCTCCGCGCGTTTGACGAGGTGTTCTCCAACATTGAACGATAACCCGTGTTATCCCGACAGGAGGAATTACGCTTATGATCCGCAGACTTGAGGAAGAAAATCTGACCTACGCGTTTCCCGAGGTCGCTTTTGACGACGACTATGTGATCGCGACCTATCAGGCAAAGGTCAAGACCAGCAACATTGAAAAGCTCGCCATGGCCATCGCCGACGAGCAGACGACCGGCACCTGGATCAAGGTCGGCGCCGATTCGGTCGAAAAGACGCGGCGCTTCGGCTCGCGCCTGGTTGCGCTGTATGAGGTGCCGGATATCGGCTGCGATTATCAGTCCGACGAGCCGCCTATGTATATCATCCAGATCGCCTATCCGATCGGCAACTTCTCGACCAGCATGTCGGCGCTGATGACGATTTTGTTCGGCAATATCTCCGCTTCGGGCATGATCCGGCTGATCGACGTGGCGTTCCCGAAGAAGCTGATTGCGCAGTTCCAGGGGCCAAAGTTCGGCGTACAGGGCCTGCGCGAAGTTTTGGGCGTGCCCGACCGGCCGCTGCTCAACGCAATGATCAAGCCCAATATCGGCTGGACGCCGGACGAGGGCGCGGAGCTGTTCTACCGCGCCTGCAAGGGCGGGGTAGACGTCATCAAGGACGACGAGCTGATGCTGGCGGACTCGGCGTTCTGCCCGCTGAAAGAGCGCGTGACGAAGTTTATGGCCGCAGAAAAGCGCGTATTTGAGGAGACGGGCGAGCACAGCCTCTACGCCGTCAATATCTCCGATGAGACGGGCAAGGTCCGCGATAACGCCTACCGCGCGCTCGAGGCCGGCGGCAACTGCCTGATGGTCAACACCTATACGACGGGCTTTGACACGCTGAAGATGCTGGCGAACGATCCCAACATCAACGTCCCCATTCTGGCGCATGTGAACTTTGCCGGGACCATGGCGGCTTCGACCTATACCGGCATTGCCGCGCCGCTGCTGGTCGGTAAGATCACGCGTCTTGCGGGCGGAGATTTCCAGATCAACGGACATCCGTTCGGCAAATTCCCTGTGAGCTACAAGCTGTTTTACCGCTGCTTCAAGTTCTTCACGCAGCCCTGGTGGAACATCCGGCCGATGATGTACGCCTGCTCGGGCGGCACCACGCAGCTGGCGGTCGAGAAGATCATCCAGGCGGTCGGCACGGACGTTATGCTCGCCGCCGGCGGCGGCGTGCACGGCCATCCGGACGGCAGCGAGGCGGGCGCAAGGTCCATGCGCCAGGCGATCGACGCGGCCATGGCCGGGATCCCGGTCACAGAATACGCCAAGACGCACGCGGAGCTGGCGCGGATGCTGGGCTATTTGAAGCCGGAGCTTGCGAAGAATTTTGACCTGATGAACTGAGCTGGACGCAACAAACGGGGCAGGCGGACCCTGCCCCGTTTGCGGCGGATAGAAACGAAAGGAGTGAGCGCAATCCGGACGATTGCCTTTGTAGACTTTGACGGCACCATCACCATGGAAGATACGTTTGCCGGTGCGATGCGCCTGTTCATTCAGCCGGAAGAATTCGCGCGGTACCGGAAGAAGCTGGCCGCGGGCGAGGTCACGCTCAGCCAGGTCGTGCGCCGGGCGTATGACGGCGCGCCGTCGGCGCTGCTGCCCAAGCTTCTGGAGTACGTCCGCAGCGTCCCCATGCGCCCGGGCTTCGGCGAATTTCTGGACGTGTGCGATGAGCTGGGGATCGGCGTGGTGCTCATTTCCGGCGGCGTGCGGCAGTTTCTCGCGCAAAAGCTCGGCCCATATGAGGGCCGCTTTCTCGGCGTGCACGCGGCGGAGCTGGACGTGTCCCGGCCGCAGATGCGCCTGGTGAGCAGCTTTGACGACGGCAATGAGCTGGTCAAAAAGACGGCCGTTATGGCGCTCTATGATTATGACTACGCCATTGGGATCGGCGACAGCTTCACCGACCGGAATATGGCGCTGGCGGTGGACCGGATCTTTGCGCGCGACCTGCTGGCGCAATATCTTGCCGCGCAGGGCAGGCCCTATACGGCCTATGAGGATTTTTACGAGGTGGCCGAGGCCATGAGAAGCTCCAGATAGGATTTGCGCGTGAGCGCGTCGCGGCTGAGGTCGAGCGCGTCGAGCAGCGCGAGCAGCGACGTGAGCGCATCTTCGCGCGATGCGCCGTCTTCGAGCAGCTGCTCAAGCTCCATATAGCGTCCCAGTCCGTCGACTGTATCCAGACATGCCGTCTGCGCGCCGCGCGTAAAGCTGCGGCGCGTTTTTTTGACTGTGAACGCGGCATAGTAGCCCAGCGCGCGCAGGATGCTTTGCGCGGCGCCAAATTCGCCGACGGACGTCTCATACTCTTTGCGCGTGCTGGAGCGCGCATCCAGCTTTGGGCCTTTGTAGGTGAGGTAGGTGCGGCCTTCGCCGTCAGGCAAGCGCCGGACGCTGCGCAGGCGCAGCGCCTCGTCGGTGCGGCAAAAGTCGCGGCCGCCGCCGTTCCAATACAGATCCGTCTCCTCGACCGCCGCCTGCTCTAAAAAGCCGAGGCGGGCGAGCGCGGCCGGCAGCGCGGCCGCCTGCTGCGGCGATAGGACTGCCTTGAGTTCTACTTCCGTCATAAAATGCCTCCAAACGCGGTGTTGACCCAATTATATCACACGGTTTTTCTGCTTACAACGGCAAATGGCGGTTTGCCCGGCGCGGCATAGGCCGCCGGGGCGTTTGCATGCGGCGGTTCACGCCTGCTCCGGGGGACATGCTCCCGTCTGCAAATACAAAATCGTGTCCCGAATCGTGTCGCGAATATCCCTGGGCCGGTAGCCGAGCGCTGCAGTGGCCTTGTCGTGGGAAAACTGTCCGCCAAAGTTCAGCGTATAAAGAGAATAGCGGGTGAAAAGCGGCCGCGTCCTTGTGAGTTTTCCGAACGCCTCTGCCGCGGGGGCAAAAAGCTTTGCCAGCTTTAAAGGAATGCATGGCTTTTTGCGCCCGTTGACGGCCTGGCGCATGTATTCAAACAGATCCTTCATGCTGATATAGCGGTTGGAAAGAATATAGCATTCGCCGCTTACGCCGTTTTTTGCAGCTGCGATGCAGCCCAGGGCGACGTCGCGCACATCGACAAAGTCATAGCCGCCGCCGACGCCAGCCGGAAGCTTGCCGGAGATGTAGGATCTGATCAGCTGCGTCAGATGGTTACGGCCCGCGTCAAATGGCCCGATGATGCCGGACGGATGCACGACGACGGTGTCCAGACCCGCTGCGGCGGCGTCCATCACAGCCTGCGTGGCCTCTGCCTTCGTGCGGGCGTATGCGCCTACGACGGCGTCTTTTGAAAAGGAGCCGGCTTCTTGGATCACATGTCTGCGGTCGCCTTCTGCGATGGCGTGCACGGAGCTGATGTACAAAAGCCGCTGCACGCCATGCGCCTTGCACTGTTTGATGACGTTTTTCGTTCCGTTGACGTTCACTTCATACAGTGCGGGCGTGATCTGGCTGCCAATGGAAATCAGCCCGGCCGCATGGATGACTGTGACGGCGTAGCCGTCAAGCTCTGAAAAAATCGCCTGCATGCTATCGGGCTTTGTGATATCGCCGGTATAGTAGCGGATATGCGCGTCGTCCTCGTTTCGCTCTTCCGGCAGGATCAGGCCGCGTATGACGCAGTCCTCCGCCTTTAAATAACGGATGATCGTACTGGCCAGGTGCCCGTTTGCACCGGTAATAATGTACAGCCTCTGCGGCATGGTCTCATCAGGTCCTTTCATACTTGACAAAGGGGAATGTTTCCTTTATTATATCAACACTATGTTGGAACTTCAACAAACAGTATTGATTGAAACGACGCGATTCCAACACAATGAGGTGATGTGTTGGAATCGCAGCAAAATCCATTGAGGTGTATGATGGCTGAAAACAGACGCGTGCGAATGACAAAAAAGATGATAAAAGATGCCATGCTGGAGCTGCTGGAAAAACAGGCGCTGGAAAAAATCACGGTGACGGACGTCTGCGAAAGCGCGGATGTGAACCGTTCGACGTTCTATGCCTATTATGAGGACACCAGGCAGCTGCTGCTGGAAATCGAGGAGGATGTGATCGGCCAGCTGCCGGTATCGCCCGATTCTCCCGCGACCTATTCCAATGCGCGGTTTCTTGCTACGCTGGAGGCGTTTTTCGCGTATGTTCGCGAAAATGAGCGGCTGTTCCGCATCCTGCTTGTCCAGCGCGACAGCAGCAGCTTTCACCGCCGCCTGGTCGACACTGTGATGCAGATGTACCAGATCCCGGCAAAGAGCGACGACGCACGGATGGACCGGTATACATATATATACTGCGTCAACGGCGTCATTGGTATTTTGAAGGAGTGGATCACGGGAAACTTTTCGATAAGCACGCGGGAATTTGCGCAGATCGTCCTGCAGCTGTCCGCCAAAGCGACGTCGTGAGCGGCGGCTTGCGCAAAAGGCTTTGCGGGATTTCCTGCGCGCAAGCCTGCCGGCAAGCGAAATAACGCATCCCCGCACATGGCGTGCGAGGATGCGTTGCGTGGGCAAAAGACTGGCGCGGTCTTCCGGTGATCGGCCGCCTGTTTTTCGCGGCGCAATGCGGGCGCCTATTGGATATGCGCGTGGTTATTGATGTGGTCGATGCAGTAGCAGTAGTAGCCGTTGCATTTCGAGCAGTAGCGGAACTCAAGCTCGGGATGCTCGGTATCGGTGCGGCCGCAGACGGTGCACTTGTGACGGTAGGGACGCTCGCCCGATTTGGACTGGTACGAGCTGGCCCAGTTCGGGTTGGGCTTGGCGCGCGGCTTGCTCGGCTTCGGCCGGCGGTAGCGCATCGAGGCGGGAAACAGATTCTTGATATCGCTGCCAAAGAACAAGAAGTAGTTTGCCAGCGGCACGAGCGGCAGCAGCCAGACAAAGCTCATCAAGCCGAAATACAGCAGGTATTGAACGACATCCCAGGCGGCCAGCGCGAGATACACCCATGCCAGCCACTTCATCTTGAGCGGCAGGATGAAAAACAGGCGCACCTGCGCCTCGGGCGCGATGGTGGCGACGGCGAGGAACAAGCTCAGATTCATCGCGCCCGCCGTAGCCGGATAGCCCAGCAGCAGCGCGGCGATATCGGTCATGAGGATACCGGTAAAATAGTAGAGGTTGAAGCGCAGCGTGCCCCAATACTGCTCGAGGATCCTGCCGAATTGGTAATAGCAGAACAGCGCCACAGCGGACAAAAGCAGGTTGGCGCCCGAGATGAACGCGTTGCCGCTGATGCTGTCGCACAGGAAGGTAAAAACGTAGGTGACGAGCCGCCAGAGCTGCCAGCTCAGGATCTTGCTGCGGCTGAAGCACAGCCAGGAATAGATCAAGTTGCTGGGGTCGATCGTGGATAGAAGGTACACGATAACATTGCCGACGGCAATGATGAGCATCAGGTTTGGGATGCCCTTGCTGCGGTTGCGCAGGCAGAAGCGCTCAAAGCGTTTTCTGAATTCGTTCATATGTTCATCCTCCTCCGATACCGCCTATCTTACCGGAAAGCAGGCGGAAAATCTACGTACAAATTGTAAATAATGTAAGTATTATACGCCCGCGCACGGGTGAGGCAAACCTGCTTCGGTGAAAAAACAGGCGGAGGAAAAATAAAGTTTCGTTTCCGGTTGACTTTTTTCGCACGATATGTATAATAAATTACACCAATTCAATAGCCTTATCAAGAGTGGCGGAGGGAACGGCCCGATGAAGCCCGGCAACCTGCATCTGCAAGGTGCCAAATCCGGCGAAGTGATCGAAAGATGAGGAAGGGCTTTTCGTGCGCTTTGTCGAAGACAAGCGCATTTTTGTTTTGTATTTGAAATCGGAAAGGAATCGCATCGATATGGAAAAAGCAAAGAGAATTTTTACCTCCGAATCCGTCACACAGGGCCATCCGGACAAGCTGTGCGACCAGATCTCCGACAGCGTGCTCGACGCCATTTTGGCGCAGGATCCGGCGGCGCGCGTGGCGTGCGAGTGTGCGGCCACGACGGGACTTGTCGTGGTCATGGGCGAGATCACGACGACGGCCAGCGTGGATGTGGCGGGCATTGCGCGCGAGACGATTTGCTCGATCGGCTATGACAGCGCCGAGGCCGGCTTTGACGGGCACAGCTGCGCGGTCATGACGGCCATCGACAGGCAGTCGCCCGATATTGCCATGGGCGTGGACAGCTCATACGACGAGGACGGGCAGACGGGCGCCGGCGACCAGGGCATGATGTTCGGCTTCGCCTGCGACGAGACGAAGGAGCTGATGCCGGCGCCGGTCTCCTATGCGCATAATCTGACCAAGGCGCTGGCGCGCGAGCGCGAGTCGGGCAGACTCCCGTGGCTGCGTCCCGACGGCAAGAGTCAGGTCTCGGTACAGTATGACGCGGTCGGCGCGCCCGAG